>CAZRYD010000029.1:0-7971 GCA_964604225.1 uncultured Caldilineaceae bacterium
GAAGGGCAACCGCTGAAGATTTTGAACAAGGCCAAAACCCCACCCTTCGACATCAACACAGAAACCACGGTGGATGAAGGGCTGCGCCTGCGCTATCGGTATCTGGATTTGCGCCGCCAGCGCATGAGGCGGAATATTATGCTGCGCCATAACGTGGTGCGCTATATTCGCAACTTCCTCAGTGAGGAAGGTTTTGTGGAAATTGAGACGCCGATTCTGTTCAAAACCACGCCAGAGGGGGCGCGCGATTATCTGGTGCCCAGCCGGGTTCATCCAGGCAAATTCTATGCTCTACCGCAAAGCCCGCAGCAGCTCAAGCAGTTGATCATGGTGGCCGGCTACGACCGCTATTTTCAGATCGCTCGCTGCTTCCGCGATGAGGATCAGCGCGGCGACCGCCAACCCGAATTCACCCAACTTGACATGGAAATGAGTTTTGTGGACCGGGAAGACGTGATGACCTTGATCGAGCGGCTGATGATCGGCATCGTCGAAAACAACACCGACCGGCAAATTCTCTACAAACCGTTCCCACGCTTGAGTTACCAGGAGGCGATGGCCCGCTTTGGCCGGGATAATCCCGACATTCGCTTTGGGATGGAGTTGGTGGAACTTAACTCCGTGGTAGCCCACAGCGGCTTCAAGGTCTTTAGCGACACGGTAGCAGCCGGCGGGCTGGTCAAAGGGATGAAGGTCAAAGGGCAGGGGCCAAACTACAGCCGCAAGCAAATTGACGAGTTGGCCGAATTTGTCAAAGAGTTCGGGGCCAAAGGGTTAGCCTGGCTGGCCGTGGAAGCCGACGGCTCGGCCCGTTCTTCCTTTGCCAAGTTTCTCTCAGCGGAGGAAACAGCGGCTATCATCAGCCAGTTGCAGGCAGAACCGGGCGATCTGCTGCTGTTTGTGGCCGACAAGCCGGCCATCACCAACGAATCATTGGGACGGCTGCGGGTCGAGCTGGGGCAGCGCCTGGGCTTGTTTGACCCGAATGTGCTGGCTTTTTGCTGGGTGATCGACTTTCCCTTCCTGGTCTGGAACGAAGAGGAAAAACGCTGGGATCCCAGCCATCATCTCTTCACCGCACCTATGGATGAGGACATCTCCTTGCTGGACACCAATCCCGGCCAGGCGCGCGGCAAGCAGTACGATTTGGTCTTGAACGGCTACGAAATCGCCGGCGGCAGCATCCGGATACACCAGCGCGATTTGCAGGAGAAGGTCTTTGGCCTGATCGGCCTGGACATCGAGGAGGCCAAACGCCAGTTTGGCCACATGGTTGAAGCCTTTGAGTACGGCACGCCCCCGCACGGTGGCATCGCTCCCGGAATTGACCGGATTGTGATGCTCCTGGCCGGCGAGCCGAACATCCGCGAGGTCATCGCTTTCCCCAAGAGCCAGTCCGCCGCCGATCTTATGGCCGGCGCGCCCACCGACGTAACGGCCCAGCAGTTGCGCGATTTGCATATCAAACTGGATTTGGAGTGAATGGGTTAAACTAAAACAGGGGTGAGCATCAAACTCACCCCCGTTTTTTATTCACTCACCCGCGCCACGGCTTCATCCGGTACCCAGCCCTGTAAATCGCCGGGGAGGGTGATGCGCTGCCAACCGGGGCGACTTTCCAGCAGGCTGACCTCCGCGCCGGAGTGGAGGGTAAACTCCACCAGGTACTGCTCGGAAGTGCCCGGCCCGCTGGTAACATCAATTGCTTCGGCCACGATCACGGCCGGAGGGGTGTCTTGATCCTTGTAATAACGATTGGCCATCGAAATCGAGCCCGCTATCAAAAATATGGTCAGCAGCCCCATACCGATAGCGCACCAGCGGCGCAGTGTCGGTTTGAGCAGTGCTACCAACGCCAGAACCCCCACCAGCAGCCACAAAGCCAGCGCCAGCAGCAAGGCTTCGCTCAAAGTCAACCACTCTTCGGCCAGTTGGACCAGATTAGACAAGCCGCCCTCGACAGGCGCATCAAGCTTGTCCACCGTTTGGGCCCGGGCAATGCTCAGATTGGCCGCAATATCGGCGTCACGGGGATCAAGGCGCTGAGCGCGGCGATAATTAAGAATGGCCCGGCCCAAATCTCCCTGTTTGAAATAAGCATTGCCGAGATTGTAATAGACGCTGCTGTGATGCAGGCCCGAGTTAAGGATGGCTTCATAAATGGCCGCTGCATCGGTATATTTTCCGGCTTCATAATCTTGATTAGCCACCCGCATAGCCTCGGTTGGGGTTACCGGGTTTTGCGCCAAAGCCACCGACAAAGTGACAAGCTGGGTCAGCAGCCACGCCGTGAACAGGATTATTATTATTTTTAACACAGACCTGTCAGGCTTCATCTTCTTGTCTAATTTCTATTTTCTATCTCTTTAAAGCGCTTTTCCAGGTCGTTGATGAGTTGATGCGTTTCGGAAATAAAAGAACCGACGGCAGCCTCACCGCCTGGCGCAAAACGGCCCACATCAATCTGGGCCAGTGTGTCTTGAACCCGCTCGATTAGCTCGGAGGTAAGTTTGGTGGTTTTGAGCAGGGTCACCAGACTATCGTTGGTCAAACCGGCGGTAGGTCGATCTAATTTGTCAGACAGATACCCCAACAGCGCCCGATGAGCCGCAGCATAGCTGTCAGCCCCCGACCGCTGCGCCTCAGCCAGCCTCTTCTGCGCCACCCGCCGGGCGCTCTGACTGCGGGCATAGGCGGCGTTCATCAAGAGATATTGCCGCCTATTTTGCCAAATCCACATCCCCCCCACCAGCAAAACCGGCAGAATCCAGGCGCTCCAATAAAGCGGCTGGTTTAGCAAAGAGGTCTCTTGGTTGCTCAAGGAAGGCGGCACCGGCTTGATATGGCGAATGTCGCCGGCCAGCAAGGCCACTTCTTGCTTGGTAGGACCGGGAGCCACCAGCGGCGGAGGCAAATCTTCTCCCGGCCCAGGCTTGACCACCACCGGAATGGACTGGCTGTTGATGGTCCGGTACTGGCCCGCTTCAAGATCAAAATAGGTAAAATTGATCGGCGGGATGGTAAAATTGCCCGCCTGGCCGGGCACAATCAGCCGTTCAAAGCGGCGGGTGCCGTAAACCGTATCACCTTGCACCTCAACCGTGCTTTTGGCCTGGCTTTCAAAGACTCGCCAGTTGGGGAGTTTGGGCAAGGGTGGCTCCACCAACGCTTCGATATTGCCGGCGCCCTTTATTTCAACGATCAGGGTGACAGGCTCATTGACCGCTGTCTCATTTTCACTCAGACCCGCTTTAATTTCAAATTGTCCCACCGCGCCTTTAAATTCAGCAGGCGCGCCATCTGGCAGCGATTGCACGTCAATCGTAAGCGGTTCGGTTTCCAGCACAATATCTTGATAGGGAAAGTTGGGGATGACAATCTTGGCCGGGGAAATTGTCACCGGACCCAAATTGGCGGGGAAAAGCGCAGTGTGAATCTCGGTTACGATATAATCGCGGCCGTCGGCGCTCTTATTATAGGTTGGCTGGGTGGCGATGGTCTGGCTCCAAAAGTTGGTAAAAGCAGGCGGTTGATAATCGGGCTGGCCAATAAAGCCGGCGGCTTGATACAATCGAAAGGTATAGGTGATTTGCTGTCCCAGATAGGGTTTGGGGTTATCAATTTGGGCCTCGACAAAAAAGTCTTGACCCTCAATCGCACCCGGCTCCTGCCCTGACGGAGTCGAAGTGGGGACAGGCATGCTGCTGGCCACCACCCGAATATCAATTGGTTCAGTCTGATAAATTTGACCGTTAAGATTGATACTGATGGGGTTAACCACCAGTCCGCCTTCGCGCAACGGCTGGAGCTCGTAGACAAACACGCCCTGGGTGGTTAAATCGCCATTGACAATACTGACTTGGGTTGAGGTACTGCTGCTGACAACCACAAAATCAGTTAACTGAGACAAGTCGGGGTTGGGAATATCCAAAAAATCCCCGGTCACGGTGACGGTGAGGGAGAGTTGCTCCCGGGTAGAAAGGATTGTCCGATCCACTGTAGCGGTGATGGGCGCAGCCTGAGCCGAAGCTGGGGTGGAAGTGGGACCAATCCAGCCCACGCTCAGCAGGATTGCGGCCACAAGGTGAAAGGTGAAACGCGACATCTGGAACCTGAACCCCATAAAATTACCAATCTTGAGCGGGCAGCGGTTTGGGGGCGCCGCCAAAGCCGCCCTCGCTGCTGCCGTCGCCAAAGGTTTGATTCAGTCGCTCTTGCAAAGTCTGGCTATTTTGCCCCAGAGCATCCAGCAATTGCTGAGCCTCTTCGGGCGAAAGTTCGGTGCCGTTGCCGGACTGTTGATCTTGCTGCGGCTCCGAGCCGCCTGAAGACTGCGACTGGTTCTGCTGCTCCTGGTTTTGATTTCCACCACCCTGGTCTTGCTGCTGGTTGCCCTGTTGACCCTGCTGCGGCTGCTGCTGGCCTTGACCGCCGCCCTGATTTTGCTGCTGCTGGTCGCCTTGCGATTGTCCTTGCTGCTGTTGTTGTTGCTGTTGTTGTTGCTGCTGTTGCAGCATCTGCAGCGCCAATTCCAGGTTATGCTTGGCGTCCGCATCATCCGGCTTCAAACGCAAGGCCTCTTTATAAGCGTCTACTGCGGCCTGCCAATCCTCCATTTTGAAATAACTATTGCCCAAATTATAGTGACCCTGTTCAGCCAGTTCGTCTTTGGCGCTCCGCAGCGACTGCTGGGTTTGGGCGATGGCAGCCTCATAGTCATCTTTGCGATGGAAAGCACTACCGGCATTATAATAAGGCTCCGGCAAATCCGGGTTCTCGTGCTGAGCCGAGGTATAATCATTCAGGGCGTCGTCATATTCTTCTGCCGCAAATTTTTCATTGCCGTCATTGTTGTAACGCGCCGCCGAAGGGCCGCAGGCCGCCAGGCCCAGCACCACCGCCAACAAAATAATTAGATAGCTATATTTCACGGGTACTCCTCAATGTTCTGTCCCCAGGGAGTCTTTGGTTCCGCTTTAACGTTGAAAGCTTTGCCCGGCCCGGTTTCAGGTTTGGGCGACTTTTGCTTAAGCCGATCAGGAATTAATTCGATGATAATGAGGGCCACAACGGCCAGGCCCAAAAACCCCTGAAACCGCTCAATCCCCCGCGTTTCAAAACGACTCTCCAGTTCACCGGTCTGAAGCTGGCCAATCGCGTCGGCCAGAAAGCCGACCTCGCGGCCGTCGGCCGCAGCACGGAAGTAGCGGCCATTGGTCGTCAAGGCGATTTGCTGCAAGGTGGTCTCATCCAGACGAGAGAGAACCGTCTCACCCTGGCGGTCCTTTTTATAGCCGGTTAAATTGCCCTGGTCATCATACTCAGGAATCGGTTCGCCCTGAGGCGAGCCAAAGCCAATGGTGTAGATGATTATACCTTCATCAGCCGCTTTTTGGGTCATTTTGCTCACTTCATCGGTCGACTCATTAGCTTCACCGTCGGTGAGCAAAATTATTACTTTTTGACTGGCCCGTTCCTCATTGAAACCACTCATGGCCATCTGCATGGCATCGGCCAGGTTGGTGCTAGGGCGCGAAATCATGCCCGGATGGGCGGATTCCAAAAAGAAGCGGGCCGTGGAAAAATCGGCCGTGAGCGGAAACTGGATATAAGCCGCCCCGGCAAAAACCACCAGCCCCAACTCATTCCCTTCCAGACGGTCCATCAGCTCCGAAATTTCCAGCTTGGCCCGGGCCAGGCGATTGGGTTTGATATCCTCGGCCAGCATGCTCTGCGACACATCCAGGGCCACCATGATCTCAACCCCCTGGCGCTCCACAATTTCCACCTGCGCGCCCCAGCGAGGCCGGGCCAAGGCGACAATCACCAGAGCCAGGGCCAAAAACCACAGTCCGGTCTGCCAGCGGCGTCCCGGCCAATTGACCGCAGCACTCAGGCGGGCAATCAACTGCGGCGCGCCCAGGCGGTTTATGGCCGCCTGTTTATGCTTAGACAGGAAAAACAACAACAGCCCCAGCAACAGCAAAGGCACAAAACAGATTAGATAGGTGGGTTCAGCAAAATCCATAACGATTCAGCGATTCAGCGAATGGCGAATGGCGATAAATTGAACTTATGAATCGCCATTCGCTATCCTTTAAGGTATGGTTCTAAACAACGTCCGCCGCAGCAAGATCTCCAGGGCCAGGATCAGAGCAGCCGGCAAAATAAACCAAACAGCTAACTCACGATAACGAGTAAACGTTTTAACCTCAACCTGGGAACGCTCCAAATTGTTAATGGTATTATAAATTTCCTGCAAACCTTGTCCATCTTCGGCTCTGAAATAAAGGCCGCCGGTAATATCGGCAATTTTGCGCAGGGTTTCTTCATCAATTTCAGAGTCGCGATACTCAATCCGGCCATCCGGGAAAGGCAGGGCCGCCGGACCGGGTCGCGCCGCACCAATGGTATAAACGCGAATCTTCAACGCCTTGGCGATTTGAGCGGCGGTTAGCGGGTCAACCTGGCCGGAGTTGTTGGCCCCATCGGTGAGCAGGACAATGACCCGGCTGTCGGCTTTGGAGTCCCGCAGCATGTTGGCCCCATTAGCCAGCCCCAGGCCGATGGCTGTACCGCTGTCTAAGCCAATATCCCACGATACCTGCGTGTCGTCGAGCACACGTTCCAACACTTTGTAATCCAGGGTCGGCGGCACCTGGCTGAAGGCTTCGCTGGCAAAAATAACCAGGCCCACCCGGTCATACTTGCGCTGCTGGACAAAATCGTGGATCACCCGTTTGGCCGCGCCGAGACGATTCGGCTCAAAATCCAGGGCGGCCATGCTCCCGGAAATATCCAATACAATGACGATATCAATACCTTCGCCGGTGATGATTTCGCGGGCGCTGCCGGCCTGAGGTCGGGCCAGGGCCACAATCAGCAGGGCCAAGGCCAGAAAGCGCAGCACCGGCAAGACCAAGCGTCCCCGCTGCCGCCACGATGGGCTCAGTTGGGCCGCCAGGCGTACATCGGAGTATTGCAGCGTGGCTGGTTGCTGCCGGGTGCGAGCCAGCAACGGCCTCAAGGCCAGCAAAACCGGCGCGAGCAGCAACAACAGCAGCCAGGGTGAGGCAAAATGGAGGGTGGTCATGGCATCACCTCCGCTTCGAGCGCCGCCGGCTGAGCCAACGCTTCAACAACTTCCGGCGTGGTGATATTCACCAGGTGACGCGCTCGATTCACCAGGCCATTTACATTATCAGCGTGAGGCACGTAACGGGCAAATTTAACCAGATCACTTTCGGCGAAAATATCCATAAATTCTGCGGCATCTTCGGCCGGTGTGGCCGATTTCCGAAAGGCCGTGCGTAACTCCCCGCTGGTTTGCTCCAGCGCCGGGATTTGATAGCGGCCTTCGATGTACCGGCGCAGGCAAACATCAACCAGGGAATAATGCTCTTTGATCTGGTGGTGGACCGGCAGGTTTAAGCCTTCAATCCGATCCAATTCGGTCAGGGCAATCACTTCCGGCGGGCGGGTGTCAATAAACGGCAGGGGGGCCAACTCCAGCCTGGCCCGTTTACGGCGGCGATCATACAGCCACAAGCCCACCCCGGCCAGCAGCCCCAGGAAAAACATGCTCAACAAGATGCTGGCCACGATCCAGGGCCAGATAGGCGGCAGCGGCAGTTCAGCCTGAGGCTTCAAGTCCCGCAAATCCGTATCATCGGTTAGAACGCTGGTGATGGTTAGCTGAACCACCGGCGCGCCTAACTCTTCAGCCGTCCCATCAGCTTTGTTATGCGTGACCACCAGCGAGGGCGTTTGGTATTGGCCCGGTTCAAAGAGGGTGACGACAATATCTTTGCCGGTTGTGGCGGTGCCGTCGTTGTTATCGACCGTCTCCGGGCGGGTTTGGTCAACCACCTCAAACGGTCCCCACTGCTCCGGCACCTGCGGCAAAGCAGCCTGCGAGTCGGTGGGATGGGTGACTTCCAGCCGCAGCATTACCCGGTCGCCGACGGTGAG
>CAZRYD010000029.1:8071-12632 GCA_964604225.1 uncultured Caldilineaceae bacterium
AGAATTCATATAAAAGTTCAGTCAGCGACGCCGAAAGACCCTTATTTGCGAGGTAACAGCTCGGCAGTCGTTGGTCAGCGCTCGGCTTCACCGCCGCAGGCGGCGGGCGCGCTTCTCAAAAAAAGTGGTCAAGGGGGTAACATACTCAGCATCGGTAGAGATGTCAATGCGGTCTACTTTAGCTTTGCGAAAGACCCGTTCGCGGCCCGTTTTTAGTTCGTTGACTCGCTCGCCAAAGGCTTGACGCCAGTGGCGGCTGCTGGTATCAACCCACTTCACCTGACCCGTTTCAGCGTCTTCCAGGGCCATCAGCCCGATGTTAGGCAGCTCCTGTTCCCGGGGATCACTAATGGTCACCGCAATCACATCATGGCGGCGATTGCTAAATTGCAGGGCCGAGCGATAACTTTCCGGCGGCGCAAGAAAGTCGGAGATGAGAAAAATAATGCTCCGTCGCTTGAGCAGATGATTAATCGTGTCCAAGCCCAACTTCAGATCGGTCTGCTGCCCCACTGGCTCAAAAGCCAACAAATCTCGAATGAGCCGCAGCACGTGGCGGCGGCCTTTACGGGGCGGGATAAATAGCTCGATCCGGTCGGTGAAGATGAGCACCCCCACCTTATCGTTATTGGTGATGGCCGAAAAGGCCAAGACGGCGGCCAATTCCGCCGCGATTTCTCGTTTAAAGCGGTTGACCGTAGCAAACTTGCCCGAGGCGCTGGCATCGACCAGCAGCATTACGGTCAGCTCGCGCTCTTCGACAAAGCGCTTGACAAAGGGCTCGCCGGTGCGAGCGGTCACGTTCCAATCAATGGTGCGAACTTCGTCACCGGGCTGGTAGGGCCGCACCTCGTCAAACTCCATCCCGCGCCCTTTGAAAATGGCGTGATACTCGCCGGCAAAGCTATCATTGACCAGGTGGCGGGTGCGGATTTCAATACGTCGAATTTTTCTAATCAGTTCAGGTGATAACATAGTAAATGAGCGAATTGGCGAATAAGCGAATAATAATTTTGGTCATTCATCATTCGCTCATTCGCCATCATTATGGTACTTCGATTTGATCCAGGATGCGCTGTACAATCTCGGAGCTGGTGATTTCTTCGGCTTCGGCTTCGTAGCTGATGACAATGCGATGGCGCAGTACATCGGGTGCAATTTGCTTGATGTCTTCCGGGGTGACAAAACCACGACCCTTCAAGAAAGCGTGCGCGCGAGCAGCCATAATCAGGTAAATGGTGGCCCGGGGTGACGCGCCAAAGGCGATCAGGGGTTGTAAGCCGGTCAGCCCATTCTCGCCGGGCTGGCGGGTGGCAAAAACGAGGTCCAGTACATATTCCTTGATTTTCTCATCCACGTAGACTTGGCGCACCACTTCGCGAGCGTGCAGCAAATCGACTGGTTCGATCACCGGCCTGACTTCGGGCAGGCGCACTCCGGTCATACGGTCCATAATCAGCCGTTCTTCCGCGCGGCTGGGATAGTCGACCACCACTTTGAGCATAAAACGATCTACCTGGGCTTCAGGCAAGGGATACGTCCCTTCCTGTTCGATGGGGTTTTGGGTGGCCATCACCAAAAAAGGTTCTTCCAACCGAAATGTTTCCGCGCCAATCGTTACCTGACGCTCCTGCATGGCTTCCAGCAAGGCACTCTGGACTTTGGCCGGGGCGCGGTTGATTTCATCGGCCAGGATAAAATTGGCAAAGAGCGGGCCGCGATGCGAGGTGAACTCATTGGTGCGGGGGTTATAAATTTCCGTGCCGATCAGGTCGGCGGGCAGCAAATCCGGGGTGAACTGGATGCGCTGAAATTGAGCCTGCACCGTCTGAGCCAGGGTCTTGATGGCCAGCGTTTTGGCCAGACCGGGCACGCCTTCCAGCAAAATGTGGCCGTCGGCCAGCAGCGCAATCAACAAGCGTTCGATCAGCTTCTCCTGACCAACCATCACCTGGTTGACCTCGACCAGCAGGTCTTGCAAGAAAAGAGCTTCCTGGGCCACAGCTTCATTCAGCTCACGAATGGTTTTCATTTCCATAAAATTGTTGGGAGCCTCCGGTTGATGGATTCAAGGACGGGTCAAAAAAAAGATTAGTTGGCCAGACGCGCAACCAATCTTTCGACAACGATGGTATTTTAATCAAAGAAACGGATTTTTTCAAGCACCTGCCACAGTTTCTAATCCAACTCTAATCTTTCAGGGAATGACAACTTTCTCAGGGAAGTTGCAATTTTAGTCTGAAACGTGTAAACTAAAGCCGATAAATTCAACGTTTTACCCAAAAATTTCAACAAGATGATGCCGCCTGTAACCCCAACACAACCTTATCCAACTCGACGGCATTGAGTAAAAAGGTAGAAAAACGCAATGGCACGTTACCAAATCTTATATTGGGAACACATTCCACTGGGTGTTAAAGCCACGGATGTGAATGGCACAGTCAGAGAGAATTTACCCGCCCGATTTCAACAGGCGGTCGAAAACGCCGCCTCGCGCGCCGGCCAAACCAGCGCCGCCGCCTACACCTCGATGTTCAAGTGGGGCAAAGAGCAGGAGCGTGACGGCACAGCCGCCGAGGTCGCTTCAGCCGTAGCCAAAGAGCTAGATGAAACCTGGAATGAAGCGAAGGCCCTGGCTTTATTCGAACAATCAAAGAAATAGCCCCTACAACGAGATGAAGAAGTGGAAATACTGTCACGGTCTGTTCTTTGTTAACCAAGACGGCCTGCCCATCACCGAGCATCTCCCCGCCGAGTACGAAAGCCCTAATCTTGATTTGATCGGGTAACCATAGAAATTAAAAGGCCGGTTTCGAGGATAGCTATCCTCGAAACCGGCCTTTTAATTTACCTCAATGCATCTCCGCCTCGCAGGTGCCGATCCCACTACGCAGGAAATTGAACTGCACGTTAGGGTGGTCAGCCAGCAGCGACATCGGGACGGCGCTGTCGGGTATCTTTTTGGAGATCATCAGGGTGGTCAGGCGCAGGCCAAAGGGGTTGTCGTGGGCGCCGGCGTGCCAGATAGAGACCTTTTCGGCCTGCCAGGTCTCCACCGGGCCCACCGAAATAGCCTGGCTGGGCACATTCTGCACCACGCCGCCGCCCGAAGTGCGGGCATTCTGAATCAGGGTGATCGGGTGCAGTTCAACCACTCGCGTGGTCAGTTGGCGGTAAACCTCCGGCGGGGGCGGGTTGTCCTCATAGGGCGGCTCCCGTTTGGGCGGGTCGTTAAAAGCCCAATGCTTCACCTCACCCTGGCCGCCTTGCATAACCACGCAGCGGGCCTTGCGCCAACTGGCGATATATTTGCTAGGGTCGGCGGCGGGAAAGTGGATGTTCTCCAGCGGCATGCGCAGTTCGGGCCGGATGCGGTTGAAGCAGAGTTCCATATCAGCTCTGGCAAAACTGAGCGGGAAATCAATCCCCGCCTCTTTACCGTCCACCACCCACTCGTCCATGCCCCAAAAATGGGCGTGGCGCAGATCAAGCTCCAACTCGTTGACCAGCCGGGCCACCAGGGGCAGTTGCTCTGTCGGTCCAATCGGGCCGCAGAGGCCGGCCGGCTGCTCTGACGTGGCCTGCCGCCAGGAAGTAATGTATTCCAGCGCCTCGGCCAGATAAAAATCCTCAAGCGTATCGTAGAATTTTACGCTGAAGCCGGGTCGGCTGAGAGCCAACAAATCATCGGCGCTTAGCCGGGCGGCATCATCTAAAATCTCTCGCTCTAGGGTGGTATAGTCCCACCAACCGGGTGCAACTTTGCTGATTGGTCTCATAGATTCTCCCTTAATATGGTCATGTTTTTTAGCAGCGAGCGCAAAGCTGACAGGTTTGCGCTGAATCTCAGGGTAACAGTCGGCTGGGCGGCGTGCGCGGCCAGACATCGGCGCTGCGGAAGCCTTCGGCATAGGCAATGTTGCATTGAAAACCGCGTGTCCGGGCCACCACTTCCATAAATTCCATCACGTCAATGTTATCGTGATCTTTGAGCCAGGTCAATTGGCTCTGATGACAGGCCAGCATCCGGCGCTTTAGCTCAATCGTCGCCGTAATGTCAACGTATTCGGTCGGGTGAAAACCCTTGCCGGCCACGGTATCCATATAATAAAGGGGAGGAACCACTGGATGAACGGGGAACTTGGTTTCAATATTCGGCAGGCTGGCGATAAAGCTGGCATCGAAAACCAGGCTGCTGACAACCCGGTGGTCGGGATGGTAATCATCAGGCGCGTGGGTGATGAGGACATCGGGCCTGGCCTGACGGATAGCATCAACAAAGACCAGGCGAGTCTCCCGGTCATTAAAGATGAGTTCATCGGGGAAGCCCAGCCAGATAAACTCCGCCTCCAGTACCTCTGCCGCGGCTCGCGCTTCCCGTTCCCGAATTTGGGCCAACTCCGGCGGCTTGATGACCATGTGCCCGGCGGTCCCATCGGTAGCCACGGCCATCACCACCTGGTGCCCGGCCTGGACATAACGCGCCAGCGTCCCGGCACATAGAATTTCCAAATCGTCGGGGTGAGCGCCTATGGCTAGTATCCGCATCCCTTACACCTCA
>CAZRYD010000029.1:12732-31044 GCA_964604225.1 uncultured Caldilineaceae bacterium
TTCCAAATCGTCGGGGTGAGCGCCTATGGCTAGTATCCGCATCCCTTACACCTCATGATAGACTTGCTTCGATGCAAACGCTTGACTGGGTAATGCCGTCCATTTTACACCAACTCCAAGAAACAGGCTAGCTTGGCGCGGCGCGACTTGCCTATTGTTTATTCCGCCGTTTTTGGATACAATGGACAGCAAGGGGATGTCCATGAACAGGGATCTAATTCTTATTGTCGACGACGAAGAAAACATCATCGAACTGGGCCGGCTGTATCTTGAAAATGAGGGCTATCAGGTAGCGGCGGCCAACGACGGCCTGGCGGCGCTACGGCTGTTTGAGCAGTTGAAGCCGGCGCTGATTGTGCTGGACCTGATGCTGCCAGAGTTAAATGGCTGGGAAGTTTGTAAAAAAATCCGGGCTGTCAGCGAGACGCCCATCATCATGCTGACCGCCCGCACCGACGATGTGGATAAAATTGTCGGCCTGGAACTGGGCGCGGACGATTACATGACCAAGCCCTACAACCCCCGTGAGCTGGTCGCCCGCGTCAAAGCGGTGCTGCGCCGGGGCAAAACCACAACACCTGCGGCTGCCTCTACCGAACCTGTTTTGCAAGCCGGCCCGCTCACTGTCGATCCGGCCCGGCACGAAGCCCGGCTTGAGGGCAGACTGCTCGAATTGCGGACCCAGGAATTTGATCTGCTGCAAACCTTTGTCCAAAACAAGGGCCTGGCCCTGAGCCGGGAGAAGCTGCTGGAACTGGCCTGGGGCTTTGACTTCTACGGCGAAACCCGCACCGTGGATGTCCACGTGGCCCATCTACGCGACCGGCTGGGCAATGACTCGCGCGTCAAAATTGAAACGGTCTGGGGCGTTGGCTATAAATTAGTTGTGGAATAGGAAGATAACAGTAGTCAGTAGCCAGTAGTCAGAGGATTTATATCTGACTACTGGCTACTGACTACTAAACTACTGAACCATGAGTCTCACCGGGCGTTTAATCATATCCTACATCATCATCATTACGGTCAGCTTGACCCTGGCCTTTGTCACGCTGATTCTGGTGGCGCGGCCTATTCAAACCCGCCTGGCCCGTCTCCGGCTGGCGGCAGAGAGTCGCCAGGCAGCGGCCCTGGTTAACGGCCTGTACCGGCAGGGTCTATCAAGCGCCGAAATTCTGTCGCGTTTTACCGCAGCAGCCAGCCAAAACAATATCCACCTGCTTTTCTTAGACAATCAAGGTCAAGTGCTGGCCGATAGCCAGGAGACCCTGGCCGGGCTGCAACTTCCTCTGCCCGCCAACGCAGACGAGCAATCGCAATTATCCCGCTCTATCGAGGTCCAGAACTTCATTGCGCCCAACGGTGATGAATTCTCCTTTGTGCCGGTTCCGGTGGGGCTGACGGAGAATCAAGCTGGCTACGTGGCGGCGGTCGGGCCGCGCACGTCCGGGCTGCCGGCGGTGTTGGGCGAACTTGGCTGGGGTTTTCTCGCCGCCGGAGGCGTCGCTTTCTTGGTAGCTCTGCTGTTGGGCTTTTTTATTGCCCGCTCCATCGCTTTGCCCTTGCAGCGAATTGCCACGGCGGCCGGGGCTGTCGCTGCCGGCGATTATGAACACCGGCTGCCAGAAAGCGGCCCGCCGGAAGTCAAACGGGTGGCAGCCAGCTTTAATGTGATGCTGGGTCGGGTTGAGAGCAGCCAGCAGGCCATACGCGACTTTGTGTCCAACGTGTCGCACGAGTTGAAAACACCCTTGACCTCGATCCAGGGTTTTTCGCAAGCGCTGATGGAAGGCGCAACCTACGATGAAGCGGCTCGCCGCCGGGCTGCCGGCATCATTCATCAGGAGGCTACCCGTATGGCCCGCATGGTGGAGGATTTTCTCGACCTGGCCCGGATTGACTCCGGCCAGATCGTGATGCAGAAAACACCTCTGGACCTAGCCCAGATTTTAACCAGCACCGTCGAGCGGCTGCTGCCCCAGGCAGCGCAGAAGCAGGTCCAGTTGGTCAAAAATTGGGACAGTTTGCCGCCGGTGGTGGGCGATGGCGACCGGCTGGCCCAGGTTTTTACCAATTTATTGGACAATGCCATCCGTCACACCCCTGCCGCTGGCCGGGTGACCATCACCAGCCAGGTGGTTAAGGGTTTGCCGCGCCCCCGCCGGGTCCGGGCCGGCCAGGTGCAGCCCGATGCCACCACCGCTCTGTCGGAACGGGGCAATTTTGTTGAGGTCGGCGTGGCCGATACCGGGCCGGGGATTCCCGCCGCAGATCTGGCCCGCATCTTTGAAAGGTTTTATCAGGTGGATAAAAGCCGCAAACGCGGCCAGGGGACCGGCCTGGGGCTGGCGATTAGCAAGGAGATCGTCGAGGCGCACGGCGGCTACCTGCGCGCCGAGAGCGTCGAAGGGGTGGGCACAAAATTCACCGTCGTTTTGCCCATCACCGAAGCGGACGCAGCCACCCTGGTTTCACCCCGGCGCTAAAAATAGTCCACAGATTTCACAGATATTATTTTTGTTTCATCTGCGTCTATCTGTGTCCATCTGTGGACCCACTCTACTGCCCAAATTGCGATTTAATCATGGCGGCTAGCGGCGAGTCTGGGGCCAAGCCGCAGGCACTTTTTAAGACGGCCTCCAGGCCGGTGCGCTGGAGTTGGTCTTGCAGTTGGAGGGCAATCGAGTCTTCAGGCGGGTCAAAGCGCAGCGCCCCGACGATGCCCCTGACCAGGTTCACCGGCTGGACGCCCTGTTCCAGAGCGTTGAGCGCCGCCCCGATCAGCCGGTCGGTCGGGGCCAGCTTGCGGATGGGGTCACGCCCCAGGCGAAAGATAGTATCGCCCAAAGCCCGGTTGTGAAAGCGGGCGAAGGCATCCTCAAAATAGGGGGTGATAGCGCCTTTGGCCAGGCTATATTTTTTCTCCAGGGCTTGCTGCGACTCCTGCATCGCGCCCCGCACCGCTGCGGCGATGCCGGCATCCTGCAACGCCTCGTAACCGTAGACATACCCGCGCTGATACCCCAAATAGCCCAAAACGGCATGGCCGGCATTGTGCATATACAATTTGCGCTCGGTGTAAAAGGCAAAGGGCGTCACCGGCTGCATGCCGACGATGTCGGGCGGCGGGCCGATAAACCCGGCCGCATCAACCGGCAATTCCTTATAAGGTTCGACAACGATCAAACTGGGGTCTTGCGCCCGTAGTTCCGGGGGTAAAGGCGGTACCATGCGGGCAATAACTGTATCCACCAGGCCGACATACTCCGCCAGATAGGTCTGATAAGCCGAGGGTAATTCGGCCTGAAGCATACCTCTAAACAGCCGGGCAGCGTCTTTGAGGTTTTCACAAATAATCAGGTTGAGCGGCGCGGTTACGCCGTGATCCGCTCGCCGCATAATTCCGGCGGCCAGCGTCGGCGCGACATGCTTGAGCGCCCCGGCTCCCACCGCCGTGGCCCCAATTTCGGCCTCGGCGACCACCTGGGCTACCGGGTCGCGGTCAGTCGCCAGAAACCCACGGACCGGCCCAACGCTGACATCGGTGCTGGACTCGTTGGTGACCAGCCGGATGGTGTAGCGGCCCTGCGCATTGAGCGCCGCCAGCAAGGTCTGGTCCACATCTACAAAATTGACCCGATAGCCCGACTCGCTAAAAAGCTGGCCCAGAAAGCCTCGCCCGATATTGCCCGCGCCAAACATGATCGCTTGCTTCATAAATCTCAATCCTCGCCGGCAGCAATAGGCCGGTCCGGATCGGTGATCCAGTCGCTCCAGGAACCAACGTAGACGCGGGCTTCGCCTAGACCGGCATGAGCTAAAGCCAATAGATTATGACATGCCGTGACCCCAGAACCGCAATAGAAAACAGTTTGTTCGGCTGGAGTGTCGCCCAGCAAGGCGACAAACCGCGCCCGCAGTTGTTTTTGGGGTAGAAAAAGCCCATCCGGGCCGAGGTTGTCGGCGTAGGGGGCGGACATTGCTCCGGGAATGTGGCCGGCAATAGGATCGTAGCCGGGTTTTTCACCACGATAACTCTCCCCACTGCGCGAGTCAAACAGCCGCCAGGCCGGGTCGGTCCGAATCTGGTCCACCTCGGCGGCATCGAGCAGCAATTCGGGCCGGGGCTGGGGCGTGAAGCGGCGCGGGGAGCGGGTTGGGGAGGAGCTGTCCACCGGCCGGCCTTCATGCTGCCAACGAGCCCAACCGCCATCCAGCACCGCCACCGCCGTATGCCCCAACCAGCGCAGCATCCCCCACAGCCGGGCCGCCATCGCCCCATTGCCGTCATCGTAGGCAACCACCTGCACCCTGGAGTCAATGCCCCAGTTGGAAAACGTGCGCACTGTGGTTTCAAGATCCGGCAGTGGGTGACGGCCGGTTTGACCGGGGATAATCGGACCGCTCAAGTCTTCGTCCAGATGGGCATAAAACGCGCCGGGGAGGTGGGCCTGCTGGTAGTCGCGCCGGCCCTGGCTGGGGTCATCCAGGGAAAAACGGCAATCAATGATGACCCAATTCGGGTCGGCCAGGTATTGGCCGAGTTCAGCAGTGGAAATTAGGGTGGTGTATGGCATAATGAGTTGCTCCTGAAAATAGACCGCCGACGGCAGACCACCGACCGCCGAAAGAATTTTCACCCGTGCCGGGTATACCGCCAGGGTATCCCTTTAGGAACAGGCATTCTTGGTGGTGTGCCGCAGGCTCGTGATGATTCCTGTTGAACAGGTCTCAATCGGGGTCCAACCCGTTAGCGCAGCACGGCCATGGCAAAATTTGGCGAGAGGTCGACCTGTTGGCCGTCAAGCGTAACGAGTGCTGTGCCGATATTGGCGTTTTCATCCATCGCCCCATAGAGGAGGCGGTTTTCGTCCAGCCACTCCCAGGTGGTGGTGACGGTGTTATCGCTCAAAAGCGTTTTGACTTCGCCGGTGTAGGGCGGCGTGACCAGGCTGATGTAGCCGGGATTGGGCCGGGGCAGGGCTTGCTCGTCACTTTGGTCCAGCGTGGCCGAGACAAAGGCCAGGTTGCCGGTCGGTCCGAAGATGGGCGTACCGATATAATCGGCGGCCGGGGGAGTGATAGTGCTGAGAGTCTGGCCGCTGCTGCTTAGCACAACTACGTTCTGGCCCGGCTGAACATAGGCCAGGGCGCTGCCATCGGGGGCAATATCGCCGATACAAATGGCCTGTTCTGGCGGGCAGGCAAAGAGCAACTGCGGTTCACCCCCGCTGGTGGACAGGCTGTACATGCTGTTGTAGCGCCCGCTAAAGCTAAAAATTGAACCGCCCAGCCCGTCGGGTTGCAATGCATAGTAGAGTGTAGTATGGTCAGGCGAGAAACGCACCGGCTCAACATAACTTTGCTCGTATTCGACCTGATTGAGCAGTGTAACCTGCGCAGAGCCGTCAATATTGGCTACATATAAATCGTTCCGATACAGCGGAGGGTCGGCTTCTACGTTGGGCACGGCCAGCGCCCAGGCTATTTTACCCCCATCGTCGGAGACAGTAAAGCTGAATGGGCCAAATTCCGCCATGCTAACCGTAGTAAAAGGGAGCGGCGTCTGCTCGCCGCTGGGGCTGAGCTGCCAAACCGTAACTGTTTTGGCTGCGGGATCATAGATAGAATAGTAAATCTTGCCGGTCACAGTGGCGATGCGACCATAGGGCGGCTGGTTGAGCTGGAAATTGCAACTCGCCTGGGTAGCGGGGTCGATCATGATCACGCCGCCGGGTCGCTCAAAATCAATGACCAGGACCGCCGGGCGTTGGATATCGGGGCACAGGCCATCCGGGCCGATAACGATTGGTTCAGGAGTAGGTGGTGGGGCGACAGCCTGGGGCCGCGCCCGCACCAGCAGGCTGTTGACCCAATCAAAAATGGCCCGCTGCTGAGCTTCATCAGCCTGGGTGCTGCCACGGCCGGTGAAAGACAATTCGGCGCTCATGCGATCGGACTGGCCGGGTTTATCTTCGGAGTTTAGCTGAAAACTGGCCAGGCTTTGGGTCCAGGCAGTCAGCGAGTCCAAATCAGGCGGGGCCAGCGTGCCGGTTATTTCCGGAGGTTCGGCGCACGGGCGTCGCAAGACAAAGGCTCCGCTGGCATCAAGAGTGAGGTCGTCACAAAAGCCGACGATGCCGCCGGAGAGTTTGAAGTTAAGGACCGGGCCGGTTACGGCTGCCGGCGCTGGAAGTTCGCCGGTGGGGTTAGCCGGGACCGACGCGGCGGCTTCACTGGTGCCAACTGAGGCGGCGCTGCTACTCGACGCCGCCGGTGGTGCTGGTGTAGCTGGCGGCACAGTGGCCACCCCCACCGGCGCGATATCCTCTGAACGGGTCGAGCCGCCACAGGCGCTAAGGAACAATACAACGACGATGAAAAGAAGGAGCGAATTTAATTTTAATGAGTTAGGCATGATTGAGTCACCTATCAATTGACTGTTGTGCAGAATAACTTTACATAATTTTACTTGACCTTGGGACAAAATTCAACTTTGGGCGACTCTAACCGGGTTTCAAAGCATTGGAGCAAACTTGTATAGCAGCTCCCAAGAGAGTATAAATTCATAGTTAGCGACAGATTACCAGGAGACAGGTTGTGTTCAAAAATCTATTTCCAGTTTGGCTCATCTTACTTATTTTGATATTCGCTTCACCGGTTAAAGCCGACATGCCCACCGCAGCACCCCATCCGCAATACACGGCTGCTTTTGAGCCGTCCAAATGCATGTTTGAGTTTCCGTTGGTCAAATATTTAGCCCCAGCCTCGGTGGGATTCAAGTGTGGGTATGTGACCGTACCGGAACAGCACCATAACCCAGACGGTCCAAGCATCCAGTTGGCCGTGGCGATTTTGCCCAGCACCGCCAAAAATCCTGCTCCCGACCCGCTGTTTATGGCCCAGGGTGGGCCGGGCGGATCATCGCTGGAGCTGTTTCCCTTGTTTATGCTCGGCAGCCCGATGCGAGCCGAGCGGGATATTGTCATCTTTGACCAGCGCGGCACCCTCTACTCCAAACCTAACCTCTTGTGCCCGGAGTTGGACGAGCTGACCAAAGCCACGCTTGAACTTAACCTCAGCGCCGCCGAGGCGGAGCAGCGCAGCCTGGCCGCTTATAAAGCCTGCGGCGACCGGCTCACGGGCGAAGGGGTCAATTTGGCCGCTTACAACAGCCTGGAAAATGCCGCCGATATTGACACGGTACGCCTGGCTTTGGGCTACGATAAGATAAATCTTTACGGTGTTTCCTACGGCACGCTCCTGGCTCTGCATTATATGCGCGATTTCCCCAACAGCCTGCGCTCGGTGGTTTTGGATGCGGTGGTGCCAACCCAGGACAGCTTTTTGAACCAAACTGCCCGCTCCGCCGGTCGCGCCTTTAACGAAATAACCCAACTCTGCGCCAACGATGCGGCCTGCAATGCCGCCTACCCCGATTTAGAAAACGTCATCTTTGAGGTGATGGATGCCCTGAACAAAAACCCGGCGACGATTCCAGTGACTGATCCCGAAACCGAGAAAACTTATCAGGCTGTGGTCAATGGCGACCTGTTTATTAACACACTTTTTCTGGCCCTGTATGACCCTTCGCAACTGCCTATCTTTCCCACCATTGTTTACAACACACGGGCCGGTAATTATGACTTGCTGTCGAGGCTACTGCCGGTCTTGATCTTCCAACCTACCATCAGCGCCGGCATGTATCAGACTGTGGTTTGCGCGGAGGAGGCTAACTTTAACCCCGAAAAAATGCCCATCGCCGGGGTTCGCCCGGAATTGGTCACCCTGATGAAAGACAGCAATACCACCGTGCTGCAAGTGTGCGACTTGTGGAAAATCCCCAAACTAGGCCCGGAGGTCAACCAACCTGTAGTCAGCGACATTCCTAGCCTGCTTTTATCGGGCCGGTTTGACCCGATCACCCCGGCTTATTTTGCCGAGGCAGCGGCCAAGACACTCAGCCACAGCTATGCCTATACCTTCCCTGATACCAGCCATGGCGCTTTTCTGTTTAACGCCTGCGCCAATGACATCGTGCAGCGCTTTCTGGAAAATCCCACCATGGCCCCTGAGACCGGCTGCATCGCCGACGAGCCAAGTACTTTTGATATTCCGACCCCGGCCAAAGTAATTATGACTCCGGCTATGGCCAATGTGTTGGAAGTGCTGAATGGGAAAAATCTGCGCAGCGCGGCTTTAGGGCTGCTCAGTCTGCTGGGTTTGCTCTCGTTTGGTTTGATCTGGCCGCTGGCCTATCTGGTGCGCAAACTGCGCGGAACACCGCCCCAGAATCCCGCTCCGGCGGGGCTGGCCTGGGGAGCGGCGGGATTGGTAATATTGGTGAGTGGTTTGAGTCTGCTGTTTGCAGCCGGTTTGGCTGGCCTGATCTTTTCCAGCGACCTTTCAACCCTGCTGGTCGGAGTGCCCAAGCTGGCTGCTCCCCTGTTTGTGATCCCACTTTTGTTGGTTTTATTGACCGCAGCGATGGTCGTCGTCGCCATCAGCCTGTGGGTCAAAGGTTACTGGTCCGTCTGGCGGCGGCTCTATTACAGTCTGTTGACGCTGGCGGCGGTGGGGTTGGTGGGGGTATTAATTCAGTGGCAGATGCTGACGGTATTTTTGTGAGAGGCGTCAGGCCCAATCAGCCGCTACATCAGGGATGGTCAATTGGCTGGTGGTGCCGGAGCCGGGCTGGCTGGTGAGCGTCACCTCACCGTCATAGATGCGGGCCAGGGTGCGGGCCAGGTACAAACCCAGGCCTAGGCCGCCGCTCTCGCGGGTCATCGACATGTCGATCTGATAAAATTTATCAAAAACCTTCTCCAGCAATTCCGGCTTGAGCCCCTGCCCATAGTCTTGAATCTCAATTTTCGCCCCGGCCTCGCCAACCGGCCGCACGGTCACTTTGGGGTGGCTGCCCTTGGGGCTGAACTTACCAGCGTTGTCCAGCAGATGATGCAAAATGTGAGAGAGATGTTTGCGGTGGATATTGACTGAGCAAGAGTCCGGCACATTCAGCTCAAAAACCAGGTTTTCACGCCGATATTTGGCCTCGGTCTGGGCCACTAAGGCTCGAACCGCTTGAGACAGGTCAACCGCTTGCCGAAAAGGGCCGACCTCTTTATCAGAGATCTGGTTGATCAATAATAAATCTTCCATCAGCCAGCGCAGCTCGCCCGCGCCGTTGCGAATGATTTCAATCACCTCGTCAAACTGGGTGATATTTTCCTTGTGCGCCAAACGAGAGAGGATATCAACGCCATTCAAAACTTTGGCCACGGGCGTCATTAACTCGTGGCTCATGTTTTCGGCCAGATTGCTTTTGTAAATTTCAAGATCGCGTTTGGCTTTTTCCCGTTGAGCCTGGCTTAAGTTCAGCGTGGCCTTGAGGCGGGCAATCAGCTCGGGCATGTCAAAGGGTTTGGTCAAGTAGTCAACGGCCCCGGCCTGAAAACCCGCCATTTTATCTTTGGTGGAGACACGCGCCGTTAAAAAAATGATGGGGACATCGATGGTTTCGGGGTTACGCTGCAAAGTGGTGGCCACTTCAAAGCCATTCATGCCGGGCATATCCACGTCCAGCAAAATCACGTCCGGCCGGGGTTCGCCTTGCGCCGCGCTGAGTCCCATGGGGCCGGTTGAGGCGGTAATCACCTGAAAACCCGTCCGTTCCAGCTCAAAAACCACCCACTTTTGCAGCGTGTCGTCGTCATCTACCAACAAGACTGTTGCGGTCATATCAAAGCCCCCGCGCTTACCGTTTGCAGTATTATATCGTCTTTGCTACGTCAGGTAAAGTGTCAAACCTGGACTACCACAATGGTCAAATCGTCGTGCAGTTCAGTTTCGGCGGTAAAGGCCAAAACTGTGGTGCGCAGATGATCCAGCATGGCTTCGGCGGAGGTTTGCGGCCCAGCGGCGACAGTTTGCTCCAGCCGTTCAAAGCCAAAGATTTCGCGCCTGGCATTCATGGCCTCAACTACACCGTCGCTGGTCAGGATGACCAAATCACCCGGCTGCAAAGCTAGCAGCGATTCTATGTAGTCATCCTGGGCGCTCAGGCCAATGCCCAGGGGAGGGCCGCCAATATCCACCCACTCCAGCGAGCCAGTGGCCCGGCGAATCAAAGGGGCCACACAGCCCGCGTTGGCCGCCCGCAAAACCGTGCCATTATCGCTGTGACCGGCACAAGTAATCTCCATATAGCAGAGCGCACAATTTTGCCGAAACCGGGTGCGGGTATAGGGCACCAATTCGGCATCGAGGTGAGCCAGGAGCTTAGCCGGGGTCAAGGCCTGGTCAATGACCGATTGGAAGGAGGCAAAACTGACGGCCATCAGCAGCGCCGCCGGCATCCCTTTACCGGACACATCGCCCAAAGCGATAGCAAAAGATGAGGTTTTATCCTGGCCAAAGGAATGATAGGCATAAAAATCGCCGCCCACCTCACGGGCCGAAATGCTGTAGCAAATCACATGCAAGCCGAGCCAATCAGGGCGGGATGGAGGCAGCAAACTCTTTTGAATTTCCTGGGCAGCGGTCAACTCTTGTTGCAGGCGGTCGGTCAAGGTGCGGAGATGCTCGTTGGCCTGGGAAAGTTCGGCGGTTCTTTCCGCCACCTGGGTTTGCAGCTTTTTCCTCTGGGCCTGGATGCCGGCCACCCGCACGGTATAGGCGGTAAAGCCTAAGGCGAGTACTGCTACCACTGCAATCAGGCGGAACCACCAAGTTTCCCAGAAGGGCGGCGTGACGACGATATGGAGTGAGACCCCCTCCTCGTTCCAAACGCCGCTATTGTTTGAGGCTTTAATCCGCAGGGTATAATCGCCGGCATCGAGATTAGTATAGGTGCCAAAACGGCGAGTTCCGGCGTTGATCCAATCCTGATCGAACCCTTCCAGTTTGTAGGCATACTGATTTTTGGCCGGATGGGTGTAATCCAGGGCCGCAAATTCAAAGGAAAAAACAATATCTCGATAGGATAATTTGACCTCTTTGAGCCGCTCAACCGGCTGGTCCAGCGTTATCTGGCGATTGAGAATGCTGAAAGCGGTTAAAACCACGCTCGGAGGATGGGGGTTATCCTTGATCGCGGCCGGGTCAAACCGGACCAGGCCATTGATACTGCCAAAGAACATCTCGCCGCTGCGACTCTGATAATAAGCGCCCTCATTGAAAACGCCGCTGCTCAGGCCGTCGCCGGCATCATAATTGACAAAGGTTTGGCTGCGCAGGTTGAACTTCGACAAGCCTTTGCTGGTACTCAGCCACAAATTGCCCTGCGCATCTCCCAAAATCCCATAGACCACGTTGCTGGCCAAACCTTCTGTGGGTCCGTAACGAATAAATTGCCCGGTTTCACGCTCAAATTTATTGAGGCCGCCATTGGCCAGGCCGACCCACAGCGTTCCGGCCTGATCTTCATAGATGGTGTAAACGTCGTTACTGCTCAAGCTGGTCGGGTTATTCGGATCATAGATATAGCGGATAAACTGCCCGGTCGTCCGATCAAATCGGTTCAGGCCGCCGCCATAGGTGCAAACCCAGAACACTCCTTGGCTGTCTTCGAGCAAGGCGTAGACATCATTGCCGCCCAGGCTGGTCGGGTCGGCGGGATTGTTTTGATAGCGGGTGAATTGGCCCATTTGGGCATCAAATTTATTGAGACCGCCCCCCTTAGTACCAATCCAGAGCGTGCCAGCATGATCCTCGTAAATGGTGTTGACATCATTAAAACTCAGGCTGGTAGGATCGTCAGGGTTATTCTGATAGCGGGTGAAGGTCTGGCTTTGAGGATCAAACTTGTTCAAGCCCGCCCCCGAGGTGCCGAGCCAGAGGTTACCGGCCTGGTCTTGATAAACGGCATAAACATCGTTGTTGCTCAGGCTGTCAGCGTTATTGGGATCATTCTGAAAGCTGACAAAACGGCCGGTCTGGGGGTCAAACTTATTCAGCCCGCCGCCTTTGGTGCCAATCCACAAATTTTTGGCCGGGTCTTCGTAGATGGCTCTGACATCGTTGTTGTTGAGGCTGTGGGGGTTATCCGGGTCATTAGCCACATGCATAAATTGACCGGAGGTGGGCGTAAATTTGTTAACCCCGCCGCCTCGTGTCGCCAGCCACAGCACCCCGGAATGGTCTTCGTAAATCGAGCGAATATCGTCGTAACTCAGGCTGGTTGAATCGCGTGGATCATTCAGGTAGCGCGTAAACGTGCCGCGAGACCGGTCAAACAGGTTGAGGCCGCCGCTGCGGGTGCCGACCCAGAAATTGCCGGCGCTATCTTCCAGGATGGCGTTGACAATCGTATCGCTGAGACTGGTGGGATCGGCGGGATTATTTTGGTAATGAATAAAGCTGTCGGTTGGCGGGTCAAATTTGTCGAGGCCGGCTTCATTGCCCAGCCAGAGCGTGCCGGATTTGTCCACGTAGAGGGTGCGCACCAGGTCGTTGCTCAGGCTGGCGGGATCGGCGGGGTTGTTGAGGTAGCGGGTGAAGGTTTCAGTTTGCGGGTCGAACTTGTTCAGTCCCTCCGAGGTAGCCACCCACAAATGACCGGCTTTATCGTCGGCGATGCTCCAGATGCGATCATTGCTCAGGCTGTGCGGGTTGGCCGGATCGTTTTTGTAAACGGTAAATCGCTCAGTTGCCCGGTCGAATTTATTCAGTCCCCCGCCGGCGGTACCCACCCAGAGCATGCCGGCCCGGTCTTCAAAGATAGTTTGGACCCGGTCGCTGCTGAGGCTGGCCGGGTTGGTCGGATCGTTGAGATAGGCAGCAAACTGCTCGGTTTGCGGGTCGAGCCGGGCCAACCCGCCGCCCCAGGTGCCAATCCAGATGATGCCGGCCCGGTCAATGTAAAGATTGCCGGCGTTGTCGTTGGACAGCGAATTGGGGTTCTGCGGGTCACTTTTGAAGATGGTGATAGTGTAGCCATCGTACTTGTTCAAACCGCTGGGCGTGCCAAACCACATAAAGCCGGTGTGATCTTGCACGATGGAGAAAACCGTGCCGTGAGATAAACCCTGCTCCAGCGAGATATGCTCAAAGCGGAAGGTGGGGGCTTGGGCCTGGGCGGAAATCGGCTGGCCGAGACTCAATAGCAAGTAGGCCAGCAAAATCAAACTGACTTGCCAGCGGGGCAGAAAGGAAACGAGGTTGGCTTGTTTCGCCGAGAGGTTTAGGGTGCGGCTCATACTTGGATTCAGACGTGATTTATTAATGTTAGAATTATAACCGAGGGGGAAAGGAAGGACAAGAGGACTAAAGGTTTATTGATCGGCCAGATGTTTACCATGGAAGGCAATTTGGGCTAAACGTTCCATTTGGCTAAACTCTTGTGGAAAGTCTTTTTCGTTTTTTAGAAATATGACAAGAGATGTCAAGAAAGTTGGTTTATACTCCACAAATGAATAATCACTCTTAACCCAACGGAGGTATTTTATGCAAGCATTAAAAGGCAAAATCGCGCTTGTGGCCGGAGCGACGCGCGGCGCGGGCCGGGGCATCGCTTGTATGCTGGGCGAGGCTGGAGCCACCGTCTATTGCACCGGGCGCAGCACGCGGGCCAAGACTGCGACGCGCCAGAACGGGACAGGCGCTCCCTTTAGTCTGGAGGGGCGGCCGGAAACCATCGAAGAAACGGCGGAGATGGTCACAGCCCGAGGCGGGGTTGGCATCCCGGTGCAGGTTGACCATACAGTTGAAGCCCAAGTCAAAGCCCTATTTGAGCGAATCAAGGCTGAGCAGGGCCAACTGGATATTCTGGTCAACGATATCTGGGGCGGCGACGAACTGAGCGAATGGGGCACACCTTTTTGGGAACTCTCGATTGAGAAAGGGCTGCTGATGCAGCAGCGCGGCGTGCATACCCATATCATCACCAGCCGCTATGGCGCGCCGCTGCTGGTTGAACGGGGCCAGGGCTTGATTGTCGAAATTACGGACGGCGATACGTACAGTTATCGCGGCATGCTTTTTTATGACCTGGCCAAGCTGTCGGTCATCCGGTTGGCCTATGCTATGTCCGAAGAGCTGCGACCGTATCATGTCACGGCGCTAGCTCTCACCCCTGGCTTTTTGCGCTCAGAAGCGATGCTGGAACACTTTGGGGTAACAGAGGAAAATTGGCGGGAGGGAGCCAAAAAAGACCCGCATTTCATCGCCTCGGAGACGCCGTTCTACGTGGGTCGGGCCGTCGCCGCGCTGGCGGCTGATCCCAACGTGTCGAGCAAATCCGGCCGGTTGTTCAGTTCGTGGAACCTGGCTGTGGAATACGGCTTCACCGATGTTGACGGCCGGCAACCTCATTGGGGCAACTATTTCGCCGAGCATGTAGCCAAGCAAGCCTCATAACTTAAATTTGACTTTTGTTTCATCCTGCATAGGATGGGACGAATGAAGTCAATCAAAATAGTTTTAGCCATTAGACCTCAAAGGTTTTGGCAAACTTTACCTTTGAGGTCTAGTTTTAGCTTAGTTTTTGGCTTTTTCTGTCTGGCGCTGGCTGCATGTCAGGCCACCCCGCCGCCAAGCGTCACCCTCACCGCCACTCTGGCTACCCCAACCATCTCTACCCTGATCACTCCGACGCCTCCTGCCGTGACCTGCGCCGATATCGACGCGAACTGGGGCAACAATTGGCCGGCTACCCTGGAGGTGCTGGCGCAGCTCATCGCCGCCGCTCAAGCCTGCGGTGCAGAACCGCTCCTGAGCAAAAAATACGCCGCCCATTACATCTACGGCGTCGGTTTGGAGGAAAAGGGTGAAGTTGAGATCGCCATCGCTCAGTATCGCGCTGCGTTGGCGATTGATCCACAGCGTAAAGAAGCCCTCGAGGCCCTGTTTCGGCTCAAAGCCCTGCCCAAACCCACCCCCCCGGCCTGTCTATCCACTGCCACTCCCCAGCCCGACCCGGCTCCGGCGGCAACACCCGACACCTCGCAATTTGTCGCCGTTCAAGACGAGCGGTTGCAGCTTAAGGGCCAACCTTTCCCGGTCAAGGGAGTCAATTACTACCCCCGCCATGCCCCCTGGCAGCGCTTCATTCCCGAAGCCAATCCGGCCGACATGGCTGTGGAACTGGACCTGATCAAGCAGGCCGGCTTCAACACCCTGCGCGTCTTTCTGTGGTACGAACCCCTCTTCACCTGCCAGCCTGAAGACGCCATTCCGAACGAGGCCGCTTTTGCCACCGTTGACAAGTTGTTTGAACTGGCCGGTGAGCGTGAACTCAAATTAATTGTAACCCTCAACGATCTGTCCGACCTGACCTTCCGCCCGCTCTACACCGACTACGCCCACTACGACAATCAGACCGTTTACATTGTCCGCCGCTACCGCAACGAACCGAGCTTGCTGGCCTGGGACCTACGCAACGAAGGCGACATCAACTACGGGGCGCAATCCACCGAGGATGCCCGCTTCACTCAGCAAGAGGTCATTGCTTGGCTCGCTCACCTCAGCCCCATTGTTCGGGAGAATGACCCGTACCACCTCATCACCGCCGGTTGGTGGGGCGACCCGCTGCCCACCGAGCCCTACGTCGATTTTCTCTCCTTCCACCACTGGACCGAGGCCCAAGAGCTTGAACCCCGCCTCAAGGCGTATCAGCAGAAAACCAACAAACCACTGCTGCTGCAAGAATTCGGCTACTCCAGCCGGGCGGGGGCGTCGGAGCAGTCTCACGTTGAGCAAGAACAAGCCGACAACCTGAAAAAAGTCATCGGCCTGGTGGAGGCAGAAGGACTCGCCGGCTGGCTTATCTGGACCGCCTTCGATTTTGTGCCCACCGCCGGCCAGCCCCCCAACAATGAGCACTTTTTCGGCCTGTGGCGCACCGATTTGACGCCCAAACCAGCTCTGGAAACCTTACCTTTACCCTGAGCGCGCTCCATGTCATTCCGACCGAAGGGAGGAATCTCTCCTGAGTCACGTTAAAAATTATCAACCCTGGCTTATCCTGGTGGCCCTGCTTCTCTCGGCCTCCCTCATTCTCTCTTTAGTGCTTCTGTGGCACATGACCGGGCCGGTTATTATCGAAACCGCTCCGGGTAACCCCCGTTTCGGCCTTTCTTTCATTAGCGCCCCTGACCATCTGGCCGACGAGGCTCGCTACAGCGGCGCTCTGGCCGCCGGCGCCCGTTGGGACCGCTGGCCGCTCTACTGGCATTGGGTAGACCAGGGCGGCTACGTCGGCCCCCACGAAGGGGGCAGCCATGACTACGATTCCCTGGTGGCTCAAGACCTGGCCCACGGCCTGACCCCGATCGCTATTTTATTGGGCACGCCCCAGCGCTATGCCCAAACAAGCGGCACAGCCGCTACCCCCAGCGATGATCCGGCCAAGCCGAACAGTTTGCCGGTCGCCGCCAGCACCGCCACTTTGCCGCCGGTCGGGCTAATCGAACCCATCTTCAGCGACGGCAGCGATGACCCCGCTCCCGGCAAAACTATCAATCCAGCCAACGCCTGGGCCAGCTTTGTTTTCGCCACCGTCGAACGTTACCGCCCGCGAGGGACTCTGGCCCGGCAGCAGGGCTGGCCCCGCCAGCAAGGCATTCGCTACTGGGAAGTCTGGAACGAGCCGGATTATAAGCTGTTTTGGGCCGGGTCAGTGGAAGAATACTACCGCCTGCTGGAAGTCGCCTTCAAAAGCATCAAAACCGCCGACCCGCAGGCAACGGTCATCCTCGGCGGGCTGGCTTTTTATGACCAGCGCGACTGGTTTCCAGCGCTGCTGCGCCAGACCGGCGGCGACCCCAGCCAAGCCTATTTCGACGTTTTTTCCTTTCACCACTATTTAAGCGTCTACAACAGCGAGCAGCTTATCCAGCAGGCCCGCGCTTCGCTGGCTAGCTTTGGCCTACCTCATGTGCCTATTTGGATCACCGAAAGCGGAGTGTCCGTCTGGGACGATTATCCGGCCACAGCCCACAACATTGCCTTCGACACCCCCTTCCGGGCCACGATGATGGAGCAGGCCGCCTATATCATCCAGAATTCGGCTCTGGCTTTCTCCAACGGGGTCGAGCGCTACTACCACTTTCAACTGCACGACGACTGCGGCGACGGACCAAGCAGCGCCTACGGGCTGCGCCAGAATTTTAGCCCCCACGCCTGCAATCCCGCTGCAGGCAAAGCGCGACCGGCCTATGCCGCCTACCAACTGGCCGCCGAGCAGTTTCGCCAGGTGGCACCCTTGTGGCGGGACCAGCAGTATGAACAAGACCGGGTCGTCTTTTATCGGCCCGACGACAAGACGCGGGTAGCGGTTTTGTGGGCCACGCAGGGGTTGACCATCACCGCTACGCTCAGCGCCACCGGCGAAACAGCCCAACTCTACTGGGTCGAAGCCACCAACTCCCTTTCCGGCACCACTGGTCTCAGCCGCACCCTGACTCTGACCCCGACCAACGGCCGCTACACCCTGACTCTGCCCCCGGCGACCAACCAAAACGGGGCCGACCCCAACGATCTCACCTTCCAAATCGGCGGCCAGCCCTTCATTCTGGTCGAACGTGACACCCAGCCGCCCCGCACTGCAGTCAAGTCTCTCCCCTCCTCCAGCCCACCCAACCTGCTGGTTCAATGGCAAGGCGACGACCCCGGCTCCGGCATCACTAGCTATGATGTTTACGTCGGCGAAGACAACGAACCGCTCAAGCTGTGGCTGGCCGATACGCCCCTTAACGAAGCCAAATACACGGGGTGGGTCGATCATCGCTACAGCTTTGCCGTCCGCGCCCGCGACCGGGCCGGCAACGAAGAGCCATTGCCAACTCACCCGCAAGCCGCCACCCAGATTGTCTCCGGCCAGGCGGTGACCGGTGTGGTTCTCGGCCCCGGCGGCGAACCGGTCGCCCATGCCGCTGTGATTATCACCGGCCCCCACACCCGCGAACAGGCGACCACCCTCCCGGATGGCCGGTGGCCCGCCCTGTCGCTCTTGCCCGGCGACTACGAACTTCAAGCCACTGCTCCCGGCTACGCTGTCTGGCCTGCCGCTCGCCGGGTCAGCCTGACCGACGCTTCCAGGGCCATCACCGTAACCCTGGCTCCGCCGACCAACGTTATCGCCAGCGGCGATTTCGAGGGCGATCAAGTTTGGCATGTCTGGGAGTGGGCCGGACGGGTCAACTTGTCCATTGACGCTTTCGACGGTCAGGCCGCCGCCCGCCTGGGCGATAGTGCCGGCGAGCCAGTCACTTGCCCGTCTGGTCGGTCCGGCCAACTGTGGGCGATACGACAGACAGTTTCGGTCCCCGCCGAGTCTACACCCCTACTCTCATTTTTGTATAAAATCTCTACTAC
>CAZRYD010000030.1:0-17484 GCA_964604225.1 uncultured Caldilineaceae bacterium
CATACATCAACTGACGCCACTTCGCCATTGGTCGACTTCACAAATTGTGAAACCTTTTCAACCACCGCCTTGACGCCATCATCATCAACATTCGGCATTACGATAAAGGCAAGTTCGTAATCTCGCATGCCAGTTACCTCCTTTCTGTGGATTTTGCCCTTGACTCAGATCAAGAGCAGAAAGAATGGAGCCGCAAGTGCTGGCTCCATCTGGCAAGAAGCCAATATAGCACAAATAGCTCAAAACGCAAATCCTTTGGCCCACCTGGTTAAGTGTGCTGGGGTATAGCCAGCTATTCGACGATGATGAGCCAGATTTTTTGACCCGACAACCTGCCTCGGGCATTATATCAAAAACAAGGTTTCAATTTTACAAAAATCCGCTTTTTATGTAAACTTAGTCTATGACTAAGCGAAAGAGCTACTCACTACTCACTGTTGGCCTTCTTTTGTCGCTTATGATGGGGGCGCTACCGGCCCCCTTTGTCCGAGCCCAAGACCCACCCCCCGCCACCCCGCCACCCTTTGACTCTCGTTTTGGGGTAGTCGACAGCTTCGTCAACACTGCCGAAGCCAACGCCGCCGGAGTGGGCTGGACCCGCGTTTTCTTCCGCTGGGATGTCATTCAACCCGCCGGCCCCTCCGATTGGAAACCCGCAAACGTGCCCGACACCCTCCTCGACGCCGAAATTGCCTCCGGGCGGGAAATCGTTGCCGTGCTGATTGGCACCCCGGCCTGGGCTACCGACAGCGGCACCTCCACCGCCGTACCCCCGTTGGAATATTGGGGCGATTTTGTCTACAAGATTGCCAGCCAATACAAAGGCCGCATCAAACACTGGGTCATCTGGAACCAGCCGGACGTGACCGACCCCGCCTCACCCAGCCACACCTGGAATGGCACGGCAGAGGATTATTATCGCCTTTTAAAGGAAGCCTACCTCAAAATCAAAAGTGTTGATCCCACCATGCAGGTCCACCTGGCCGGATTGACCTACACCTGGGACAGCGACCGGGGTAACTCTCAATACCTTGCCCGTTTACTCGACCTTATCGTGGCCGACCCGGAAGCCGCTGCCAACAATTATTTCTTCGACACAGCCAGCTATCATCTTTACTACAACCCCCGCCGTATGCTAGAGATTTTAACCGATGTCCGCAGCATCCTCGATGCCCACGGCTTGGGCAGCAAACCCATCTGGGTCAACGAAACCAACGCTCCCCCCTCCGAGGACACTTTAGAGCCGCTCAGCAGTCCGGCCGGGGTCAGCGTCACCTTGCCGGAGCAAAGCGCGTTTGTCATTCAGGCCTTTGCCCTGGCCCTGGCCGGCGGCGCGGAGCGAATCGCCTTTAACAAAATGCGCAACGACTACCCCCACCCAGAATCGGTTGAACCCTACGGCCTGCTGCGTGGCGACAACTCGCGCCGTCCGGCCTTTGCCGCCTTCCAGGTGGTCAGCACGTACTTTGCCGGGATCATAAAAACCAGTTGGCTGCAACTGGGCGATGTCTACCTGATCACCCTGGATCGGGGCGGCCAGACCACCACCGTGTTGTGGAATACGAGCACCACTCCCACCTCATTTAGTCTCAACGCCATTGCCTCCCAGGCCAGCTTGGTTGACGACCAGGGCAATCAGCAGACCCTTGCCGCTGAGAATAACGTTTACACGCTAGAACTTCCCGGTGCAGTTTGCAGTGGTGGGCTACAGGCCTGTTTTATCGGCGGCGCGCCCCGCCTCATCGTCGAACCCGGCTCACCCGACCAGCGCGTCATCCAGATACCGCTGGTGGCTTCACCCACTCTGGCAGCCTCGCCTGTAGCTAATGAGGCACTGTCTGCCGAGGCGGGCACGCCTGAACCTGAGGTGCAAGCGCCTGCCGGCGTAGACACGCCCCCGCCGCCGCCCACCCTCACCCCAACGCCGACTGTCGAAATGATGACTGTGCTGGCCGGCGAAGAGTCCAACCTGGCCTCACCGGCCCAAGACGATCCCTCCCTGATTGCCGCCTTACCCAATCCGGGTCTTGGTGGAGTTGAACCGGCTGATTCTCCTGCCGCCGATAGCGTTACTCCAGAAGTTGTCCCCCCGGTCACCATTGCCACCGTCCTGCGTCCGGACCGCATCTTCTGGCTGTTCATCATTGGCCTGATCGTCTTCACCGTTAGCTATGGGATACAAGTGGTGATTTGGTACCGGCTGAGAAGATAGTCGCCGTAAAATTGACGGATATAAACCAATAAGGTATACTTTCAAACGTTATAGGATAAAGTAATCTCTGTTCGGTTTTTGAGCGGCGGCCAGCTTCTTAAAGATCTGGCCGCCGCTTTTGTTTTCCGGTGGTGAATGACTTTGGCCTATGTCATTTTATTTTAACTCACAAGAAAAGGACTCTCATGACCAAAAAACTTTATGTCGGCAATCTAAGCTATAGCACCACCGAGGATGACTTGCACAAGTTGTTCACCGAAGTGGGCCCGGTCACCTCAGTGGCCCTCATCACCGACCGCATCACCGGACAATCCAAAGGCTTTGGCTTTGTTGAGATGGAAACTGAAAAGGCCGCTCAAGAAGCCATTCAACGTCTGAACAATCAAGACTTGAATCAACGCAACATCACCGTGAGCGAAGCTCGCCCACCCAAAGAGCGATCTTTTGGTGGTGGCGGCGGACGCAGCGGCAGTGGGCGCCCAGGTGGCAGCAGCCGTGGCGGCTTCTCTCGCAGCGGTGACCGCCGTCAGCGTTACTAAGCCTTACCCATTGCTTCACTAACTGAACAGCGCGGGCCTTTTCCCGCGCTGTTTTTCAAATCTATCCCAATCAAAAACACCCAATAATACCAATAAGGAGAATCCCTTGAATTCTACCTCAAACTTCCCCGCCATTCCTGATAAGACGGCCTGGGGCGCTCTTGTCGCTAAATACCAAACGGCCAATCCCTGGCAAAGTACCTGGCAAGTGGTCAACACCTTTATTCCCTTTGGCCTGGCTTGGTATTTAATGTACCTGAGCCTGGCTTATAGCTACTGGCTGACCCTGGCTTTGGCTGTGCCCACTGCCGGTTTGTTGGTGCGTATTTTCATCATCCAACACGACTGCGGCCATGGCTCTTTTTTTAAATCCAGAAAAGCCAATGATTTTCTCGGTTCCATTTGTAGCCTGTTCACTTTGACTCCCTATCTGTATTGGCGTAAAAGCCACGCCATTCACCACGCTTCAGCCGGCAGTTTGGAAGAACGGGGGGTTGGTGATATCTACACTATGACCGTCAAAGAGTATCTCCAGCAGTCCAAATGGGGCCGACTGAAATATCGGCTTTATCGCCACCCGCTGATATTATTTATCTTGGCTCCTACGTTTTTATTTGTTATTTTACATCGCTTTCCTACATCCGAGTCAAAAGCCTGGAAAAGAGAACGCGCCAGTGTGCATTGGACCAATTTGGCGATTGCGGTAGTGGTCATCAGCCTGAGCCTAATCATTGGTTTCAATTCGTTTTTGCTAATCCAACTCCCGGTCATCGTTTTAGCCGCAAGCATGGGCACGTGGATGTTCTTTATTCAACATCAGTTTGAAGATACCTACTATGCTCATGGGGATAATTGGGACTACACTATGGCCGCCTTGCAAGGAAGTTCGTACTACCAACTACCCAAAGTGTTGCAATGGTTTACGGGCAATATCGGTTTTCACCACATCCATCATCTGAGCCCCCGAATTCCCAATTATCAACTGCAAAAGTGTCACGAAGAAAACCCGGTCTTCCAACAGGTTGTTGTCCTGACGATGTGGACCAGTCTCCAGAGTATCTTTTTGAGCCTGTGGGACGAAGAACAACGCAAGTTGGTGGGCTTCCATCACCTCAAATCAATCCTGCAGCCGGAAGCCTAAGGCCCAAGGTTTTGTGATCCTATTCAGAACCAATACTTTTCAAATAGCGTAGTTTAGCCCCTTGGGGGCGGCGGGCACAAGGCCCTTATACTACTTATTTGAAAAGTATTGCATTTAGGACAATGTTCCCATAGAGACAATTTTTCGATTGACAAGGACACAAGCTATGGTAAACTAGTTTTATCATCTACCAGGCGCACACGTGTGAGCGGGGCGGTAAGCTCACCACCAGGGAAAGACAAATGGATGAGTAAGCGACAACCTTACCATGTGAATTGGTCCACTCTCTGGCCGCGCCTGGCCCGCTACCTGCCTGCTCAATCATTTAATCGCCTCCGCGCCCTGCCTGAAGATTTAAACCGGATTGGGGCCGACCAGCAGCAGCCTATCGCTTCTGAATTACTAGCTGCTGTTCGCGCGCTCGACCCCCTCCATCGCGTCTTAATCCAATACATGCCCCGCTATTTGCTGGAGTTGAACCCCACACCCGGCCAGCCGCACGGTCAACTTCTGGAAGGCAGTTTTATCTTCGCCGATGTGACCGGCTTCACCGCTTTGACCGAACTTTTGGCCCGCCAGGGCCATGGTCGCGGCCACGAAGCCATGAACCAAATCATGAACAATCTTTTCTCTACCGTGCTAGACCCGCTCATTGCCTCCGGCGGCGACCTACTGGTCTTTGTCGGCGATGCGGCGCTGGTCTATTTCCCCCAAAAAGATCACGGTGAAGATGTGCTTCAAGCCACGCGGGCAGCGCTACGGATGGAGCGAGCCATTGCCCCCTTTGCTTCCTTTGAAACCGAATACGGGCCATGCAGCTTAACCATGAGCGCCGGGGTCGAGCGAGGCAGCGCTTACGCCGGGGTGGTCGGCGACAGGCAACGGATGGAGTTGTTGGTCAGCGGGCCGGGGATCTATGGAGCCACCGCCGCCGAGAAACAAGCGGAACCCGGTCAGGTGATGTTGGGCGAGCAAGCCCACGTCATTGCCGCAGCCCATTTTACTTTGGCTGGAGCCCTGGTGCTTGACGACCTAGGCGACGCCCTCGGCGATTACGAAATCTCGCTACCGACTCGCCGCACCGGCAGTTCCTCGGTTTTGGGCCTGACCATTGCCGAAATCCTGGAAACTCTGGAAATCACCCTGCAACGGGTCGAACGGCTGGCCCCCTTTTTGCCGGAAGACATGCTGGCCCGCCTGGTTAACACCGAGCGTCAGCGCCGCTTGCAGCCGGAGCTTCGTCCTGTGGCGGTGCAATTTATCAACCTTGTTGGGTTGGAAGAGCTGGCCACCACTCACGGGCCGGAACTCGCCACCACGGTTTTCCAACGCTTTTTTGTGCGCGCCCAGGAAATTGTCACCCAACACGAAGGCGTCATCAGCCAGGTTGACGCCTGGAGCGAGGGCTTTATCCTGGTCAATACCTTTGGCGCGCCCAGAACGCACGAAGGCACCAGCCGTTATGCGGTTTCGGCGGCGTTGCAATTGGCCCGCATGCTGGATCAGCTCAACCGCGAGTTTCAACTAGAGCCGCCCTTGCGCCAGGGCAGCGGCATTACGCATGGCTTGATTTTTACCGGCGAGATTGGGGCCAAATATCGCCGCGAGTCGGTTATTGCCGGGCCGGCAGTCAACCGGGCCGCCCGCCTCATGAGCAAAGCCCAACCCGGCCAGATCATTCTGGATTCCGACATCTGGGAAAAAGCCCGGTCGGCCTTTGTGGGCGAAGCACTGCCGCCGGTCAATCTGAAGGGCATCGACGGGCCGGTGGTCATTGTCAACGTGCGTGAGATGCGGCGAGGTACGCGCTTGCAGCCGCTAGAACGGCCTCTGCTAGATCGCCAAACCGAAGTAGCGCAGCTCACCGCTGCCCTGGACAGGCTTCTACCGGCGGCTCAAAAACGGGGGGGCAGCGGCAGCGCCTGGTTGGTCAGCGGGGAAACCGGCCTGGGTAAAACAAGCTTAATGTCTCACCTGGCCGAACTGGCCCGGCAGCGGGGTTTGACTGTCCTGGTGGGACGCTGCCAGCCGCACGGTAAGCACATCCCACTCTTTTCCTGGATTGACCTGCTGACCGGCTGGCTCGATTTTGGCGAGCACAACGATCCTGGCCTGCAACGAGTCCGGCTGGTGGAAGAGCTGGCCTCGCTGGGCTTGTCGACTACAGAAAAGGTGCTGGCCAATTTGCTGGCCCTGCCAGCTATAGACGCCATCAAAAATGGAGACGGTGGTAGTGGCGTATCCGCACCGCCGGCGGCAACTGCTCCAACGCCGCTTCTGGCCCTGTTAAATGTCAAGACCCAAGACAAACCACCTGCCCCTCGATCTGCTCAACCCACACTCCAGGGTTTGCTCCAGACTCGGCTGGCTGAACCCCACCGGCCTGAGAAGACTCTCTGGACCCGGCTGGAAGAGCGCGTCAGCGGGCCGCACGCCCTGATCGAGTGGCTGAAAAAACTGGTCGAACGCGAGCCGGTGGTGGTGATACTGGAAGATATTGATTGGCTTGATCCCGATTCGACCAACCTGCTGAATAATCTATTAGGCCAGCTTGCCGGTCTGCCGCTGCTGTTGGTTCTGACCCGGCGCGAGGCGACCACGGCTTATCGCCACGTTTCAGATTTACCCCTGACCCCGCTGTCGGATGGAGTCTTGGTTGAGGTGGCCCAACGGGCGTTGGGGGCGCGGGCGCTGGACGAGACGCTGGCGCAGTGGATTTGTCGGCGCGCCGGCGGCAACCCGCTCTATGCCGAAGAATTGTGCCAGGCCTTGCAGCAGGCCGAAGCCGTATGGTTGGATCGAGAAAGCGGGGAGGCGCGCTGGATTGGGCTGGAGCCGGCCCTGCCGCTGTCGCTGCACGGCTTGCTGCTGGCCCGCCTGGATGAATTACCCCTGACCCACCAAGACGTGCTTAAACGGGCAGCGGTGCTGGGTCCGACCTTTGAGTACGCTGGGCTGGTCAAATTGTGCCAGCCTCAGCTCAGTGAGTTGGAAGTAGCTGCCGCGCTCGACGAGCGCAGCCAAACCTCATTTTTGAGTGCGGTCCAGACAACGACCTACCAATTTAATCATCCACTGCTACAAGAGGCCATTTACAATACGCTGGCTTATTCGCAGCGCCAAAGCTGGCATACCCAAATTGGTGACTGGCTGGTGGAGAGCCGGCCGGAAGCAGAGCAAAATTTGGAATTGATGGCCTATCATTATTTTCAGGGCGCGGATGTAGCCAAAGCGGCCAGGTTTGGACGTCGAGCCGGCGATAAGGCCCGAGAACGCGGCGCGTATGCCGGGGCAGCCGAATATTATGCTAAGGTTTTGGCTCTGGCTAACGCACCCCTTGAGGAACGGAGCAGGGCGGCCGAAGGCCAGGCGGATATATTGGCTTTACAGGGCGACTATCAAGCCGCCCGGTCGGCCTATTCGCAAGCCAGCCAATTGGGCAGCGCAGAGGCGCGAGGCAAACAGGTCATTCTGGCTGGTGAGATCGAGACACTGGCACGGACTGAATTCAGCCCGGCGCTGCGCCCCTGGGCCGACGGAGCGCAAGCCTGGCTGCTGGCACAACACGGTCAACCTCAGGCCGCCACAAAACTCGTCCAATCGGCCCTGGCTGGGGCTGAAGAGTCAGCCCGGCCGGCTCTGGAAACACTGGAGCGAATGTTAGCCGCTCCAGCAGGGTTGGGCCAGTACGAGGAATGGTTAGGTCTCTTTGCCCAGGCGGTTTTGAGCCAGAGTTCGCCCCTGGTAAGTTTGAGCCAGGCTTGAACCTGAAATTTAAATATTCATTTGCCTAAACAGGCATGTTGCGGTAGTCTTACTATTATCCAACTTGGTCGTTTGCAGAAAGACAAACAACCAAAGACGCATATTTACCACTCCATTTGTTGTCCTTTTGCGCCTTGTCTCGCTGAGTTGGTCTTCCAGCCATTGTCTTTCGTCCGCACTGCAACCACGCCTAATATTGCAATTAAAGCAGTAAATCTGCTAAATCATTACCAATCAGGAGGCAAGTATGGTGTGTCACCAATGTGGCCAGACAGCCATGGGCGTTTGCAAATTTTGTGGTCGAGCGGTTTGCGCTAATCACTATAGTCAAACACCCATTATTCTGGCTGTCTATGTGGGTCGCGCCCAAACACCCAAAACAATTGCTGTAGCGGATGTGCTGTGGTGCGGTGTGTGCAAGCCGCAGCCGGAGCCCATTCCAATGCCGGAGATTTACTAATGGGACTATTTGATCGTTTGCAAGATGAGATCGATGCACGCGGGCGGCAAGAAGGTCTTTCTCCGATCGACTTATTAGATTTGCCTCCCGGTCTGGCCGCAATTGCCAAGAAAATTGTCCGCCGGAATGGCATGAATCTGCCGGAAATTGCCGCAGAGATGAGCCAGACGCCCGAAGAAACCCAAACTATTTTGGACGAATTGGTGGCGAAAGGGCTGATCCGGCGGGTGGAGGTGGCGGGCGAAGTCTGGTACAAAGCCCACTTTGCCCGCAAAGCAGATAAAAAACTCTCAACCGGGGTCTGGACGGCTTTGGATAACCTGCTGGATCAGAGCCAAGAATAGGCTTGGCGCTGTCCCGTCGATAACAGCAACTATGCGTTAACATCTAAAACGACTAATATTTGGAGAAACATATGTCTAAAATCATTTCTATCCACTCCTTCCGAGGTGGCACAGGTAAATCTAATACGACAGCCAATATCACGGCGCTGCTGGCGGCTCAAGGGCTGCGGGTGGGCGTGATCGATACCGATATCCAATCACCGGGTATTCACGTGCTGTTTGGCCTGGATGAAGATGATATGGGCCACTCCCTGAACGACTATTTGTGGGGCAAGTGTGCCATTGAGGACTGCGCCCATGATGTCACCGCCCAGCTCGGTGCGCCTATCAAAGGCCAAATCTACCTGATTCCGTCCAGTATCAAGGCCGGCGAGATTGCGCGCGTGCTCCGCGAGGGTTATGATGTGGGGCTACTGAATGATGGTTTCCATGATCTGGTTGAGAATCTGAACCTGGACGTTTTGATGATTGACACTCACCCCGGCCTGAATGAAGAGACCCTGCTCTCCATCGCCATTTCCGACGCCCTGATTATTATCCTGCGCCCCGACCAGCAAGATTATCAGGGCACCGGCGTCACCGTAGAAGTGGCCCGCAAGTTGAATGTGCCGCGCTTGCTGCTGCTGGTCAATAAGGTGCCCGAAGTCTTCAATTTTGCCGATGTGCAAAAGCGCGTTGAGGAGACTTACAAGAGCGAGGTGGCAGCGGTACTGCCCCACTCCGACGAGATGATGGCCCTGGCCAGTGCCGGCATTTTTGCCCTGCGCTACCCGGATCACCGGGTGACCCAGTCGCTCAAACAAGTTGCCGCCAAACTGATGGCCTGAGTGTCCACCTCCAACACCACACCTATACAAGTCTGACCGCGTTCCGAACGACAGATTTAGTGCGGTTATAGAGGTTAGGAGTTGGGCAGCGTGCTTTTCCAGTACCCAACTTCTAACCTTTTTAGTTGACCAGAACCTTAATAGCCTTGGATAAGCTCCGCCTATACTGGCCATGACCCGTTTGTTTAGCAAATTATTTAATATCCGCCCCACCGAATGGCCACGCTTGTTGTATTTGTATGTGATATTTTTTGTATACATCACCGGGGCCACCTGGGGCGAAACAATGGTTGAAGCAGCCTTCTTGCAGCAGGTAGGCGTTCAATTCTTACCTTGGGTATTTGTGGCGGTGGCCCTGGTATCGGTTCCGGCTACGGCAATTTACACCGCCTTTGCTGACCGTATTTCTAACAACAAATTAGCCGTCGGCATTTTGGGCATTGGCTTACTGGGGGTCGCTGTGGGGCGGTTTTTTTTAGCTGAGGGTAAGGATACCCTGGCTTATCCCCTGCTATACCTCTTTATGTTTGTGCCTCTGTCTGATATTTACCTGGTTCACTGGTATACCCTGACCAACAGCTTTTATGACACTCAATCGGCCAAACGAATTGTGCCGGTCCTGGCCACAGCCAGCCGTATCGGCGGCATTCTGGCCGGCTTGACCATGTTCCTCCTGAACCAGTGGTTTTCGCCCACAACCATTATTACCATCTGGCTCGGGGCTATCCTGTTAGTCATGCTGCTGATTGGCTTGATGCCCTATATTTTTAAAGGAGACAAAACAGGCCTTGAACAGTCGGGAGATATTACCTCGACCACCAAGAGTACTAAACCCCAAACCCATCTTTCCTATCTCGACAATATCCGCGAAGGTTATCACTACGTTGCCCAATCAGCCTTTCTAAAATGGCTGGCTATTTCCACCCTGCTACTGACGGCGCTCATTCCCTTTCTGGAATTTCGCACCAGTCAAATCCTGTTGCAGGAGCTACAAACCACCCAGGCGATTTCTAACTTTACCGGCACCCTCAACGGTCTCACCAACCTGCTTGTTTTGCCGATTCAGCTCCTTTTACTCAGCCGAATTATTGGTTGGATTGGACTCGGCAACGCCAATTTGATTTTCCCCATCGGCAACCTGGCCATTGCCAGCGCTCTCAGTTGGCGGCCCGTGCTGTTCACCGCAGCCCTGGCTTACTTTGATCGCAACGCCTTTCGCTCAACTTTTCGCAATCCGCCCGACAGCCTGCTTTATAACGCCGTGCCCCTGCGGGTCAAAGGCCGGGCGCGGGCCTTTATTGGCGGGCTGGTGGCTCCGTTAGGCTCCTTGAGCGGCGGCCTCCTCTTGCTTCTACCCTTCGCTTCTTTGGCCTGGTTTTTGTCGGCCATTATCATGGCCTTATCTGTAGGCTACCTGGTGAGCACGCTCGTCATCCGCAGGCAGTACAGCCGCGCCCTCATCCAGATGTTGGAACAGGAAGATTTTTCATTCCTGCTGCTCCAAGAAGCCACCCCGCTGACTGTCACCGACCCGGCCACGCTCAATGGTTTACGCAAAAAGCTGGAAGACAGCACCAGTCCCGAATTTACCATCTTTATGGCCAAGCTCATCAGCCAAATCGGCGGCAGCGCGGCCATTCCCATCCTGGGACAAGCCGCCCGGGCGGCCGACGATGCCCGCATCCGAGCCGCCCTCCTCGATGTGCTGGTGGCCGCCGATTTCCAGGGCGAGGCCGTTCGTGAACTTTACACCAATTTCCTTGAGGATGAAGATGGCCGGGTACGCCAATCGGCCATCGCCGGGTTAGAGGAGTTGAGCGGGCCTCAAGATAAGCAATTTCTGGCCTTAGCCGTCAAAATGTTGGTCGATCCTGATACGGAAGTGCGCGCCAGAGTTCTGCCGATCTTGCTCCAGGCCAGCGACTCAGAGCATCAAATCTCGGCTATCCAAACCCTGGATGAATTTTTGAACAATCGCGACGCTCACCAGCGGGCGCGGGGCATCCACATCCTGAACCAAACCGGCGACCTGCGCTTTATCCATACCCTGCTGGATCATCTGGCCGACCCCGCCGACGAAGTACGCCTGGAAGCGGCCATTGCCGTTGAGTCTTTCTTGGCCCAAAAGGTACCGGCCCCCATCATTGAACTGGTCCTGGAAAAGATGGATCGGCTGGCTCAAGACCCGGTTGAACGCATCCGTCAGGCCGGCTTAACCATTTTGGGCCGGGTCAACAACCGCGAATCGCAGCACATGTTGATGAATGCCTTAACCGACCCCAGTCCGCAGGTCAGGTCTACCGCCGTAGATGTCTTGGCGCACGCCGGCAAAGTCGTCATCCCTACCCTGCATCCGGCGCTTAACGCGGCTAACCCGCTCCTGCGCAAGATGACCACGATAGCCCTGAGCCGCATCAACCAGCGTGAATTTGGCCCCCTGGTGGAAACCCATATTACCGGCAACCTGCTGGATATCTACCGGAGCTATGGTTTGTTGGCGGCGCTCATGCCCTGCGTTGAATTCCCCAGTATTTCCATCTTGCAAGACACCATTCGTGAGCAAAATCAGCAGCTCATTGCTGAGATCTTTTATTTACTGACTGCCATCCACGATAAAGAAGCGGTAAAAATTGTAGCCGAGTCTTTCGAGAGTGAAACCGCCCGGGTGCGGGCCAACGCCGCCGAAGCGCTGGAAGCCATGACCACGCCGCAGACGGCTAGATTGATGGCGCCGCTGTTTGAACCGGACCTGGCTCCGGCTCAGTTATTAGAAATCAGCCGAGACAGTTGGGAGATGGCGCACCCTGATACGGCAGAAGCCATTAACCTGATCCTGACCGATCCCGCTGACCCCTGGTTTCGGGCTATGATGACCCTGGGGCTGGGTGAAATGGCCGCTGCGCTCTTGCCGCCGCCAAGTACCGCGCCGCAGTCGCGCCTCCTCAAGGTCCACGAGCTGGTCGATCAACGAGTCAACGAATTGACCGAGGCCAATGGCCCTGAGACCCCTACCGAACCGAGCCAGGAGGAAAACACCGCGCAGCAGCCTCGACCAACCCATCCGTTTGATCTGCTCACCGAGGCAGACGAGACCGCCAAGCCGGCAGCAGAGCCTCAACCAAGTGAACGCCCCGCCCGTCGAGCCAGGCCGGTTGATCTTTTGGGCGCTTTGTTCGACCCAGACCAGACCGACCAGCCCAAACCTGAAGAGCCTAAACCCCGCCGTAACCGGCCCGCTAATCTATTGGGCGCGCTGCTGGATGTCGTTGAGCCGCGCGCAACCCAACCCGCAGAAACAACCGACCCAGACAAATCACTGCCGTCCGGGTCATTACCTTTCACCGTCCCGGAAATCGAGACGATGATCGAAGCGGCCTTCGCCGACCCCCAAATCGATGTACGTCTGGCCGCTCGAGCCGCCAAACGGATCATGGCCGGCTCCTATATCACCAGTGTGATCCAAGAGGAGGGACTCTTGCTTTCCGCCATCGAAAAAATCATCTTTTTGAAAGAAGTCCCCTTTTTCCAGGGGATGACCATTGACCAATTGAAAATTTTAGCCAATGTGTGCGAAGAGCAGCTCTTTGAAGAAGATGCCCGCATCTTTAACGCCGGCGACCCCGGCGGCGCTCTGTATGTGGTCGTCAGCGGCCGGGTGGGAATTGAACAGGAAAGACGCAAAGGCTCTTTTGCCCGCCTGGCGACCATCGAGGCCCACTCTTATTTTGGGGAAATGAACCTGTTCGACAACAGCCCTCGCTCCGACTCGGCCATTGCCCTGCAAGACACCCTGACTTTGCGCTTACGGCGCGAGCCGCTGATTGCCCTGGCCCGGCAATACCCCGACCTGTCGCTGGAACTCATCAACGTGCTCAGCCAGCGGCTGCGTGAGGCCAACGATCGGGTGGCCGAATTGACCAAGACCCGCCCCCGCGAGCTTCACAAATTGTTCGACAAATTTGATTGACGTATGATCTGCATTCATCAGCTCTTTGAAGCTCAGGCCGGGCTGACGCCAGAGGCTATCGCCGTTATTGCCCTCCCTACCAGTCCAAAAGAGGCAGCCGCTATACCGGCTCAGTTGACCTACCGCGAACTGAACCGGCGGGCCAATCAACTGGCCCACCACCTGCAAAAGCTGGGCGTCGGGCCGGAGACGCTGGTCGGCCTCTGTGTTGAACGCTCGCCGGAGATGGTGGTGGGACTGCTCGGTATCCTCAAGGCCGGCGGAGCCTACGTTCCCCTGGACCCGGCCTACCCCAAAGATCGCCTGGCTTTTATGTTGACTGATACCCAGGCGCCGCTCCTGTTGACCCAAACACGGCTCAAGTCAGCCCTGCCCGAACCTGCCGCCAGAATCATTTGCCTCGACTCCGATTGGGCGGCGATTGCTCAGGAAAGTGAAGCTAATCCCACCAGCCGGGTCACATCCGGCAACCTGGCCTATGTCATGTACACCTCCGGCTCCACCGGTCAGCCTAAAGGAGTCATGATCGAGCACGACGCCCTGGCCGGCTATGCTGAAACCGCCCAAATTCAATACGGCTTGAGGGCGACTGAACGGATGCTGCAATTCTCCTCCATCAGCTTCGACATCAGTGTCGAAGAAATCTTCCCCAGCCTGGTCTGTGGGGCTACCCTGGTGCTGCGCACCGAGGCCATACTGGCTTCGGCTGCCGTTTTTCTACATTTCTGCCAGGAGTGGGCCATCAACGTGGTTTCCCTGCCAACCGCTTTTTGGCACGAACTGGCCGCCGGGGTAGTCAGCGAAAAGTTAACTTTGCCGCCTTCCCTTCGCCTGGTTATTCTGGGGGGCGAGCGGGCGCTGCCCGAACGAGTCGTCGCCTGGCAAAAGCAGGTTGGCTCGCAAGTGCAGCTTATGAATACCTATGGCCCCACCGAAGCTACCGTGGTCGCCTCGCTTTACCAAGTCCCCATGATCCAGGCTGAGGGAGAAATACCGATTGGGCAGCCCATTCGAAACGTTCAAATTTATCTGTTAGATTCACACCTTCAACCCGTGCCTGCCGGAACACCCGGCGAATTGCATATCGGCGGCCCCGGCCTGGCTCGAGGCTATTGGCGTCGGCCCGACCTGACCGCCGAGAAATTCATACCCAACCCCTTCCGTGATTTTGAATTTGTGATTGCCGATTTTGGATTGCTTCAGGCTAATCCAAAATCTACGCCCGGTAGGGCAGTCCAAAATCTAAAATCGTCACGCCTTTATAAAACCGGCGACTTAGCCCGCTCGCTCCCCAATGGCAACCTTGAATTTGTGGGGCGGGTTGACAATCAGGTGAAGATTCGCGGCTTTCGTATCGAACCGCAAGAAATCGAAGCGGTTCTGCGCCAGCATCCGGCGGTACAGGAAAGCGTGGTTGTCGCCCACGACGACGCGCCCAATCAAAAACGCCTGGTTGCCTACATCGTCCAGAATCCCGATTACCAGGGCTCGGCGGAGCAGGTAGCCCAATGGCAGGCCCGCCAAGTTGAACAATGGCAAACCTTGTACGAGCAACTCTATCACCAGGCTGTGCCCACCCAGGACTCGACCGACTCGACCTTCAACATCGTTGGTTGGGAGAGCAGCTACACCGGCGCACCTATCCCGGCAGCGGAGATGCAGGAGTGGCGCGACTGCACCGTCGAGCGAATTCTGGCCTTGCAGCCCCGGCGGGTGCTGGAAATTGGCTGCGGTACGGGTCTTTTACTCTTGCGGGTTGCCCCACATTGTAGCTACTATCTCGGTACCGACTTTTCGCCGGGGCCGCTGCGTGAACTGGAGCAGCAATTAACTCGACCCGGCCAGGCGCTACCTCAGGTGAAACTCGACCAAAGAACAGCGGATGACTTTTCCGGCATCGCAGCGGGGTCTTTTGACCTCGTAATTTTGAACTCGGTGGTGCAATATTTCCCACGGGCCGAGTATCTGCTGGAGGTGTTGGCCGGAGCGGTCAAAGCGGTAGCGCCGGGCGGCTTCATCTTCGTCGGCGACGTGCGCAGCCTGCCGCTGGCCCAGCCATTTTATGCCTCGGTGCAGCTCTTTCAAGCGCCCGACACGCTGCCCCGGACGCAGTTGCAGCAGCGGGTGCAGCGGCACATGGCCCGTGAAGTGGAATTATTGATTGACCCGGCTTTTTTTACCGTCCTGACTCAGGCGCTGCCCGCCATCAACCACGCCCAAATTCAGCTCAAACGCGGCCACTATCGCAATGAATTGACCAAATTCCGCTATGATGTGACCCTTCAGGTCGGCCCGGCCGGTGTCCGTACAGATCAGTTGAATGATCCTGCTGCCTGGCTGGACTGGGACACTGCTGGTTTGACCCTGACCACCTTACGCCAACGGCTGGCTCAAGACCAGCCGCCTCTTTTGGGCCTGCGGCATGTGCCCAATGCCCGCCTGCTGGCCGATGTCGAGACGGGGGCTCTTGTGTTTAGCCCCGAAGGACCGGTAAGCGCCGCTGAAATTCGACAGCTTATCAATATCTCCTCGAAAACAGGCATCGAGCCGGAGGATGTCTGGAGCCTGGCGGCTGAACTCGGCTATCACGCCGACATCACCTGGTCGCCCTCCGGCGCCGAAGACCACTTCGAGGTGATATTTACCCGTGCGGACAGCCAAGCTGCCATCCAACAGCCGGCGCGACCCCTCTTTGATACCGCCCCAGCTTCCAACCGTCCCTGGCACGCCTATACCAATAACCCGTTGCAGGTCAAATTTGCTCGCGAGCTGGCCCCAGAACTGCGAGGCCATCTTAAAAAGACTTTGCCTGATTATATGATTCCGGCTGCATTTGTCCTGCTTGGCAAAATCCCGCTGACTCCCAACGGCAAAATCGACCGCCAAGCCCTGCCTGCACCGGAGCCAGTCCGGCCTGAACTGGCCGAAACCTACGCTTCGCCGCGCAATCCGTTGGAAGAGTCTCTGGTCAAGCTCTGGGCCGAGGTGCTGCGGCTGGAGCGGGTCGGTATTGACGACAACTTTTTTGAGATAGGCGGGCACTCGCTCATGGCCACCCGGCTCATCTCGGCCATTCAAACCGACTTCCGGGTAGAATTGCCCCTACGCAGCCTGTTTGAAACCCCTACGGTGGCCCGTCAGGCTGAGCTGCTGCGCGGGCTGATGGCGCAAGCCGGTCAGGAATTTAAGCCGGGACAGGCCCAGGACTCACCCGGTGCGCCAGCCCAGCCGATTCTCCCCAGGGAAAAAGTAGGCGATCCACCTCTCTCGTTTGCCCAGCAGCGTCTCTGGTTTCTGGATCAGTTGGAACCGGGCAGTATCGCTTACAACATTCCGGCGGCCTTTCGTCTGAACGGTCCGCTCAATACGAGCGCACTTGAACACAGCCTGGCCGAAATTGTGCGCCGCCACGAGGTTTTGCGCACCATCTTTATCGCCAGAAATGGCGAACCGGTTCAGATCATTCATCCACCTGCGGAGGCCGGTTTTAGCATCTCAAAAGTTGACTTCTCCACCGGCCAAGCGCCGGAGCTAGGCCAGACACTTCCCGGCGAAATTCAAAGTTTCCTAATTCGAGAGGCTCGCCGACCTTTCAACCTGGTCCAAGGGCCACTGCTGCGCGCCAGCCTGCTGCGCCTGGCTGATACGGAGCACATCCTGCTCCTGACCATTCACCACATTATCTATGACGGTTGGTCCGAAGGCGTTTTCTTTCAAGAGTTGACCAGTCTCTATCAAGCCCTGGCCAACGGCCAGCCCTCACCGCTGGTCGAGTTACCCATCCAGTATGCGGATTTCGCGGTCTGGCAGCGGCGGTGGCTGCAAGGAGAAGTGCTGGAAAGACAACTCGCCTATTGGACCCGGCAACTGGCCGGGGCTCCGCCTGTGTTGGAACTGCCCACCGACCACCCTCGCCCACCGGTACAGAACTATGAAGGGGCGCGCCAGCTTTTTACGCTGGCTGCTCCCCTGGTTGAAGCCATCAAATCCCTGAGCCAACAAGCCGGGCTGACGGCCTTCATGACCCTGCTGGCCGCGTTCAAGGTGCTGCTCTATTACTATACTCACCAGGCTGATCTGGTGGTCGGGACGCCCATCGCCAACCGGACCCGCAGCGAACTAGAAGGTTTGATCGGCTTTTTTGTCAACACCCTGGTGCTGCGGACTCGACTGGCGGGCAACCCAACCTTTCGGGAATTATTGGAGCGGGTACGCGAGACCGCTCTGGG
>CAZRYD010000030.1:17584-30879 GCA_964604225.1 uncultured Caldilineaceae bacterium
CAGCCCGATATCCGGCTCAATACGCTGATTGAAATGCTACTGGCTGCCGTTCGGCCACAGCAACAGAGCAAAGAAAATGCGCTCAAACAAGTCAGCTTGCTCAAGTTAAAACAAGTCAAGCGAAAGCGTATTCAGGCTTTGTCCCAGTCCGAAGAATGATGACCTTATGTATAGGTCTCATGGGGAGTATCTTTTTTCGGTATTTTAAGGTAGAATAACAAAGGGGATTTGATGGTGGTGGACAAAGCCAGCCCCTCAAATTAGGTTAGCCCCAGCCAACAACAGGCTGCGTTGTATAAGGGTCAGGGACAATCTTTTACACCTCATTTTTCGACCAAGTTCTCAGCCACACAACGTGGAGACATCAAGCAAGCATGCCAAAAGCCGTGATCGAGGGTTTTCGCCTCTCACCTCAGCAAGAACACCTTTGGTTGATCCAACAAACCGGTCAGTCTGAACCTTATCGCGTCCAGGGTGTCTTGCGGATTGAGGGCCGGCTGGAGCTGGCCGCTTTGACCGCTGCCCTGGAGCACGTGTTCAACCGGCACGAAATCTTGCGGACAACTTTTCACCAAGCGCCCGGTCTGAACATTCCTTTGCAGGTAATTACCACCAACACCGTCCTGACTATCACGCCTCACAATTTGAGTGACGTTGAGCCGTCAGCCCAGCCAGCTCGTCTCAACGCTTTGTTTGACGAGTTGGGCCGGCAGCCGTTCAACCTTGAACATGGACCGCTGTGGCGGGTCGCCCTGGTTACCCTCAGCCCGACCTGCCACAGCCTGCTGTTCAGCCTGCCCGCTCTCTGCGCCGACGCCGCCACGCTTACCCATTTGATGCACGAAATCAGCCGGGCTTACGCCGCTTGTTTGCAGCACGAAGTCCTTGCCGCTGAGCCAATGCAATATGCCGACCTGGCCGAATGGCAGCATGACCTGCTGGAAGCCGAGGATACCGCCGCCGGTCGGGCTTACTGGCACAAGCAGGACTGGCCTGATCTGTTCAGCCTGAAACTGCCGTTTGAAACCCAACCTCCCGCCAGCGCAGAATTTGAGCCACAATTGATCGCCGTTGAGCTTAAACCTGAGTTGGTCGCGCAAGTTGAAAAACTGGCTCAGAAATACGCCGTCTCGCCCGCAGCAATCTGGCAGAGTTGCTGGCACATCCTACTCTGGCGCTATAGCGGCCGGTCCGATTTGGTGGTCGGCCTGGCCGGGGATGGCCGGACGCACGCCGAATTGCAAGATGCCCTGGGCTTACTCAGTCGCTATCTGCCCGTTGCCAGCTTGCTAGAAGAAAGCACCCTCTTTATCGAGCTGCTCTCACAGGTTAGCCGGACGGCCCAGGAAGTTTCTGCCTGGCAGGATTTTTTTCATTGGGATGTGTTGGACAAGGTCGCGGACAAGGCAGCGCCCATTTTTTTACCCTTCAACTTCGAGTTTATGCCGCGCCCCCTACCCGTTACGGTCGGCGAGGTGACCTTTTCTCTTGAGCGCCGATACGTTTGTATTGACCGGTTCAAAATGAAGCTGGCGGTCCTTGAGGCAGCCGTGGCCGAATTTCATTACGATGCCGGTTTATTTGAGGCAGCCGATATGCAGCGGCTGGCCGGACAATTTGTCGAATTGTTAGCCAGCGCCGTCCGGCAGCCTGAGGCGGCCATTGGCGCTCTCAACTTGCTCACCGCAGCCGAGCGCCGGCAACTGCTGTTTGGGTTTAATCAAACTCACCTAGATTTCCCCGCCGACGGCTGCATTCATCACCTCTTTGAGGCCCAGGCCGAGCGCGTCCCAAAACAGGTCGCCGTGATGTTTGAAGGACAGGCGCTGACTTATGCCGAGTTAAACTGGCGAGCCAACCAACTGGCTCATTATTTGCAGGGCTGGGGTGTTGGCCCGGAGACACCGGTGGCGATTTTTGTGGAACGGTCACTCGACATGATTGTCGGCATGCTGGGTATTCTCAAAGCCGGCGGGGCCTATGTACCTTTTGACCCAACTCTACCTAAAGAACGGCTGGCCTTTTTGTTAAACGACACCCAAGCGCCGGTACTGCTGACCCAACAACATCTGGCCGAGAGGCTAACGGCTGCCCCCCACAACTCTCAAGTCATCTGTCTTGATACGGACTGGGAGCTTATGGCGCAGCAGCCGGAACAGAATCCGGCCAGTGAGGTTCAAAGCCACCATCTGGCGTATGTGCTCTTCACCTCCGGCTCAACCGGACAGCCCAAGGGGGTGATGATCGAACATCGCCAGCTCTTGAACTACCTGCACGGAATTACGGCCCGGCTGGAACTGCCGGCCGGGGCCAACTACGCCACCGTCTCCACCTTTGCCGCCGACCTGGGAAACACGGTTATCTTCCCGGCCTTGTGCGGAGGTGGGTGTCTGTATATCATCACCCACGAGCGGGCCACCGACCCAGACGCCCTGGCCGCTTATTTTCAGCGCTACCAGATCGATTGCCTCAAGTTGGTGCCTTCGCACCTGGCTGCACTTTTTGCCTCAGCCCAGCCGGAGCAAATTATGCCACGCCAGTATCTGATCCTGGGCGGTGAGACCTCCCATTGGGACCTGGTCAGAAAAGCTCAAGCCCTGGCCCCGGATTGCCTCATCTTCAATCACTATGGCCCCACTGAAACCACCGTAGGCGTTCTGACTTATCCGGTCTCCCAAGCTCTGGCTAGCCAGCCGCCCGTCCCAACGCCCAGCACGGTGCCGCTGGGCCGTCCCCTGGCCAATACCCAGATTTATCTACTGGACTCGTACCAGCAACCTGTCCCAATCTGGCTGCCCGGCGAGGTTTACATCGGCGGGGCCGGGGTGGCCCGCGGCTATCTCAATCGCCCGGAGCTGACCACAGAGCGATTTATTGACAACCCCCTCCAGGATTTTAGATTTTCGATTGCCGATTTTGGATTGGGAGAAGAGGATCCAAAACCCACACCCGCCAGAGAGGTAATTCAAGAACTAAAATTGTCACGCCTTTACCGAACCGGCGATCTGGCTCGCTACCTGCCCGATGGCAGCGTCGAATTCCTGGGCCGGATTGATAACCAGGTCAAAATTCGGGGCTTCCGCATCGAGCTAGGCGAGATTGAAGCGATGTTAGGCCAGCATCCGGCCGTACAAGAAACCGTCGTCATAGCCCGCGAGGATCACCCCGGCGACAAACGGCTGGTGGCTTATCTTGTCCCCGAAGCTACTCAAACACCCACCAGCACCGAACTGCGCGCCTTTTTGAAGGAAAAACTGCCTGAACCGATGCTGCCCACCGCGTTTGTTCTGCTAGACAAATTACCCCTGACCTCCAACGGCAAAATCAATCGCCGCGCCCTGCCCGTACCCGATGCGGCTCACCTGGCCTTTGAGGAAACCTACGTGGCCCCGCGCAATGCCATCGAGGAGGCTCTGGCCGACCTGTGGGCCAACATTCTGGGGCTGGAGCGGGTGGGCATACGCGACAACTTTTTTGATCTGGGCGGCCACTCGCTGCTGGCGGTACGGTTGATGGCCCAGATTCAGCGCTGGTTTGGCCGCGACCTGCCTCTGGCGACCCTCTTTCAGGAAGGGACTATTGAGCACCTGGCCGCTCTGCTGAGCCAGCAGATTGACACGCGACCATCATCACCACTGGTCAAGATTCAAGCAAGCGGTACAAAGCTGCCATTTTTCTGTGTCCATCCCGCCGATGGGACGGTCCTCAGTTATGTCGCTCTGGCCCGTTATCTGGGTGAGGATCAGCCATTTTATGGGCTGCAAGTCACTCACGTTGATAAAAGTCACTCGGCCCGAACCCGACTCAAGGTTATGGCAGCCGATTATATCGAGTCTCTGCGCGCAGTTCAACCTCAAGGGCCGTATCTTCTAGGCGGCTGGTCGATGGGTGGCCTGGTCGCCTTTGAAATGGCGCAACAGTTGCGGCGGCTGGGCCAGCCGGTGGCTTTGTTGGCCTTGCTAGATAGTTGGGTGCCAGACTCTGACCCCCGCTACCCGGACGGGTATCAACCCGTAAACGGCTCACCCCATACGGAAGATGACCTCGAGACGCAATTGCTGCTAGACTTTCTGCGACATTTGCGCGGGCGGTACGCCAAAGACCTGCCGGTGTTGTCAGACGATTTTCATCCCCTCAGCCTGGATGAGAAATTGCATTACATTGTGGAACACGCCAAAATGTTGGAATTTGTCTTCCCGGAAGGGGGGTTGTCGCAACTGTACCAACTTTGGCAGGTCTTTAAAGCCAACGTCCAGGCCATGTCGAACTACACACCCCAGCTCTATCCGGGCCGGATCACCCTGTTTCAGGCCACCGAATGGTTTGCAGCGGCGCAGCATCCGCATGGTCAAATGCCGGACTCCGCCATTGGCTGGCGGCGGCTCTCCAGCGAAGCGCTGGAAGTTTATCCCCTTCCGGGCGATCACTACACCATCCTGGCCGAACCGCACATCCGGGTTCTGGCCGATCAGCTTAAAGTTTGTCTTAACGAAGCTCAGTTGGTTGGAGTAACCCCATGAGTGAAATGGATGCGGCCGATACGACCCTTTATAAGGTTGTCGTCAATCACGAAGAGCAATATTCAATTTGGCCGGCAGAGCGGGAGAATCCCGCCGCTTGGCGCGATGCCGGCCAAAGCGGTTCCAAAGCGGAATGTCTGGCCTACATTGCCGCCGTCTGGACCGATATGCGACCGCTCAGTCTACGTAAAAAAATGGAGGAAGCCGCTGGCGATTCTTGAGCAAGAGTGGTCCACCCCACCGACAAACCTGGCACTGACAGAGGGTGAGATTCACATTTGGCGGGCCGGGCTGGATCGGCCGGCGGCCCAGGTAGCGCACCTGACCCAAACCCTGGCCCCAGATGAGCAGTTGCGCGCGGAGCGTTTTCATTTCGAGCGGGACCGGCAGCGGTTTATAGTGGGGCGAGGTGTGCTCAGGGCAATTTTAGGCCGGTACTTGCATCTGGCTCCGGCCCAATTGCAATTCTGTTATGGGGCACGCGGCAAACCCGCCCTGGCCGAGTCATTGGCCGGGGGCAAGGGTCAACTTCATTTTAACCTGGCTCACTCTGGGAATTTGGCCGTGTATGCGCTGGTACGTGGGCAAGAAATTGGGGTAGATGTTGAACAAATTCACCCTATTGTCGAGATGGTCCAAATTGCCGAGCGTTTTTTTGCGACCCAAGAGCGGGCCGCCCTGCTGGCGTTACCTCCAGAGCAGCGTCAGCCCGCCTTTTTTAACTGCTGGACCCGCAAAGAAGCCTATCTGAAGGCTCTCGGCGATGGCCTGACGCAGCCGTTGGATCAGTTCATCGTCTCGCTGGGGCCAGGAGAACCGGCCAGGCTGTTGAGCCTCGCCGGAGATGTAATTGAAGCTTCACGTTGGTTGATCGAGGCATTCCACCCTGCCGACGGCTATGTGGCCGCCGTAGCCATACCAGGGCAGGGCTGGCATTTCAACTATTGGGACTGGCTCGATCCCGGCGCTTAAGGAGGAACAGATATGTTCAAACAGGCATTGCCTAATGCCAAACTCGCCTTCATTTTAATCCTGCTGTTGGTGTTCGTCTTGTTGACCACTGCCTGTGCTGATTCCCTGAATGACCAAGGTCTTCCCCCCACGTTGACCCCAGCAGGAGCTGCGGTTACGCCGGAACCCAGCGGACGCGGTGCGGGCGGCACGCTGAAACTACTCTACCATCAAGCGCCGACCACCCTCAATCCGCATCTTACCTCGGCCTCACAGGATTGGGGAGCCAGCCGGATTACCTACGAACCGCTGGCCAGTTTTGACAAGGACGGCAATCTGATCCCCTTCCTGGCCGCCGAAATCCCGACGCTGGAAAACGGCGATCTGGCTACCGATGGCAAGTCGGTTACCTGGAAGCTTAAACCGGAGGTCAAGTGGTCCGACGGCGAGCCTTTCACCGCCGATGATGTTCTCTTTACGTATGAGTTTATCTCCAACCCAGAGGTTAAAGCCGCCTCCGCTGCCAGCTACAAAGCGGTGGCGAGTGTTGAAGTTGTTGACGACTACACCGTTAAGGTCAACTTTACCGATGTCAACCCAGCCTGGTCGCTGACTTTTGTCGGACCGACCGGCATGATTATTCCTCGCCATATCTTTAAGGATTACAACGGGGCCAATGCCGCTCAGGCTCCGGCGAATATCCTGCCGGTGGGTACAGGGCCTTATCGGGTGGTGTCGCCGGGGATTAAAACACAAGAGGTTCTCTTTCTGGGCAGCGAACTGGTTGACACCAACAAAATTGTCTTTGAACCGAACCCTTTCTTCCGGGAGGCCGACAAACCCTTCTTCAGCCGGGTCGAGTTGAGAGGGGGCGGCATCGTCAAAGAAGCGGCTCGGCAGGCGCTGCAAACCGGCGAGGTAGATTTTGCCTGGAATCTCCAGGTCGATGCCGAAACGTTGAGCCAATTGGAGGCAGAGGGCAAAGGCAAAGCGGTAGCCGTGCCCACCTCTTTTGTCGAACGGGTTTATTTCAACTTTACCAATCCAAACCGAATCGCCTCCAGCGGTGAGCGTTCCAGCCTGGAATTTGAGCATCCCTTCTTTAACGATCTCAAAATACGCCAGGCCTTTGCCTATACGATTGACCGGGAGGCCATTGCGGCCCTCTACGGCAAGACTGGCCGCCCCACCAGCAATATCCTGGTGTCGCCGGCTAAATACGACTCACCCAATACGTCCTTTGAATTCAATCTGGAGAAAGCGGCGGCGCTCTTGGATGAGGCCGGCTGGAAAGATACCAACGGCGACGGGACCCGCGATAAAGATGGGGTCAGGATGAAAGTTGTTTTCCAAACCTCAGCCAACGCCTTGCGCCAGGAAACCCAGAAAATCATTCAAAGGGCCTTAAGATCGATTGGGGTCGAAGTGGAAATTAAGGTCGTCGACTCCAGTGCTTTCTTCGACAGCGATCCCACCAACCCTAATACTGCCTACCATTTCTATGCTGACCTACAAGAGTACAACGACGGCAATCCCAACCCCGATCCTGGCTCTTATATGCAGTATTTAACCTCAGACCAGATCCCCCAGAAAGCCAACAACTGGACCGGTGAAAATGTGGGGCGCTGGCGCAACTTGGAGTATGACGCCCTCTACCAGCAATCAACCACAGAAATAGACCCCGATAAACGGACCCAGTTGTTCATTCAGATGAACGACAAAGTTATCCAAGATGTGGCCGTGATTCCGTTGGTCCATCGTGCCCGGGTGATTGGGGTTAATCCTAATCTCGCCGGGATAGATCCCACCCCGTGGGATGCCGAACTATGGAACATTAAAGATTGGAGGCTCGTGTCACCATGACGACTTCTACCCCAACCCTAGCCAACAATACCCAACCCCAGGAGCGCAGCGCCTTTACGCGATTTCTGAACAACCTACCTGGAGCCAAATTCTTCAAAAATTTAAACATCGGTCTCAGGTTGATGATCGGCTTCGGTATCTTGGTCATTATTGCCTTGATTGGCGCGGCTATCAGCTACCTGAGCAGCAGTCGCGCTACCACCAGTATTGACAACACGGTTGAACTTCGCGTCCCGGTGGCTTTGGCGGCATCGGCGGCCCAGGCCGATCTGCTGCGGATGCTCGGCGATGTGCGCGGCTACCTGGCCCTGGGCGACCAGGAGTTTCGTACCAGCTTTCACACCTCCAAAGATGCCTTTGAAGCCGATTTAGCTGTATTGACCAAATTATCGCCCAATTTGGATGAGGTCAACAAAAATAAACTGGATCAACTGAAGTCCATCTATAGCAAATGGTCAGAGTCGCCGGAGCAACTGTTTGAGTTGCGCGACGATCAATTGGAACGGGAACCCGCCTATAAACTGCTGGCCACCGATGGTGTTAAGAGAGCCGGTGAGGTGTTAATTGGGGTGCAAAACCTGATTGAAACCCAGGCGCAGCGTGAATCGTCGTCCACCACCCAGGATATGCTCAAAGACATGGCCAATTTTCAAGGCTCATTTGCGGCCATGTTGTCGGGCTTGCGCGGCTATGTAACCACCCGGAATCGCATTTTCCGGGGCGAGTACGAGGCTAACTTCGATCTGAACGAGATTGCCTGGGAGCGCTTGAACAATAACAAAGACAATTTGACCCCCGACCAGCAAGTTACCTTTGCCAATATCGCCCAAAATCGCGAGGATTTCCTCAAGTTGCCTGACCGCATTTTTGAAATATTGGAAGGAGAACGCTGGCGCGAGGATCTTTATCTGTTTAGAACCGAGACAATCCCTGCCACCGATTCCATGCAACAATTGCTGACCGAAATCACCACCAATCAACAGGATCGGCTGGTAACCGAGCTAAACGCCGGTCGTATCAGCCTGGCCAACGCCAACCGGCAAATCCTCATTGGTGGGATCACCGCGCTTATTCTGGGCCTCATGCTGGCCTACATCTTCCGCGAGAACATTGCCGGGCCGGTGCGCCGGCTGACCAACGTAGCCGAGCGAATCAGAGGCGGTGATTTGGAGGCGCGAGCTGAGGTTGAGTCCGCCGATGAAATTGGTATTCTGGCCGGCACCTTCAACAATATGACCGGCCAACTGCGCCAAACGCTCTGGCAGGTACGCAAAGAGAAGAAACGCGCCGACGATCTATTGAATGTGGTCATCCCGATTGGGGTGGAGTTGTCTTCGGAAAAGAACTTCAACCGGCTGCTGGAAAACATGCTGCTGGAGACCAAAAAATTCTGTCACGCCGATGCCGGGATTGTCTACCTCAAAGATGGCGACCGCTTGAAGTTTGTCATTGTGCGGAATGATACCTTAAAAATTGCGATGGGGGGCACCGTAGATAAAGATATTACCTTCTCCCGGCTGCCGATGGTCATACCGGTCTACGATGACCAGACGACTCCCGGCGCTCAACATCAGAGCATCGCCGCCCATGCCGCCCTGACCGGCACTTTAATTAACGTTGCCAACGCCTATGAGCCTGACATTCTCAACACCTATGGACCGGGCATCTTTGACGAAAAGACTGATTATCGCTCAGTTTCATACTTAACTATTCCCCTTAAAAACAGCCAGAATGAAGTCCTAGGCGTGCTCCAACTTATCAACGCGCAGGACCCGGACAACAATCAGGTCATTCCCTTTGACCTGAATTTGCAGCAGATGATGGAGTCTTTTTCCTCACTGGCGGTAGCCGCTCTGGAAGCTTACATCCGCGAGCAAAGCTTGAAACAGGAAATCCAACAACTACGAATCGAGATTGATGAGGTTAAGCGCCAAAAGCAAGTCAGTGAGATTGTAGATACTGACTTCTTCCAGGAATTGCAAGCCAAAGCGCGCACCATTCGCAGCCGTCGTCATCGCGGGCCGGCTGCGCCGGAGGAAAATCCCCCCGACGAGTCAAACAAGTAGGCAACCGGCCAGATCACAACGCAGACCGTTATCAGTTGTTGGAGCAGCGATCATGCCAAAAATTATTTCGATCCATTCCTTCCGTCGGGGAACCGGCAAGTCGATTATGACCGCCAATGTCGCTGCCCTCTTAGCAGCCGAGGGCCGGCGGGTGGTCGTGATTGACACCAATCTCGAGTCGCCCAGCTTGCATATTTTGTTCCACCTGGATGAAGACGAAATCACTCATCCCCTTAACGACTATCTCTGGGGCCAATGCACCATCCACCAAACCCTCCATGATGTGACTGCTCGCCTGGGAGCCGAGGTGAGCGGGCAAGTTTTATTCATCCCGGCCAGCAATGACATCAATGCCATCAAACGGATCATTCACGACGGGTATGACGCCGGTATTTTGAATTATGGCTGCTACGAATTGATTGATAAATTGGGCATCGATGCCCTGCTGATTGACACCCACGCTGGCTTAGATGCCGAAACCCTGGCTTCAATTTCTATCGCTCATACCCTGGCCATCATTTTGCGACTCGACAAGCAGGATTATCAAGGCACCAGCGTGATGATCGATCTGGCTCGCAAAATTGACATGCCGCCGCAACGGCTGGTGGTAGCCAATGAAGTCCCGCTAAATTACAACTTTCCCGCCGTCAAAACAGCGTTAGAAAAAACATACGATTGTGAAGTGGCGGCCGTTTTGCCTCACTCGCAGGAGTTGATGGCCCTGGCCAGCGCCCATATCTTTGTCTTAACCTACCCTGACCACCCGCTCACAGCCGTGCTCAAGCAGGTTGCGGCTCGTCTGGTGGCTTAGACCAGTCAACTTCTTTTTTAAGCAATTTCAAAAATTTGGTATTTCCCTTATTCACTGATAAAATCGGAGCCATGTCTATCAATCCCCATATTTTTCGCGAATTTAGCATTAGGGGCATCGCCGACCGCGATCTGACTGATGAGGTTGTGATGGCTGTTGGCCAGGCGACCGGCCTATTTTTTAAGCAGCGCGGCGGGGCCACCCTGGTTGTAGGCCGAGATGTCCGCAGTAGTTCACCTCGGATCAGCCGGGCGCTCATCAAGGGGCTGCAGCTCACCGGCCTCAAGATAGTTGATCTGGGCCAGGTGCCCACGCCGGTACATAACTTTGCTACCGATTTTTACCAGGCTGACGGCGGGGTGATGGTTACAGCCAGCCACAACCCGCCGGAGCACAACGGCCTCAAACTGCGCAACCGGGATCGCACCCTGTATGCCGACGAGATTCAGGAAATCTACCGCCTGGCGACAGCAGAAACGGGGGATACTCCCGCTATGGAAACCGGCGCAGGCCAGGTAGAACAGGTCGATATTTTGCCTGCTTACCTGGAACGGCTCAAGGCCCAGGCCCACTTTCAAGCAGCGGAACCGCTCAAAATTGTGGTAGATGGCGGCAGCGGCACCAACGGCCTGATTATGGCCGGGCTGTTGCGCGAGCTGGACTGCCAGGTCATCGAACTTTATTGCCAACCGGACGGCAATTTTCCCCACCGCAGTCCCGATCCCACCGCCTCCGGCGCGTTAACCGACCTGTCGGCGCGGGTGCAGGCAGAAAAAGCCGCCTTGGGCCTGGCCTACGACGGCGATGGCGACCGGTTGGCCCTGGTCGACGAGCAGGGCCAGCGCGTCTTGGGCGATCAGATTATGATGATCTTGGCCCGCGATGTGCTAAAAAACGGCCCGGCCAAAATTGTCTACGAAATCTTGTGCACCCAGGCTCTGGCCGATGATGTCGTCGCCCACGGGGGCGAACCGATTATGACGCCATCCGGCTACGCCTTTGTCCATGAAGCCATGCAGTCTACCGGCGCAGCCCTGGGCGGCGAACTATCCGGTCACCTTTTTTGCCGCGAACCGGACTTTCGTTTTGACGACGCGCTCCTGGCCACGGTCAAACTGCTCAACGTGATCGCTCCGAGCCAGCAACCCCTATCGGTGCGGGTGGCCGGGCTGCCGGCTTACCACTCCTCACCCGAACTGCGGCTGCCCTGCCCCGACACAGCCAAGGCACAAGTGGTCGAATTTGCCAAAGCACAATTTGCAGGCGACTACAAGGTGGATACGCTGGATGGTGCGCGAATCCACTTTGAGGACGGCTGGGCCTTGGTGCGCCAATCGAATACCCAGCCGGTCATCTCGATGCGCTTTGAGGCCCGCAGCGCCGAGCTGCTAGCCGTCATTCAAAGTCAGGTGCAGCCACTCGTCGAAGCTGAAATCAAACGATATGCCGGGAGTAAGGAGTAGGGAGCAAGAAGTAAGGGCATAATCCCCTACTTCCTACTCCATACTCCCTACTTCTCCAAATACATATGAGTGAGGAATAAACCAGATGTCCATTCAAGCCGTCATTCTGGCCGGCGGTGAAGGCAAACGCATTCATCCGCTCGGTCTCAACAAGCCCAAAGCCATGTTTGAACTGTTGGGCAAGCCGCTCATCCAATTTGTAGTAGAGAATTTACGCGAGGCCGGTATCACCGATTTGATCATCATTACCGGCCCTAACCAGGAAAAAATTCAACAGCATTTTGGCGACGGCAGCGATTTTGGAGTCAAGATCCAATACGCCTACCAGGCCGAGCCGTTAGGCCAGGCCAACGCCGTACAACAGGCAGAGGGACTGGTCAACACCCATTTCTTTGTACTGAACGCCAATGATGTGTTTGAACCTCGGCTGCTGCAAGAGGTCATCACCCAAGCCCAGACCCATCAGGCCAATCTGGCCCTGGTTGGGCGCAAAGTGAGCGAACCGTGGCGCTTTGGGGTGATGCGCTTCGATGGCCAGGGTAAATTGGTCGGCGTGATCGAGAAGCCGCCGGCCGGCCAGGAGCCGAGCGATGTGGCTGTGGTGGGGGTTTATTACTTTTCGCCGGACATTTTCCAGTGCATCCGCGACACCCCCCTGGGTAAAACCGACGACCAATTTGAGCGCGCTTATCAACTCTTGATTGATCGAGGCCAGGCGACTCACGTAGAGTATGACGGCCTGTTTGAGTCCTATAAGTTCCCCTGGAATTTACTGACCATTAGTGACCTGCTCCTGAGCCAGCAGATCAAGGGCCAACAGATCAGCCCGTCGGCCAAAATATCGGAGCGAGCCATCATTGGCGACAAGGTAATAATTGCCGATAACGTGCGGGTCTTTGAAAATGCCGTGATTCGCGGTCCGGCCTACATCGGAGCCGGCAGTGTGATCGGTAACAATGCGATGGTTTGGGGGGGTTGTTCCTTTGGCCCTGGCTGCGTGATTGGTTTTGGCTCAGAGATCAAGCACTCGATTTTTGGCCGCAACGTCTGGACCCACCGCAACTACGTCGGCGACTCGATTGTGTCGGACAACTGCTCCTTTGGGGCGGGGACAATCACGGCTAATTTCCGCTTTGACGAGCAGCCCATCGGCGTAAATGTGGGCGAGCAGCGGATCAGCACCGGCACGGACAAATTTGGGGTAATTATGGCTGAGGGCTGCCGCACCGGCTGCAACAGTGTCTTGGGGCCGGGCATCAAGGTTGGCCCTAACAGCATTATCGGTCCAGGCATAACCCTGCTGCACGACCTGCCGCCCAACAAAGTTGCTCTGCCCAGCCAGGCCAGCTACGAAATCCGCGACAACAAGCTCGATTTGACCGCCAAAACGCGCGACGAGCAGATGAAAAAGCTGGACAAGCCATAGGCACACACTACTAAAGTGAGAGAGCATCGCAGAGAGTGCAGAAGGTTTCTATGGTTGTCTCCGCGCTTTCTGCCTTCTTTGCGTTTGGATAATTTTGACTCCACGGGGGAGTCCGTATGACGAGTGATATTGCCGCTTTCGCCGCCAAGGTTATCGAAAATGTCGAAAAAGTGATTGTGGGCAAGCGGGAGCAGA
>CAZRYD010000031.1:0-15772 GCA_964604225.1 uncultured Caldilineaceae bacterium
GGGGGGGGGGGGGGGGGGGGGGGGGGGGGGGCGGGGGGGGGGCGGGGGGGGGGGGATGCGGGCGCCGGGGGGGGTAGGGTGGCGCTAGGGATGATAACCACGGCCGTGGCTGCCGGCGAAGGGGTGAAAGTGGGGGCCGGCGTCCGGGTGAAGCGGACAACCTCGCTCCTCACCCGGAAAAACCAGGCAAAGAGGGCGGTCGCTCCCAGGTAGACGATCAAAATAAATAAGATGATCAGGCTAAGATAACGAACTTTTTGCATAATGGGCCAATTGACTCAAGCTGTTCGGACTGTGATTTTATCCTCAAAGTTTAGCCAGCTAGAGACAAATCGGCAAATAGTCCACTACGGACCAAAAAAACAAAGCTGCACCGCCTAAATTCGGCTCAATTTTTCGTGCAAGACCCGGCCCAGCCGGGCGATACCTTCCCGAATCTTTTCGGGGGTGGCATTAGAAAAGTTCAGGCGCAAGGTGTTCTCGCCACCGCCATTGGGAAACATCGGTGCGCCGGGAACAAAGGCCACTTTGGCCGCCAGCGCCGCCGGTAGCAAGGCTGCTGCGTCGACTCCTTCCGGCAGGGTGACCCACAAAAACAGGCCGCCATCAGGCCGAGTCCAGTGCACTCCCGGCGGGAAATGCTCGGCCAGCGCCGCCAGCATCACCTCCCGCCGCTCCCGGTAAACCCGGCGCATCGCCGGTAGATGCTGCTGCAAAAAACCATCGCGGACGGCTTCGTAAGCGATCATCTGATTAAACGTAGCCGAGTGCAAATCAGCGCCTTGTTTGGCCTGCACCAGCTTGCGAATCACTTCCAGCGGGGCGACCACCCAGGCCAAACGCAGGCCGGGGACCAGGATTTTAGAAAAAGTACTGAGATAAATGACATCGCCATCATACAAGCCAGGACTGTGGGTCGGAGCCGGGCCGGCCAGGGCTAAGAGGGTGGGCAGGTGGTCGCCTTCAAAACGGAGTTGACCATAGGCGTCATCTTCGATGATCGGGACGCCATAACGGCCGGCCAGTTCCACCAACTGCCGCCGGCGTTCCAGGGTCAAGGTTACTCCGGTAGGGTTTTGAAAAGTAGGCAAACTATAAATCAATTTTGGCCCAACTTGTAGAGCCTGCACCAGTTCGGCTGTGATCATCCCTTGTTCGTCCGAAGGCACGGCGAGATATTCGGCCTCATAGGCATTCCAGGCTTGCAAAGCGCCCATGTAGGTGGGCGCTTCCACCACCAGCCGATCGCCGGCATTGATGAATATTTTGCCCAGCAGGTCGAGCGCCTGCTGCGAGCCGGAGGTAATGAGAATATTATCGGGCGAGACGGTCAAATCGGGCGTTGAGGTGAACTGAGCTAGCCAGTCCCGCAAAGGGCGATAGCCTTCGGTGGTGCTGTATTGCAGCGCCTGCGGGCCAAAATCACGCAGCACCCGATCAGCGGCCACAGCCATTTCTTCAACCGGAAAAACCTCAGGCGCGGGCAGTCCCCCGGCAAAACTAATCATGTCCGGCTGTTCGGTTACTTTGAGCAGTTCGCGGATGGCTGAGCTGGTCATGCGCTGGGTGCGCTGGGCGTAACGATGAGTCCAAGAGATGGGCATAGTTTATCTCCTTCTTTGAATCTTCCAGCCATATTAACATCGATGAATTGGTTTGGGTATAGCCAATTGGCTCAGTCCGCTTGAGGCCAATTAGACCCACGAGGCTCACATAACCAGCCAGAGCAAAATAGTTAACGTGACGATACTGGCCAAAGTGCTAACAAAAACTACAGCGGCGGTAAAATCGGCGTCGGCGCCAAATTCGGCAGCCAGGATACTGCTGATGACGGCGGTAGGTAAGCTGGCTTGCACCAAGACCACCTGGCCGGTGACGCCCGTTATCCCCAAGCAGACAACCAGGGGAAAAGCAATCAGCGGCGCAATCACCAGGCGGGCGGCAGTGGCCAGAAAAATGGGCTTCCAGCGTCCATTGACCGAAACACGCGCCAATTGCAAGCCCAAAACGACCAGCATGCAGGGCACAGCCGCCTGGCTCAACAAGGTGATGGCCCGTTCAAGCGGCAGGGGCAAGGTGATATAGCCCAGATTAATCGTCAGGCCCAGGGCGGTAGCGTAAGGCAAGGGCACAGTCAGCATGTTGAGCAGCGAGCGCCCGACAGAGGCGGTGCCCCGTGAAGCCAGAAAAACTCCCAATGTATTGGCCAAAATGGCTGTAATGACAAAAAAAACGACGGCCCGCTGCAATCCGGCCTGGCCAAAAGCAAACTCGCTCAGAGGCAGGCCATAATTGCCGGCGTTGATGACGACCACGCTGAGCATAAAGGCGCTTTCAAGCCTGCGGTCAAAGTGAAACAGACGGGCCAGAAGCCAACTGATCCCGGCCATAAGCGCATAAAAGAGAACGATCATCAGGGCAATCAGGCCGATTTCATCGGCGTGCAGATCGGATTTGGCAATACTGTTGACGACCAGAAAGGGGCTAAAGAGATAAAAGATAACGCGAGACAAGACCCGTGGGTCGGGGGAAAAACGATAGCCCAGCCAAACAGCCAAGCCCACAATAATAAAGATAGGAGCGATGATGCTGTAGATGATGTTCAGAACGGATAACATGGGTAGAAGGAAAACGAATGCCTTAAAAAGGGAACTGAGGGAGGCTATACTTCCCTCAGTTCCCTAAAAATTTGTTGAGTTCATTGTGTTTTTAGGATCACTATTTACGGCAAAATTTTATACTCGTAGCTGGCGGGTTGGGTGGTGATGGGGGTCAACCCGCTGATAATCAAAACTGCTCGCTCAAGGGTGGCGCCCAAACCGGCAACGGTCAGTTGTCCATGATTGGCTGTATCGAGTGGGAGGCGCTGCAGATCAACCTTGTCGCCAATTGCCAATACCTGGACCAAAAATTGTTGGGGCAAAATATTGTCCATGCGCACAAAGCCTTCGGCTTGCCAGCCGTTTGGGCCACTTTCGACATTGTCTTGAAAGCCAATTTCGGGGATGCTGATGTCGTCAAGGGTCCAACCAGGGCGATTGACCGCGTCATCGGTGACATATTCAAAGCGGATCAGAACTTCTTGACCGGTGTAGGCAGAAAGATCGAGGCTTTCGTCTACCCAGGCCGGCCCCTCGCCCGATAAACCAGTGTAGCCGGGGCCATAGGCATTGCCACTGGGGTTGGAGATGGCGCTGTGAGGCGTTTGGAGAATGGTCCAGGTGGCTCCATTGTCGATAGAAATTTCAACATAGCCATAATCCCAATCCGCCTCAATATCGTACCAGGTTGAATAATTGAGGGTAGCCGAGGTCACCTCTCGCAGATCAAAGGCGCGGGTTAGGCGGGTGTTGCTGTCGTCGCCGCGCATGCTATACCATTGATACTGGCCGCTGTGGGCCTCGTTATCAACCACCTTAACTTGGGTAGAGCCGGTGAATTCAATTGTTACGGGGCCATTGTCGCTCAATTCAATGTAATCAGTACCATATTGGTGAACCGTGCTTTGACTCTCCGCCGGGAAGACGCTGTAATGCTCGGCCACGGCAACCGGTTCGGGCGAAAAGTCAGTATAACCCCAGTGGCCATCAGTGATGGCGGAGTTATTCAGATAATTGGCGACCACAAAATCGGCAAAAACATCATCGAACCGTTCTATTTTGCCGTGTTCGGCTAAAACGGCGTTAAAACCGGCCACACCGTTATTGGGATTGGCCACCACAGCTTGGGTCATCTCCTCGCCGTAACGCTGCAAAAAGTAGGCCATAAAACGAAAGCTGCCGCCATAGTTGGCCACCGCCTGATTGGGTGTGTCGGCCCAACTGGTCAACTGGGTATCAGGTACGCCAGAAAAAATATTGATAAAGCTGCTGGCGCCATAGCCGTTGATAAAGGGGGCCAACTCGCTCATGCCTTCGTTAACCCAGGTGTCCTCGTTACGGTCTTGGGCCCAATGGATCATGTGCTGAAATTCGTGGGCCAGGACGCTATCAAAATAAGTCGTACCCGGCGGCAGGGCGCTAAGGTTGATATAAAACATCTCGCGCTCGTTGCTGTAGGGTTCGGCTAATTTGGAATAGGAGTTAGAGGCCGAAAACAAACCGGCTACCCCGGGCACATCGCCCATATAGATGTGCAGCCGCATATCGCTATCAACGCCGGGCGACCACTCGCTGCCAAAAAAAGCCCGGTTGGTGGGGTAGGTATGGTTTTCAAACTGCCCGGCGGAACGCTGCAAGTCGGCTTCAGAGACGTTATAACCGTCGGCTACCCACCAGTAGGAGTGGTCGGTGATGAAACGCAGCGAGGCTTTGGCTTCGAATTGGCGGGGTGGGGTTTGGCTGTTATCAATTACCCAGAAGGTATCGGTATCGCCCAGTTGATAGGGCATGGCCGTTTTTTGGGCCACCTCCGGCACTTCCCGACCGGCATGTTTAAGCCGCATAGCCAGCAGGCGCTGGTCGCGGGCAGGTAAAATGGTCTCCAGAAGAAGTTGTTCGGTAGTCGGTTGCAATGGGCTGGCTTGACCGGTGGTGCCACCCGCTGCGCCGGTGGGTAGAGGTTCCAGGGTAACGGGGGCTACCGGCGGCTGAGTGGGCGGGCTAGGTATATCCGTAGCGGTAGGCGCAGTTGTAGGAGCAGGTGTGAAAGTAGGAGGCATGACCGGCTCAGCCACCGTTGTAGCCGGAGCAGAGTTGTCCCACAAACCAGCCATTTGTGGAGCAGCCAGGAAAACTAGCGCCACGCAGCACAGCAGTGCTACCACCAGACCGGCGCCCCCAATAAAAATTGTCTTTCTCGACATTAGAAGTTATGGGCGACGATAACCATCTTTATACAGTCCCTTGTCACAATCCCAATGGCAGATCCAGTCGGCATTGATAATGGTTTCATCGGGCCAGTTGACCTGGATTTTGACATCTTCAGATAGGCGGGTAAATTGTTTGCACTGCGCGTCGAAGTGGGCAAAGAAATCACCACAATCATAGCGGACTACGGTCAAATACCACCAACCGAGACCATTGCCCAAATCTTTGGTGGGTATGACCACATCCCATTCGCCATCGCCTTTCTCTGGATACCAATGGCTGGCGCCGCTGGGGTGCGAGATAACACTCCACGACCAGTTGTCAACCAAGACACTATAGCCATTGACCAGATTACCCTGTTCATCTTTGAGCCGACCTTTAAATTGAATAATTCCGGCATTGCCTGAGGCATGCCAACCGATGGGGGTGAATTGGTATTTCGGCTTTTCTGGTTCAGGCGGCGCTTGCTCCTGCGGGGCAGGCGTGGGTGTGGGAGGAGGCGGTGGAGGAGGCGGCGCCTGGGCAATTTCGACAGCCTGAGCATCGCCATTTATCTGGACCAGTTGGGCAAAAATCCAGCCGACGCCATCGGCACTGGGGTATTCTACCTTGAGCCAGGAACCATCATCATTGCGGCCAAGGACTTTAGTTGTTTCACCGGCCGTACCTGCTCCGACAATCGGATAATTGGTGCCGGGGCCAGAGCGGACATTCATATTTTGCAGCACGGTCGCGGTAACTCCCTCAGGGGTAGGGGTGGCGGTGGGTTCAGCCGGGGTGGGTGATGGAGGGGTGGGTGATGGTTCAGCCGGGGGTTGGGTCGGCGGCGCTGCCTCTTCCGGCTGCGTATTAATTGGCGCTACTTCGACAAAAGGTTCACCTTCTGGCGTGGGGGTAAAGGTGGGCATCGGCGTCCGGGTGGGGGCAAAACCACTCTGCGTGCCCGAATTCGCCAACGCCCCCGACAGGCCACAACCTAAAGAGACCAAGGCCAGGATAATAGGCAAAGCAAAAATTACAAATTGAGAGTTATGTTTAGGTGTCATCATCCCTATCTCTCCAAAACTAGTTCTCCACATTTGTTCGACCCTAGTGAGTATAATCGAACAGACCTATTTTTCAAGTTTATTGCTGTTTAAAGAATTCAAAATGAACATACTGCCGCGGCTCAGCACTCAGAGTAATTTCGGTTTCTGACGAAACTTGAACGCCGCCTTCAACCAGTTGAATTTTATAGATTCCGGGTGTATAGGGCCTAATCTCTAATTTGGTATTCATTTTATGGTTATCGCCGGTACCTTCCAAGGTACTGTCTGCTGTGCCTGGGCCAGACAAGTCGCTCAGATAGACATTACCATCAGGAGCCAAGACCTTTATTTGAAAATTGGATAACGTTTTATATTGTCCAGGGCCAATATCTAAACGGATCCAGCCGGTGATACGCGTTTCGCCCGGCGAGCCGGTATCATGGGTATAATAGACCACATTAAACGGAAAAGCTGGGGTAGGCGTGGCTTCTGGTTGAGCCGGAGTTGGGGTGGCTTCCGGCTCGGCTGGAGCCGGAGGCAGCGGCGCCTCGACTGCGCCTGGCTGAGCCGGCTTTGGCGTATCGGCCAAGGTCGGGGTGGGGGTGGGGGTTTCGGTTGGGGTGGGAGAAGGCGTATCGGTTGGAATGGGGCTGGGAGTAAAGGTGGAGGTCCAGTTTGGGGTAAAGGTGAAGGTAGGCTGAGGCGTTTTAAAGGGGGTGGGGGTGGGGGTTTCAACCTGCACAATCAACGCTCCCACCGAACAACCCAAGCTTGCTCCCAAACCTATCAAACCTGCCATGATTAAAAACAAGAAGGTTCCTGAAGGACGTTCGCGCGAATTTTTTTTGTTTATTAAAGCCATAGCCACCGTCAGTTCAGGCAACTTTACTTCTTTTTGAAGATAATGAAATCCCAAACCCACTGGTCTGCGGCAGAGCCGTAAGACAGCGGCACCACTGGCGAGAGTTTTGTGCCTGATTGGTCGGCCAGATAAATATTCCAGGTCCCGTCAATAAAGGGGCCAGGTTCAAATTTTACATTACCCTGTTTCACGTAGTTGCAATTCAAACAATTGGCCGCGCTGTAATTCCAGGTAGTGAGCGGGCTTTCGATATGCATACCAGACGGCGTTTGATCACCCACAATTTTCAGGTCACCAATGGGGGTATTGTTCTGATCAACCACAGCCGCATAAATAGTAATCCCATTGTAATTTGTTTTTTGGAATTCGCGGTTGCCCTGCTCAGCGATAGCAAACGGAAAATCGGGTGTAGCGGTCGGGGGGGGCGGGGCCGGAGTCGGGGTATCTGCCGGCGGCGCTGGGGGGCGCGTCGGGGCCGGCGGCGGTGTGTCGGTGGGGACCGGTGTATCGGTGGCCACTGGTGTATCGGTGGCCACTGGTGTGGGTGTCTCGCTAGGAATAGGGGTGATGGTAGGTGTGGCCGTATGGGTCGGCGTTGGGGTGTAGGCCGGCGTAGGAGTAAAAGTAGGCCGCGGGGTGGGTCGCCGCCGGGTAGCTTCCGCCTCACCCGAGTTTGAAGTCAACCCGGCCAAGGCTGGACTGGAGCGAATACGATCAATAAAACCGCAACCCAACGACAAAAAGGCAAGCAAAATTAACGCCGCCAAAATGGGGCGCGAAGTTCCCTTCATAACAATTATCTTCCTTCCTTCAACGTTCAAACAAAGAAGCATTATAGCATGGTGAGGAAAGCTGGCAAAAAATAGGAGAAACGATGGGGCTTATGGAGTTAAGCAGAAAACAATGGTGCATTTAGAACGTGGGGCGTTGAAAGGTTGTGATTTCTTCAACCTTTCAATTACCGGGCCAGGCTAATTCTGATATCTGCACCTGTGCCGGCTAGGGCTAGTTGATGCTTAATGACTGTCAAACTGGCTTTATAGGCAGTGGCGATGCCATGTTGGTGAGTCCAGGCTTCGGCCTGAATCCAAAGACGGATGTCGGCAATATCGGCCAAAGGAAACCCGGCGGGATAGTTAGCCGGATCAAAAGGATTATCCCCCACAGGTGAGGTGATAAAGAGGAAGGCGCTGTTGGCTGGCTTGATGATAGTACGTAGCCGCCCCAGCAGGGTTCGCAACAAGTCGGGTTCGGCTTCGCCCAACAGGTCTACCACTAGACCCATAATCACCAGCACCAACCCACCCCGAGCGGCGACGCCTTCGAGCGTGGTCAAGGCTTCAAAAACCGTCTCTGGACGAGTCAGCAATAGGTGAGGCGCTATCAAACCACACCGTTCGGCCTGCCAGGGGTCAAACTGATGAGTCATATCAATGATGGTCACAATTTGCTGCTTGCGTTGCACTTTGGCCGCAATCCCTGCCGCCAGCAGCAGTGCGCCACTACTTGATAATGCCTCTGGACTCATCAGTTCGGTAATCTTACCCTGGGGCAGGCCGCCAATTCCTAGAGCTTTATCCAGGCCACGAAAACCGGTGGAGAGAGTCAAAATATCAGCCGCTGGCCGAAAATTGAAGGCCCTTGACAAAGCCGGTCGGGTTAACCGGCCGGCAAAAAGCCCGGCCACATTTTGGATGATCTGCCTGGCCCCAGATGAACCTTTGACTGCCACCTTGATTACCCTTTCTGGTTAAGCTATGCTCATTATACCAGAACATTAGTTCTAATGTCAAGGATTTTGACCCGCAGATTTAAAATCTTTAAAGTGACTATTTGCCACATACCGGGGGTGTCTGTGGTATAATAGGCCCAACGTCAACCAGAGGTACGGCTAATATGAGCATCACGGTGAATATTATTGGCATTCCCATGGACCTGGGTCAATCCCGACGGGGGGTAGATATGGGTCCCAGTGCCTTGCGTTATGCCGGTCTAGATGACCGCTTGCGCCGGTTAGGTTATGTAGTTGAAGATAACGGTAATATCAATATCCCGGTCAGAGATATGCTCCCGTCCGAAGGAGGGCTGACCTTTTTACCTGCCGTAGTCCATGCCTGCGAAGCCATGTATCAAGTGGGTCAAGAAGCCATTGAGGCCGGCCACCTGCCCCTGTTTATTGGCGGCGATCACTCCATTGCCGTCGGCACGCTTGGCGGTGTGACCCATGCCGGGCCAACGGGTCTGCTCTGGATTGACGCGCACGGTGATTTCAACACGCCCGAAAGCTCACCCAGCGGCAATCTGCACGGCATGCCCCTGGCTGCGCTGCTGGGTCAGGGTGCGCCGGAGCTGGTCAACCTGGGTCGTCCCGGCCCCAAATTGACCCCCACCGAGGTGATTCTTGTCGGCATCCGCGATCTGGACCCGCAGGAAAAAGTTTTGCTCAAAGAGAGCCATGTTAAAGTTTACACCATGCGCGAAATTGACGAGCGCGGTATGGCGGACGTGGCTGCCGAAGCCGTGGCCCGTCTGAGTCACCTGCCCCGCCTGCATATCAGCCTGGATATGGACAGCCTCGATCCGAGTGAAGCCCCCGGCGTGGGCACGCCCGTCCCCGGCGGCTTGACTTATCGCGAAGCCCACTTGCTGATGGAAATCATTGCCGACTGCGCCTGCGTCGGTTCGGTTGATGTGGTTGAAATTAACCCTATTCTGGATCACCGCAACCATACGGCCAAAATTGCCGTGGAGTTGATTGCTTCGTTGCTGGGACAATCCATTTTGTGAGGTGACATGTCAGCTAATAAAGATTTAGTCAAGCACCTGACCATGCTGAATAAAATTGCGGAGACGCTGAACCAGGCGGTGGATGTGCGCAGCGCGCTCGACTCGGCCCTGGCTCAACTGATCGAGTTAATGGAATTGGAAACGGGCTGGATTTTTCTGGTTGACCCCACTTCACAGAATCGCTGGGCCGGTAAGGGGTATGTTTTGGCGGCGCATCACAATTTACCCCCGGCTATGGCGCTGGAAAAGGCTCGTCCCTGGAAAGGGGGTTGCGACTGTCAAACTTTTTGTCAAAAGGGCAAACTCACCGGGGCTTACAACGAAGTGCGCTGCAGCCGGCTGCTGAATGCCCCCGGCGACCGGCGCGGGCTGGTGATGCATGCCTCCACGCCGCTCCGCTCCGGCGAGCGGGTGTTGGGTATTTTGAATGTGGCCGGGCCGGATTGGACCCATTTCAGCGCCGAGGCGCTGGCTTTATTGACCAACGTCGGCAGCCAAATAGGCATTGCCCTGGAACGCGCCCGGCTGTTTGAGCTGGTACGCGAGCGCCGTCTGCACGAGCAGGCCGCGCTGCTTGATCTGTCGAACCAATTGCTGAGTCAATCTAACCTGGATGATTTGATTTGCTGCCTGGTTGAAGAAGTGCAGCGGTTGTTGCAAGCCGACGGCTGTGCCTTGTTACTACCCGATGAAAGGTCTGACAGTTTGGCCTTTTACGCGGCCAGCGGCTGGTGGGTTGACCCGGTGGGCACCCAGCGCCGCGTCCCCGCCGATCAGCGCAGCGGCTCCGGCCGGGTGATGCAGACCCAGCAGCCTCTATTCATCTACGATGTGGCGAGTCATGATCCAACCCCCTGGAGCGCCGATTGGCTAGAAACAGAAGGGTTTCGTGGGCACGCCGTGGTGCCGCTCATCGTCGAAGGCCACTCGATTGGGGTATTAATGGTTGACACCCGTGAGCCTCGCCTGCTGAACGAGGATGAAATTCGGTTTCTATGCCTGATGGCCAATCAGGCGGCGATTGCTATTGAAAGAGCTCGATTACATGAGGCGGAAATCAAACGACAACGCCTGGAAGAAGAAATGGCCGTGGGTCGGCAGATTCAGTTAACCCTGTTGCCCGAAGCGCCGCCAATCGCACCGGGGTGGGAATTTGCTACGTTCTATCAACCAGCCCACCTGGTAGGCGGCGATTTCTACGACTTTTTTGAGCTACCCGACCAGCCGGGCGGATTAGGCATGGTCATCGCCGATGTGGCCGACAAAGGCGTCCCAGCGGCGCTGCTGATGGCGCTGAGTCGTTCGATTATTCGGACCAAGGCGATGACTCCTGGCCTCAACCCAGCCGTCGTGCTCGAACGATCCAACCAGTTGATTATGAAAGACAGCCGCTCAAAGCTCTTTTTGACCGCTTTTTACGCCCAGTTGGATACAACTACAGGCCGGCTGCGTTACAGCATCGCCGGCCATAACCGGCCGCTGTGGCTGCATGGGGCTACCGGCATGGTCCAAGAACTGGGTGGGCGTGGCATCGTTTTGGGTATTTTCGAGCACATTGATTTGGATGAGTATGAGATTACTATCGCCCTGGGCGACCTGGTTGTTTTTTATACCGACGGCGTCACCGAGGCCATGGATGCTGAGCACCAATTGTTTGGCGAGGAGCGTTTGGAAGCGGTGATCACGGCTCACCCTGAGGCTAACGCTCAACAACTGCTGGATGCCATCGTGGCCGCTGTCCATACGTTTACCGACCACGCCCCCCAATCTGATGATTTAACTCTATTTGTAGTCAAGCGACAAGAGCCAAATTGACCGGCTGGCGTCGAGTCGAAGCTGTGCACAAACCCTTGTAAAGAGACAGATCGGGCTTGGTAAGTCCCTTAACCCCAGCGAGCCATGACCAGGCCACTGCCAACGCGCAGCACAAAAATAATAAAAAGGGCTTCACGCAGACCCACCACATCAGCCATCAGCGGCCCAATCATAGTTGCGGAGAGCGTTGCCCCGTTTAAGGCTAAATTATAAACCGCCAAATGAGAGGACCGTTTATCTTCAGGGGTCACCTCTAACAGCCGGTTGACCAGCGCACCGCTTAAAATAGCCCAGACTATTCCACCCACCACGCTGGCCACCAGAATCAAGGTCAATCCAGAACTGAGGCCGGTAATCAGTGGATACGCCGCCAAAAGGATCGAGCCAGCCACCGTCAGACGGTAGTTGCCCAGATATTTGGTCAGCGGCTCCAGCAGAGGAGAAACTGCCAGCATAATCAGATAAAAAACGGCATTGAGCACACCGATTTCCCCATCGGTCAGATGGATTTCATTCACCCAAAACAGCGGAAAGAGCGCGGCTGGCAGCAGTTGGGTAAAGTGAAAGAGAAAAAAGGCCAGCATAACCCACCAGAAACGAGATGAAATTTCGGCAAAAAAACTATTTGCGCCTGGCCGCCAGCGTAACCAAAGACGGATGCCAATGCTCAGGCGCTGCGGAGCGTCACCACTCAAGCCGCTCCCCCGGCCCGGCTGGGCCTGGTCGCGCAGGGGTCGAATTTCAAACTGAGGTGTGGGGGGCGGTTTAATCCGGCTCAAATGATAGGTGCTCATGCCACCCCCCAACGCACCCAGAGCAAAAACTACGGCATAACCCCATTCAAACGGAAGCGTATCCAAAACCCAGCCGCTCAGCAAAAAGACGATCATAATCGCTCCGGCTAGCAAGGCATTGCGCCGCCCCACCACCCGGCCGCGATATTCTGGCGGCACAGCCGTTGCCAGCATCGCGTTGAAGCCAACGGCCAGGGCGGTACCGGGAACAGCCATTAATAGCGTTATGGCTAAAACAGCCCAGACTTTGTACGGATCGGGTAACAACAGCGGCAGAGGAATGAGTAGAAAGAAGCCCAACCGCTGCCAGAAAGCCGTTATAATCACGGCGCGACTCAGAGGCCGAATTTCGAGCCAGCGCCCAACGGGCACGGTTAGCAACGCATTTACCAGCGCCGGTCCGGCACTGAGTAGACCAATCTGCCAGCCGGCTGCACCCAAACGGGCTGCAAAAACAGCCAAAAACGAAAGTGTGCTCCCATAGGCTACCCCATACCAGGCCACATCCCAATAAAGGTGAAAAAAATTAGCCGCTTGAACATCGGGAGCAGCAGCTTCACGAGGTGCCGTTATTTTTTCGGAGGTGATATGAGTCATTTGGAAGTCCTTTTGAGGTTTTGGTTGTAGGTAAATACGATATGATAATCCTGTAAAGACTGAAAGGCAAAAATCATTAAAAACGACCTGCCAGGTGTGTCCTGGTGCACACCGAAAGTGTGATTTCCAACACAGCCAGAAGGATATAATGAAGGTATAATGTGAATGTTGATGAGTAGTGGGATGAGGTAAACTATTGATGGTGGTGGTAGCCAACATGCACTTTCCGGCAGTGACGGCTCAGGATGTGGGCCGGGAGATTTATCACGGCCGGCAAGAGGCAGTACGGATTATTGGCGACGAGGGGAGTCTGAGCAAGATTGCCTGGATTTTCCAGCGCGTACCAGATATGTTTGTGGTCCAGCGCCATTCGTCCTGGCTAATTGTACGCCGAGGCAGCCAATAGTGCAGGTGACCTTCACCAACCTGCCTCGAGTTGGGAACTTGCAGGCAGTCTAATTTAGGGTCGGGTGGGGAGTAAAGAGCCGGGGTAACTCGGCTCTTTCTGTTTTTCGTTATGGTTAATTAAATGACGAAATCATTGACTTTTTTTTTAAACCGTTGCATAATATTTTATGGTGAGTTGTTGTAATTTTAAGTCAGACACAATCCGTTTTATAGTTGAGCATTATTGAAGGATTGAAACTGCGTCATACTTGGTAGATCATCGGCTCAGCGCCGATAATTTATACGCCGGGGCAAGTGAAGATATTATGGATAATGTAGATAAAACCCCCGAGAATGAGGCTGAGGGCAATGGGATTGAATCGCCTGTAGATGGCCCGACGCCTGACTGGATGCGACTGGCCACTTCCGCCGGTAGCAGTGGCAGCTCCTTAACCGACGAGAACATGCCGGCCTGGCTCAAATCAATTCGGGCTGGGCAAGGACTATCCAAAGACACTCCCTCTGCTGAACCAGCTAAAGCGGCGGTCCAGTCATCCCCTGAGGCCAGCGATGACAGCATGTCGGACCTGGAACGGCTGTTAGCCGAAGAAGGCATTGATCTCGGTTCGGTCGAGGAAGAACGACCCGAAGGCGCGGGAGATATGTCGGCCCGTGACTGGCTCATCGCCACTTCCAGTGAGGAGATGATCCGCAACAAAATAGGCGCTGAACCTATCGCAGAACAGCCCGCTGCCCCAGTCCCTGCCTCTACTGAGGCCAGCGACGACACCATGTCGGACCTGGAACGGCTATTGGCTGAAGAAGGCATTAGTCTCGGTTCGGTCGAGGAAGAACGACCCGAAGGCGCTGGCGACATGTCGGCCCGCGACTGGCTTATCGCCACTTCCAGCGAGGAAATGATCCGCAATAAATTAGGCGCTGAATCTATCCCAGAACAGCCCGCTGCCCCCCTACCCGGCACGCCCCTCAGTGATGACAAAATGGTCGTTGAAGAAGATTTGCCCGACTGGTTGCAAGATATTGCTGACGAGTCGGCCGGGACTGAACCTGCTTTGACTTTTGAAACTAGACCCACCGGCCCTTCAACCAGTGAAGATGATCACCTGGTTGTGGCTGAGGAGCTGCCTGATTGGTTACAGGATATTGCCGATGAAGTTCCGCCTGGCGCAGATTTAGAAGACTTTACCAGTCAGCCTCCATTGGAACGGGCTGCCCCGGTCTCATCTGACGAAGACAAAATGGTCGTTAGAGAAGATTTGCCGGACTGGCTTCAAGAAATTGCCGATGAGCCAACCGGAGCTGAGGCATCTTCAATTGACTTTGAAACTCCCCCCCCATCGTTGGCTCAAACCCCTATGACTTCCTTCATCGAAGATAAGATGGTGATCGAAGAGGATCTGCCCGATTGGTTGCAAGATATTGCTGAAGAACCAGTGGGGGCAGACCTGACCGGTAGCCTCTCAACAGACCAAGACAAAATAATGGTAGAAGAAGGTCTACCCGACTGGCTTCAAGAAATTGCCGAAGAGCCTCACCTGATCCCTGAACCCAACTTACCTGAAGTCGAGGCGCCTGTTTCAGCTTCTCTGGGTGAAGACAAAATGGTAGTCGCAGACGATTTACCCGATTGGCTGCGCGAAGCCGCTGTCGAATCCGAACCAGTGGTTGAGCCGGAATTTCCAGCTCCATTGCCTGCTGCGGCCGGTGTTGACAGGATGGTTGCTGAAGAAGATTTACCAGATTGGTTACGCGAAGTCGAGGATGGCGGGGCAGCCACTGAGGTGACCTTGGCTCAACCAGACCTGGGTGAAACTGCCTTTGATCGGGATGAAATTGAAAGCGATGAAGATTTACCCGATTGGCTGCGTGAAGTTGAAGTGAGCAGTCTTGAAGATAGCCTGGCCATGCCCCCCTCAAAGTTTGCGGTGGAAACACCGCCGGAACCCATACTGGCGGCAACCATCCCCTCAACAGAGGCTGAGTTTGACCTGCTTGACGACGAAGATTTACCGGCGTGGTTAAAGGAAGTCCAGGAGCGTGACGCTCAAGAAACGACTGCCGACGCGACCAGACCGATTGTCGCTGCTGACTCTGCCAGCGACTCCTCTGGCCCGGTAGCTGAGGAAGAGTTACCCGGCTGGCTGCGCGAAGTTCAAGATGAAACCACCCCGCTCGCCATTGAAAAGATAGAACCAATTGCCCAAATGGACCAGCCAAGTGACCAGATGGTGATTGAAGAAGATTTACCAGACTGGTTACGTGAAGAAGAACTCGCCGATGAGCCATTTGAACCTTCCGAACCAAGCCCCGAAGTCTTTGTGGAGGCGATGGCTGAGAGTGAGCTAGTTATGGCCGATGAGCTACCTGACTGGCTCCAAGAAGCCGAAGAGGAAGTAGCCGAAGAAGCACTTTTTGAAGCCGAAATGCCAACTCCGGCTCCAACAGCGCCGCTTTCTCGTCTCAGCGCCGACGATATGATTGAAGCAGAAGGTCTGCCTGATTGGCTGCGTGAGGCAGCAGCAGAACAAATAACTGAACCCCTGGCCGTAGAAGAACCTCTGCCAAGCCTTGAGCCGCTGGTAGCCGCCGACGATATGATTGAAGCAGAAGGTCTGCCCGATTGGCTGCGTGAGGCAGCAGCAGAACAAATAACTGAACCCCTGGCTGTAGAAG
>CAZRYD010000031.1:15872-30577 GCA_964604225.1 uncultured Caldilineaceae bacterium
GTCTGCCTGATTGGCTGCGTGAGGCAGCAGCAGAACAAATAACTGAACCCCTGGCTGTAGAAGAACCTCTGCCAATCCCTGAGCCGCTGGTAGCCGCCGACGATATGATTGAAGCAGAAGGTCTGCCTGATTGGCTGCGTGAGGCAGCAGAAGAAGAGGCTGAACCTCTGCCGGTTCCTGAGCCGCTAGCAGTCGGCAGCGAAGTAGCCGATTTTGTCCTGGCGGCGGTGGCTGAAGAGGAACCGGAAAGTCCCACAGAGGCAGAGGAAGCAGTTGAGGTTGAGGAAGTTGGTCCAATAAGCCCGGCGGAGCCTGAACTGGCTCCTGTGAGCGAGCCAACCGTAATCGCTCCCCCCAGCGGTGGTATCCCTGATTGGCTGCAAAAGCTGCGGGAAGCTGACGAAGAAGCGCCTGTCCTTGTGCCGGTCGCCCCTGCACCACCGCCGATGTGGGTGGCTACGCCTAAGCCCGCCCCTCAACCTGTTTATGCCCAAACAGTTGTGACTCCTGCGCCGGATATTCCGGCTGATGCTGAAGAACGCCTCCAACTCGCCCGGACCGCACGAGATAAGGGTGATCTTGATGAGGCTGTGCGCATCTACGATACGTTGGTAACACGTGGGGTTTATCTGGACAAAATCATCGAAGATGTAAAACTATCGCTTAAAGCTCATCCCAACAGCTATCTCCTCTACCAGTTGATGGGGGATGCCATGATGCGGGATGGCCGGCTGCAAAGCGCCCTTAACGCCTACCGCGAAGCCCTCTCAAGACTATCATGACGTAGGAGGTAGGTTAAAAGCCTACCTGTTAGACATAAAAAGCCGGCTGAATGTTCGGCTTTTTTTATGGCAAAAATTTGTCAACTCTGCCATCCTCTGATATGCTGGACTGGCTCAGAATTCATTAATATCTAATTTCCAGGAGATCACTGTGGAGCGAACGCTAATTATTATCAAACCTGACGGGGTTGAACGTGGCCTGATTGGCCCCATCATCACCCGATTTGAACAACGCGGCCTGAAAATTGTGGGTCTGAAAATGCTGCGAGTATCCGACGCACTGGCCCGCCAACATTACGCTATCCATGAAGGTAAGTCTTTTTTTGAACCTCTGATTCAGTATATTACTTCAGCTCCGGTCGTGGTACTGGTTCTAGAAGGACCGCAGGCTGTGCAGGCTGCGCGGAATACCATTGGCGCAACCAAACCGGTTGAAGCTACCGCCGGTTCGATCCGGGGTGATTTTGGCATGATGGTCGGGCGCAATCTGGTCCACGGCTCCGACAGCCCTGAAAACGGCGCGGCTGAAATTGCCCTCTGGTTTGATGAGTCGGAACTGATTAGCTATGAGCGGGTGGTGGATCGCTGGATTTTAGAGTAGGCTTAAGTAAAGGAGAACAGCTATGGCCAATTCACAGACAATGCCGGCGAATCAGGGTGAAATTGATGTCACTGGCCAGAGTGTCAATAATATCCAGGCGGATAACGTTAATGTGCGCTATGCCCGCACCGGCGACATTAAAGGCACCAACGTCACTATTTCCCAGGCTGGGGCCAATAATGTGGAGGGCAGTACGGTAGAGCTGCGCCAGGCTGGAGCCCGATCGGTGAAGGGTTATAATGTCAATGTCCGGCAGGGTGGCATTGTAGAGGCCAAGGCCGAAAGTCTGTCCCTCGTCCAGGGAGGGGTGGTTTTTGCTGACACAAAAGAGGCTAACTTGACCGCCTCCAGCGCAGGCGCGATCCTGGCCAAAGGCAATGTTACCCTAGATCAGAGCATGGCCAAAGCCATTCTGACCCGCGGCGAGGTTAAAATGGATCAGAGCGGCAGCGGGGTAGTGCTGGCTCGACGCGTCTCAACCGGCAACAATTCCGGGGTCATTTTAATGATTGCCGGGCGGGTTGACGGTCCGGTCAACGCCGTATTTGGCCCCGCCGCGGGAGCGGCCTTTGGGGTAGTTTTTGCGCTAGCCCTTGGCTTGATTTTGTGGATCAGGCAGCGCTTGTCGTAAACCAGGCAAAGGATCGACCATGCAGAAAACTATTTTGGGGATTATATGGCCCTACGTACTGCGCTATCTGGCCCAGCGTTCCGCCGACTATCTGGAGGAACGCCGCGAACGCAAGCGTCAACTCAAAGAGGCTGTGGCAGCTCGGGCGGCTGCGCCGGACCAAGGGGGGCCTGAAACAGGCGAGTTCCCGCCATCACCGGACCAGGCCAGATTCTCAACGGCCAACGCGGTCTGGTATACCCTGGGAGGAGTCTTACTGGGAAGCGCCATCGGGCTAATTTTGGCGAAGCTATTACGAGAAGAGAGCTGATGTATATTGTCACGACCTCGCAGATGCAGGTCGCCGAAAAATCGGCTGACGCTGCCGGCCTGAGTTATGAGCAGATGATGGAAAACGCCGGTCACGCTGTGGCTGAGGCCATCGCCACCCAGTTTGACATCAGCGGGGTGCGCGTGTTGGTTCTGGTTGGGCCGGGCAATAATGGCGGCGACGGTTTGGTTGCGGCTCGTTATCTGTCTCAACTAGGCGCCACTGTCGCGGTTTATGCCTGGAAGCGTGAAACCAAAGAGGATAAAAACTGGGCTCTGTTGGATGCCGCCGGTGTTGAGAAAGTTTTAAGCAGCGACTCCGACGGTCAGGCGCGCCTGGCCCATCTACTCGACGAGGCGGGGGTAATTGTGGATGCTCTGCTGGGTACGGGTGTATCTCGACCCATCGAGGGCAGCCTAGCCCAGTTATTGGATCAAGTCAAAGCTGTCGTTACCGCGCGGCGCGCCCTGGCTGAGGGTCCCCTGATTGAACCAACCCGGTCGGTGGCTGACTCCGAGTTTGGCCCGGCGGTGGTAGCCGTGGATGTGCCATCTGGCCTCAACAGCGATACCGGCGCGGTTGATCCCCATACTTTAGCCGCTGACCTGACCATCACCCTGGCTGCGGTCAAACTGGGTCATATCCTGCTGCCGGGTCCAGAGGTGGTCGGTCAACTGGTCATCGGCGAGATTGGCCTGACCGACGATCATTTTCCAGACGACGTCACCCTGGAAATGGCTACTCCGGCCAGGGTGGCGACCATGCTGCCGCCGCGTCCCGTCAGCGCCCACAAGGGTACCTTTGGTACGGCTTTACTGGTGGCAGGTTCGATGAGTTACACCGGGGCGGCCATTCTAGCCGGACAGGCGGCCACCCGCAGCGGGGTGGGCCTGGTGACGCTGGCTCCGCCGCAGGCCATCCATCCGATTCTGGCTGCGCGGGTAGCCGAAGCCACCTATATCCCACTACCCCACTCGGAAGGGGCTATTGCCCCGGAGGCGGCGCGTCTTTTACAGGCGAAACTTGCCGATGTGGATGCCATGCTGATTGGGCCGGGTTTGAGTCAAGCGGCCCCCACGGCCGCTTTTTTGAAAGAGCTTCTATCTGGCAAAGCAGGCAGTGCTCAAAGTCCGCTGGGCTTTCGCCCCACCAAGGCCGATACGTCCTCTAAAAACAATACAACGATCTCTTTGCCGCCGCTGGTACTCGATGCGGATGCCCTGAATTTTTTGGCAGCGCAGGCGGAATGGTGGCGGCTGGTGCCGTCCGGCTCCATTCTGACCCCTCACCCCGGCGAAATGGCGCGCTTGATGGACAGTACCATCCAGGAGGTTCAGGCGCGACGGCTGGAGATTGCTCGTGAAAAGGCCGCTCAATGGGGACAGGTAATTCTGTTAAAAGGGGCCCACACCATCATTGCCGGGCCGGATGGCCGCACGATGGTTATGCCCTTTGCCAACCCGGCCCTGGCCAAGGCCGGCTCCGGCGACGTACTGGCCGGCACGATTATCGGGCTGCGAGCGCAGGGTCTGGAGGCATTTGAAGCGGCGGTGGCGGGCGCATACTTGCACGGCCTGGCGGGTGAGTTGGCCCGTGAGAGTTTAGGCGTAACCAGTGTGATCGCCGGGGATTTGATTGGCTTTTTGCCGTTGGCCTTCCAGGAGATCCGGGGCGAATAGAAAGATCAGCCCAAAGGAAAAGAGCGCCCGGAGGTGAGCGCTCTTTTCAGCGATGATTAGAAACAAACTAAAGACTGTAGGGATTATCTGAAGTATATAGCGTGATTGTTATGGAACTGTTAAGAAACCATTAAAGGTTCGTTAAGGTTTGGGCCGCCGCTGGCACCGCCACAATTTGAACAGCACCCGGCAGAAGATAAATAAAAAGGCGAGGAAAAATAATCCTCGCCTTTTATTTTTAAGAATAAATGTGATTAGGCTTCGGCCGCATTATCTTTGCCACGGCTGATGGCTTGAGCCACGGTCTCTTTCCCCCGGGTGATAGCCTCAGAAGCGGTATGCTTACTTTTTTCCAGGGTTTCTTTGCCCTTCTCTTGCAAAGTGGCTACCTGGCCTTGTAGTTGGCTGACCTGGTCTTGCAGGCTGGCGATTTGCGTCTGCGCTCGCTGACGTGCTTCCATAACGCCTTCTTCGGCCCGATCTTTGAACTCAAGGCTCTTGTCTCGAAGCTGGGCGCGGGTTTCCTCGCCTGATTGCGGAGCCAGCAATAGAGCTAAAGCCGCCCCCACCAAACCACCAATCACCAAACCGGCAAAGAATTCGACGCCGCCACTATTTTGGTCTGACATAATTTGTTACTCCTTTCAATTGACTTCGACTTTTTATAAGAAATCTATTTCCGCTGAAATAGGGTGCGAAAAACAGCCGACACCCCTGAGATGACACTCACGGTAGTAATGACCGGTTTTACGGCCTGCTCACTTAAAAAGGTGGTAGTTCCACGCGCGGTATTTACTGTTGATTGTATTTGAGTCAAGGCCGGCTTGATTTCCCGATTGAGCATCTGGACCAAATCATTGATCTTGATAACTAGATAGACGGTGATGACCACCAGGGCAAGCAGCAACAAAATAACGATAAAGGTCCCTAACCCCAAGAAGATTATAAAAATATCGCGCAACACAGCCGTGGCGGCTGGATTAGAAAACAGCCACCAGCCCAATAAGCCAAATAAAATAATGATGATTAGGGCAGCAAGACCCCCGTAAATCAGGGGGCGTTTATCAATAGGTTCCGGCGAAAGTTCAGTCCAGCGATTACTCGCTTCAGAATTGTTATAGGTCTCGTTTAAGACAGGGACATAGGTTTCTTCAGGCATGCCACGCTTCTCGATTATTAATGGAGTAGTCTGGACATTCTAGCATGGTATCACATTCTGAGGAAATTGTCATCACCTGGATGGATAATCTAAAATGCACTGGTTGATGTAGTTTAGAAGGTTTTTGATGATCGGAGGGTGCGTCCAATTTACTTTATACGTTTTTTCAAACCTTCAACCATTTCATAATAAATAGGCTGCCCCAACTGAGAAGAGTCGCTTCAACAACATGTAGGGGGCCAATCAGATAGACATTAAACCCCAGCAGATTACCCAACACTTGCCCCAGCCCAAAACCAATAATTCCGGTTAAAAAATAGATAACTAAATCTCGCAGGGTTTTGCCTTGCCAGAGGTGAAAGAGCGCCCCATAGATGCCGCCTAATATAAACGCCAGCACAAGATAAGGAAACATAGATCACTGAGCGAGTAGAGGCTTCTCGATGATACCTCCACCGAGAATCTGGTTGCTCTCAATAAATACGACCGCCTGTCCCGGCGTAATGTCGCGGAGCGGCATGTCAAAGGTCAAGTGGGCGCGAGCGTCGGGCAGCGGAGTCAAAGTTGCTTTAACCTCTGTGGCCTTGTAACGGATTTTAGCCGTAATTTGGATCGATCCACCGGGTGGCCGGCCGCTGATGTAAGTGACCTGCCCGGCAGTGAGTTCTCGCTGTCCCAATTCAGCCACCGTGCCGACAATCAAGCTGTTGCTGGTGCTGTCCATACGCAGCACGTATAGAGGTTCAGGTGCGGCCAGGCCCAAGCCCTTGCGCTGGCCAATCGTGTAAAAAGCCAGTCCTTGATGCTCGCCCAGCACCTGGCCACGGGTGTTGAGAATCGGGCCGGGCTGCACCACTTGCGGGGCGCGACGCTGCAAAAAGGCGCGATAATCGCCCTGGCCCAAAAAGCACAAATCCTGACTGTCAGGCCGGTTAAAAACAGGCAATTGTTTGGCCTCGGCAATTTGCCGGATTTCGGTTTTGGTGTGCCGGCCCAGGGGGAACATGACGTGAGCCAAACGCTCCTGGGTTAAAGTATATAAAATGTAGCTCTGATCCTTGGTAGGGTCAACGCCTTTCAACAACTGAAAGGTCCCATCTGCGCCGCGCTCCACCCAGGCATAGTGACCGGTCGCCAGATAATCGCCGCCCAGGCTGATGGCCTCCTTCAGCAGCTTGTCGAAGCGAATATCGCGGTTGCAAACCACGCAGGGATTCGGCGTCAGCCCTTGAGCATAGCCCTCGATAAAAAAGTCAACGACGGTCTGCCTGAAGGTTTCTTTATAATCACGCACGAAGAAAGGAATACCGAGCTGGTCGGCCACCCGGCGGGCATCGGCCACAGCATCGGGCGTACAGCAGCGATTGGCCGCCCCACCCGGTTCGGCCCACAAGCGCAGCATCAATCCGATGACCTCATAACCCTGCTCGACCAGCAGCGCCGCTGCCACCGAACTATCTACCCCGCCGCTCATCGCGACGACGACTCTCTTTAATGTGTGTTCATTGATTGTCATTGGGAGAAATACCGTGTAGAACAAGCAAGATATTAACCACTTGTGATTTAGGACTTTCGCTTGTCATTCTGAACGGAGCGGAGCGAAGTGAAGAATCCCTCAAATATTCGATTGCAAGCCGACGTTTTAGGGATTTTTCGCTCCCTGCGGTCGCTCAAAATGACATACGAGCGAAAGTCCTGTGATTAATAAGTTGTAGTTAGGGTTATAGAATTCGACGGGCATGTTGTAAAGAGGTAGTTCCAAAATTGATAAGTAATCCAACTCGATAACCTGTGCCTTTGAGATAGTTTAGAAGTTGCGCTTCGTCAATTTCAGTCAAATGTTTAGTCGCCTTTAATTCAACCACTATTTTCTCTTCCCCTAAAAAATCAGCGTAGAATTTGCCGACAATCACTTCTTTATATCGAATAATAAGTTCTGCCTGACGTTGATTTTTGAGGTCACGTTGCTTAAATTCATAATCCAGCGCTTCTTCATAAACTGACTCCAAAAAGCCTGGCCCCAATAAGCGATGAACCTCCATCGCTGCACCAATGATAGCGTAGGAGAGTTCCCTATACAAAAATCGTTCAGTCATCATTTCCCTGAAAAATACAAGTGCTCATCTTGCAGACAAAAAATCTGTGTAATCTGTGGTTAAATTAGACGTAGATGGAGTCTAATTGCCGCACTTTTTCGATGACGCCAGGCAGGATATTTAGCACAGTGTCAATGTCGGCTTCGCGAGTTTGACGCCCCACCGTCAGGCGCAGGGCGCTCAGGGCTAACTCGTGCGGAAGGCCCATAGCGGTCAGCACGTGGCTTGGTTCCGGCATGCCGGTGGTGCAAGCGCTACCGCTGGCGGCTTGAATTCCGGCCAGATCGAGGTGCATCAAAATTGCGCCAGCTTCACAGCCTTCAAAGACAAAGCTGGCATGATTAGGTAATCGCTGGCTGGGATGGCCGGTCAACTGGCTGCCGGGTATGGTCGACAGGACCCCAGCAATCAAGCGGTCACGCCAGGCCGCCTGTCGCTCATTTTCAGCCTGGCGCTGAGTTTGAACCAATTCCAGGGCTTTGGCCATGCCGACAATGTAAGGCACATTTTCCGTGCCGGGCCGACGGTTATTTTCGTGGCTGCCGCCGGTAAAGGGCGACAACAGCGGTATGTTTTTACGCACATAAAGAACGCCGATCCCCTTGGGGGCATAAATTTTATGGCCCGAAATGGCCAGCAAATCCACCTTTAAGGTCTCAACGTCCAACGACTCATAGGCCGCCGCCTGAACGGCGTCGGTGTGAAAGGGGATGCCCCGTTCGCGGGCCAGCGCCCCAATTTCGGCAATTGGCTCCAGTGAGCCGACCTCGTTGTTGGCATACATCACACTAATCAGCACCGTCTCAGGCCGGATGGCGGCGGCAATAGCGGCAGGATCGACCAGGCCGTACCGGTCCACCGGCACCACCGTCTGCTCAAAGCCAAACTTGTCGCACAGTTGATTAAAGGTGTGATCCACCGCATGATGCTCAATCGGCGTGGTAATTAAATGATGGCCTCGACCAGCCTGGCGCTGGGCCCAGGCCACCCCACGAATGGCAATATTGTCGCTCTCGCTGCCGCAGGCGGTAAAGACGATTTCCTTAGGCGAACAGCCCAAGATGTCGGCTATCTTGTGGCGGGCATCGTCAATAGCGCGGGCGCTGGCCCGAGCCTGCTTGTGCAGCCCGGAGGCATTGCCGTAAATTTGGCTAAAATAGGGCAGCATGGCCTCAAGCACCTGCGGTTCGGTCGGGGTTGAGGCGGCATGGTCAAGATAAACATCAATTTTTTCAGTCATGGTTTGGCCTTTTCTGAGGCGTAGTGGGTCTTACGCCGACATTCTCACCTTTCACGCAGCACCTTATTGATTTTAGCATGGGGACTGGGGCGCGTCAAACACCTTAAAATGGTAAAGGTGATCTCTGCTACCCTTTGATGATTTGAGCCAGTTTGTTCAATTCCTGGTCAATACCCATAACAATGATGGCCGCGCCCGGCACTAATTTTGTCTCCGCGTTGGGATGGGCCAGCAGCGTTTTTTCGGGGTGCAAAACGGCCAACACCGCCACTTTTAATTTGGCCTCACGCAGGCTCAGCCCGGCCAGAGGCGAATTTTGACCGATCACAAACTCTTCCAGCCGCATCTGCTGATCGCCAAATTCCAAGATGCCGTCTAAAAAGCTGGTCACGTTTGGATGAGTCAAGAGTTGGGCGATACGACGTCCGGCAATAGCATAGGGTGAAATAACGGTACTGGCGCCGGCTTTTTCCATCTTGGGGATAGAGGCCTCCGAATTGCAACGGGCGATAATAGGCAGGTCGGGCCGAATACTCTTGGCCGACAAGACAATGAAGACATTTTCCGCGTCGGAGTTAGCCACAGCCACCAGAGAACTGGCTCGCTCAATGCCGGCCGCGTGCAAAATCTTCTCATCGGCGGCATTGCCCAGCAGAGCCGGCAGGCTCAACTGATGACATCTTTCGATCACACTACTATCTTGATCAATCACAATAAAAGGAGCATTCCGCACCTTCATCTCACCGGCCAGCGAACGCCCCATGCGCCCAAAACCACAAATAATGCAGTGATCGGTAATTTTCGCCAATTGTCTATGCCTCCTCCGGCTGCTGAGGTGTTCTCGAAATTCGTCTGAGGTGAATAGCTCAATAATTGTGCTGACCGAATAGGTGGCCGTGATAACGCCAAACATGATCAGGCCCAGCGTAAAAATCCGCCCGGTGGTAGAGAGAGGTTTGACCTCACCAAAGCCGATGGTGGTGACGGTGATGACGGTCATAAAGAGGGCTTCGATTAATGACCAGTCCTCAATCAGTATGTAGCCGCCTGTCCCCGCCGCCACCAGGATAACCAGCAGATAGATCGCCGGCCTTAATCGTTTGAGGAAGATAATCATGGGCAACGTACTTGAGGTATGATGGCCATCACACGATGAGCCAGAGCCAGAGAAAAATGAAGCAGAGGAGGCGCAGCCATATTCCTCCGCCGCCCCCTCGCCGCTTCATGGCCTCAGCTTTTTTACTCGATAATCTTCAACAGGTGAGGCGGTGTGGCGATGAGGGAATCGCTCCACGCCACCGCCGCCAGCAGACGTTGGCGCGCCGCAGCGAGCTTGTTTGGATCATTGGCGTGGACAGTGAAGAGCGGGTCGCCTGCCTCTAATCGAGCACCCACTTTGGCATGGCAGATGATGCCGACCGCATAATCAATGGGATCGCCTTTTTTGGCCCGGCCGCCGCCTAAATCTACCCCGGTCTTGCCGACTTCGGCGGCATCCAGGCCGGCGATATAGCCGCTGCGGGGGGCCTGAACCGTCTCGACCAGGCTGGCCGCGGGTAAAGTGTCGGGATTTTCCAACTGGCCGCGCTCGCCGCCTTGAGCGGTGATCCACTCGACAAACTTGGCCCAGGCCCGGCCATTAGCCAGCGACTCGGCCAGGAGCGCCTCGGCCTCGGCCAGGTTTTGGGCTTGGCCGGCCAGTTCCAGCATCTTGCCGCCGATGGCCAGGCAGTGCGCCCGGAAATCGGCCGGGCCGCCGCCGCGCAGCGTCTCAATAGTTTCCCGCACCTCCAACGCATTGCCCACAGCCGCACCGAGCGGCTGGTCCATATCGGTCAGCATAGCGGCCACTTTGCGCCCGACCCCCTGGCCAATCCTGACCATGAGCCGGGCCAGGGCTTCGGCTTCGGCCATATTTTTCATAAACGCGCCCCGGCCCACTTTGACATCCAGCACAATGGCGTCGGCTCCGGCAGCGATCTTTTTGCTCATTACACTGGCCGCGATCAAGTGCAGGCTTTCGACTGTAGCCGTCACATCGCGCAAAGCATAAAATTTGCCGTCAGCCGGAGCCAGGTCGGTGCTCTGGCCGGCCACGACGACGCCATGCCGGGCGAGCATGTCCATAAATTGCTCTGTGGTCAGGTTGGGGTTGAAACCGCGAATGCTTTCCAGTTTGTCAACAGTGCCACCGGAAAAACCGAGGCCGCGCCCGCTCATTTTGCCCACCGGCAAGCCGTGGCAGGCCACCAGCGGAGCCACCACCAGGGTGGTTTTATCGCCCACCCCGCCGGTGGAGTGCTTGTCCACCACCAAAGGAGCAATATGATGCAAATCCAGCGTATCGCCGGAGTGGGCCATGTGCAGAGTCAAGGCGGTAACTTCGGCCTCGCTCATGCCGTTGAGCAGCACGGCCATACACCAGGCGCTGGCCTGGTAATCGGGGATGTCGCCCCGGGTGTAGCCGTCTATAAAGAATTTGAGTTCGTCGCTGCTTAGTTCCTGCTTGTCTCGTTTTTTGGCAATAATGTCAACGGCGCGCATCTGGTACTCCTTTCGGGGTCGAAATTTCAATTCCACGAGCAATGATCTCTTTTTGAATGAAGTCGTTGGTCGTGTCGTAATAATCGGCCAGGGGATAAACCACAGGTTGAATATCCAGGCGATAGGGCATCGTTTTTAGCCAGCAGTCGGCCATAATCTTTAGCCGATTCTCATCAGTCGCATCTGATGAGAAAATAGCCAAATCAATATCGCTATCCGGTTTAGCCTTCCCTTGAGCTATTGAGCCAAAGAGGATGACTCGGTCAAGGCGATAGTATTGGGCCAAGTCGTTAAGATAATTTTTTAAGACCTGTTCGATAGTAATTGAGATTTTAGCCATTTGAAAATTTCCTGAGTTTCGTTCAAGAAGGTTTCGGCGGTTTTCTTATCAAGCATCCGAGAAAGCTTTTGCTTGTAGGCAGGGTAGCGTCCCTCAACATAGTAGGTGTTGAGATTGGTCATCGTTTGGAGATATTCGGCTCGCTGTGGCAGATTCACTAGCCCAAAAAGATAAATCAGATTGTGCGTCCGAGGCGCTTCTGCCCCTTTTTGCTGGATGTGAATGGCTTTCAGTAACTTTTCAAGAGCCTGCTGGCAGGTGAAAACGGTGTAGAGGTAGCGACCACTGTTTTGCATAGCGCTAGCTGTTTCGAGGTCATATTCGGCTATGTCGAGCCAGTGTTCCACTTTTTCTTCAGGTGTCATTGAATTACCCTTAAATTATGGGGCCATATACAAATACATCAACGGCGAGCCGGCATTAAAATGAAGCAGTTGCTTGACCTCTTCGACCGGGCTGGGACGATTGAAGGCCCCACCCAGCGCTTCAAAGAAACCCACCGAACGGTTATATTCCACCAGGCGCGGCTCACCGCTGATACCGCCCAATTCGGCGGCGCGATCAATCACCTCGGGCAGGTAACCCAGGTTGTCGACCAGGCCCATTGCTTTGGCTTGCTTGCCGGTGCAGACCCGGCCATCGGCCACCGCCCGGACTTGCTCCTCACTCATTTTGCGCCCTTCGGCCACAATATGGACAAACTCGCCGTAAGCTTCGTCAATAATCCCCTGCCACAAGGCTTGATCCTCGGTGGTAAATTCGCGGAAGGGGTTGCCGGTATCCTTGAATTTGCCGCTCTTGATGGTAATTGCGGTCACCCCATACTCCTTGGCAAATTCTTCCAGGTTGAGAAATTGGCTAATCACGCCAATCGAGCAGGTCAGGGTGTGCGGGCTGGCCCAAATTTCTTGAGTCGGCGCAGAAACGTAGTAGCCGCCGGAAGCCGCCAGGCTGCCCATCGCTGTAATGATCGGCTTTTTCATTTCCTTGATTTGCAGATAAATTTCGTCGGAGGCAAAAACGCTGCCGCCGGGGCTGTCGACAAACAACACCACGGCTTTGACGCTGTCGTCTTCATTGGCCTCTTTAAGATATTTGATGATCTGCTGGCTAAAAGCGCCGCCGCTATCACTGCTAAAAGGGTTGGGCGCAGGCGCTTCGCCGGGCAAAATGACTCCCTCGACCCGAACGATGGCCACGGCATCCCCAAAAGCAGGACCGTCGCCGCCGGCAACACTGGCGATCCATAAGCCTAGCCCCACAAAACCACCGCAGACCAGCAATACCACCAGGCTCAAACCAATAAGCCAATACCAAGTTTTTCGATTTTTCATAAAATTCTCCTGAGCGTTACTACTTGGGAACATTATACCATAACTTTGGAGACATTCCCCAAAGCCACTATAATCAACAGCAAATTTACGAGGCTAAAATTTGTGTCCAACCATCAACAGCGTACCCCGGAAGAAATTCAGCAAGATTTGCATCGCGAACTCGGCCAGGTGCTCAACCCCGGCGGGACACCCCCCGATTCGGCCAAAATAGATTGGCAGCGCTACCGCAAGGTCCGCTGGTTTTTTGCCAAAGCCTTTTTACACGTCATCTGGTGGGACATCATTCTCAACCGGCTGGGGCTAAAATGGCTGCGGACGCCGCCGCTGCCGCGTTGGCAAAAGATCGCCCGCAATTATCGCGGCCTGGCCGTAGAAATGGGTGGGGTATTGATAAAATTGGGCCAGTTTTTGAGCATCCGGGTAGACATTCTGCCTACCGAGGTCACGAGCGAACTGGCCGGCCTGCAAGACGAGGTGCCTCCCGAACGGCTGACGGAGGTGCTGGCCCAAATCGAGGCTGATTTTGGCCGCCCCGTTTCAGAAATATTTACCCGGTTTTCGCCGGAGCCGGTAGGCGCGGCCTCGCTGGCCCAGGTACATCTGGCCCGACTGGCCAACGGCGAAGAGGTGGTGGTCAAGGTGCTGCGGCCCGGCATTGATGTGATGGTGGAAACCGACCTGACCGCCATTGGCCTGGCCATTCGCTGGCTCAAATTTTATAAACGGATCAGCACGCGGGTTGACCTGGATTGGCTGGCCGAAGAGTTCACCACCGTCACCCGCAATGAACTGGATTTTAAGGCTGAAGGGCAACATGCCGAGCGTTTTGCCCAGGATTTTGCCGACGACCCCCACGTATATATTCCTAAAGTTCATTGGGAGTACAGCGCCGCCCGGACCTTAACCCTGGAAAATGTGGGTTATATCAAAATTGGCGATTTGGCCGCGATTGACGCCGCCGGCATCAGCCGGGCTGAAGTGGCCAAGAAATTTTATAACATCTACATGCACCAGATTTTTGTCACCAACTTTGTCCATGCCGACCCGCACCCGGGCAATATCTTTGTCAAACCGCTGCCCCAGCCCAATGATGAAGAGGAAATCAGCTTTGGCCTCAATAAATCGGTGTCTTACCGGCCTGACCGCTCCTTTCAAATCGTTTTTGTGGATTTTGGTATGGTCGCCGTCATTCCCGAACGACTGCGAGCCGCGCTGCGCGAATACGCCATCGGTGTGGGCACGCGGGATGCCCACAAAATTGTGCAGTCCTATGTCAATGCCGGGGTGCTGCTTCCCGGCGCGGATTTAAAGCGCCTGGAAGAGGCCCACGAAGCCATGTTCAAGCGTTTCTGGGGCGTGCGCATGGGCCAGATGCGCTTCGTTGCGCTCAACGAAGCCCGCTACTTTTTGCGGGAGTATCGCGATGTGATTTACGAAGCTCCCTTTCAATTTCAGGTAGACATGCTTTTTGTGATGCGGGCGGTCGGTATCCTGTCGGGCATGGCCACCAATCTCGACCCTGAATTTGACCCCTGGGCCGAGACCATTCCCTTTGCCGAGCGGCTGGCCAAAGAGGAATTGCAGCAAAGTTGGCGCGGCTGGCTGCAAGAAATTATCAACCTGAGCCAGGTGCTCTTTAAGTTGCCCACCGAATTAGACCGCGTGCTAACGCTGGCCCAGCGGGGCAATCTGGTCGTGCAAACCTCCCTGGCCCCTGATGCCAGGAAAACCATTCAACGCCTGGAGCAATCGGTCAACCGGCTCACCTGGGTGGTGGTCGCCGCCAGTTTGTTGATTGCCGGGGTTAATTGGCAGGCAGCCAATAGTGGCGACAACCTGGGGCGCTGGTTGATGATTTTGGCCTTGCTGGCCTTTTTGTGGGGCATGTTTAGAAAAGAATGAGCAGTGCTATCATTATTTTAGGACTTACGCGATTGGGTGCTCAAAACGCATGCTGAGTAGGCGTTAGCCGTATCGAAGCGGCGTTTT
>CAZRYD010000032.1:0-6512 GCA_964604225.1 uncultured Caldilineaceae bacterium
ACTTTAGCAGGCTTGGGCCAAAAAGTCGTCACCCCAGGGGGGAAACCTTGTATCCCCCCTGGGGGTGAAAAGGTCATCAGACCCTAAAGGATTTGAAATCCTTTAGGGTCTTCCATTCGGCGGGATTCTTGCCAAGATGGTCAAATGTGACTATGATTCGCACGTGGGGGTATGCCAATGACGGCTGATACACCATTAACGGTCAATGTAGCTATGACCACCCGGACCCTGCCGCTGGTGAGGCTGAACTTTGTGGCTCCGCAGCGGCAATTGGTCACTTTTTGGTTGGCTTATCGTTGGCTTAGCCTATTGCCGGCAGTGTGGACCTTATTTCCCCTTGCCGACTCAGCTGGATCTTCCCTCTCACCCCTGGCTCTATTTTTGATAGTTGTTGGCAGCACGCTCTGCATCACCCTGTTAAGCCGGACCTTTCCCTATACTGCGCTGGAAATGGCTTGTTTTTTGCTGGTGGATTTGGCCGGGGCGGCGGCGTTGCTGGCCTTTAGTGGCGACATACACAGCCCCTATTATTGGCATGTTTTGAGTCCGCTGCTGGCCGGGGCGCTCTTGTTTCAATGGCGCGGCGCGCTCTGGGCGGCGGCAATCTTTTCCCCGTTGTACCTATTGTGCCTGGTGTTCCTGGCGCGGACCGATCCGCTTGGGCTGGAGCCAGACCGCCTGATAACCCAACTGGCCGGCGTTTGGCTGGTCCCGTTGTTGTTGGGCTATCCGCTGCACCTGTTGCGCCGCCAGGAACAGGAGCAAACGACGCTGCACGTTACCCAGGCTGAGCTGACCCGGCAGCACAATCAACTGTTGGCTGTGCACAATCAGCTTGAGATCATTCACGACGCCACGCTTTTATTACAGGGCGCGTCTGAGATGGTTTCAGTACAGCAGCGGGTGCTCCGAGCTGTTACCGGCGAACTGGGCTTCTCTCAAGCGATGGTGGGTCTGGTCAACCCGGTCACGCAGAACCTGGGAGATTGGCAAATTTATCCGCCGGTTCAAAATTGGAAGTCATTAGTTATCTCCCCCCTGCCGCTAACCCCGGAATCTGGCCTCATGGCCCAGGCACTCCTCGACCGGCGGGTGCACTGGTGGGTGAATGAGGAGCCATTGACGGCTGATGAGGTTTTTAACACCTGGCTCAGCCAGTCGGCCTGGCTGATGGTGCCGCTGGCCTTGCCGGAGCAGCCAGTCGGCCTGTTGATGGTTGCCGCCGAAGGTGGCCCTGGCAGCCTGGCCGAAGATCAATTGGTTGTTTTGAGCAGCGTCGCCAGCCAGGCCGCGGCGGCGCTGGAGGCCATTGACCGGACCCAACGGCTGGCGGCGGAGCAGGAGCGAAACCGCATTGCCCGCGATATTCACGATACGATTGCCCAATCGCTCTTTGGCATGGTTTTTACCCTGGATGCCTGTATCAAGATGCTGCCGCAACACGGCGAGACCGTGCAGCAGGAGTTGGTGGAGCTCCGCCAACTGGCCGACCAGATTCGCCACGAGGTGCGGCGGTACATCCTCGACACCTGGCCTTCGGAATTAACTCGTGAGCAGTTTAAGGCCGACCTGGATAAATATGTGGCCCACTTTGCCCCGGCCCATACCTTTAATATTGATTTCACCCTCAACGGCGATTTTGACCGGCTGCCTTCGGTGCTGCGCCGCAGTCTCTATCGGGTGTCGCAGGAGGCGCTGGCCAATGCTGCTCGCCATGCCGGGGTGGATTCGGCCCGGCTGACCATGCATGTCGAACCGGATGAGGTTTATTTGAGTATTTCGGATCGCGGCAAGGGCTTTGAGCCAAAATTGGCCCTGGCCCGCGAAGTGAACCGGGAGCATTTTGGCCTGCGCGGGATGTGTGAGCGGACTCAGGCTTTGGGGGGTAAATGTGACATCCTCAGCCAGGTGGGACACGGAACGCAGATATTGGTGTGGCTGCCGGTCAATCGAAGGGGGGAGCATGGCTGAGGGTAAGATTCGCCTGATGATTGTGGATGACCATGCCGTAGTGCGCAAGGGCTTGGCCATGGTACTGCGCCTGGAACCGGATTTGGAAATCGTCGCGGAAGCCGAAAATGGGACCAGGGCGGTTGATTTGGCAGCGCAGCTTCAACCCGATTTGGTGCTGCTTGATTTTGTCATGCCGGAGATGGATGGTCGAGCCACCGCGCTGGCTTTGCAGGCGGTTGTGCCCACTGCCCGCATTTTGATGCTCACCGGCGTAGCCCTGGATGAGCGGGTGCTGGAAATGCTGGCGGTAGAAGTTGACGGCTATGTGATGAAAGACATCGAGCCGGATGAACTGGCTCAGGCCATCCGCACCGTCGCCCGTGGTGAGGCTTATCTGCACCCTGCTCTGGCCCGGCGGGTCTTGAATCGGGTCACGGAGCGGCGTTCCCCTCTGTCCACGCCGCAAGTTCAGCTCACCCAGCGCGAACGAGAGATTTTACGTTGGATGGCCACCCCGGCCACCTATCGGGAAATTGCGGAACGGCTCTTTGTGAGCGAAGAGACCATTCGCAGCCACGCCAAGCATATTTTAAGCAAACTCCAACAACCTAATCGTGCGCAGGCGGTTCTGGCTGCCGTACGCGCCGGCCTGATTGAATTGCCCGAATAACGCCTAGCTTAAGAGTTTGGGAAGCAGGTACTATTGTAACTTTCGGCAATAAAAGTTAGAGTTTTCTAAGAAAGGTTGTTGGAGTATTTGGGCATGGAACTCTTGCTGCGACCCCCCACTAAAGAAGTTGACGTAGACTTTTTAGTTTTTGTGGAAAGATATGCTACGGATTTGTTGAAGTGGGATATTTTGACCTTTTTTGCTCACAATCCCAACTTTTGCGCCCCGGCCTCCCAAATTGCCCAACAAATTAGGCGCAGTGCTTATTCCGTTCAACCAGAACTGGGTGATTTAGTGCTTTTGGGGATCCTGAAGCAAACCCCGGGCCAGGGCGATCAGCCGATGTATCAACTCACCCAAAAACCACAGCTCCGCCGGATAATTCTGAAATTTGCCAATCAATTAAGCGATCAGCCGATCATATAGATTTTAAGGGTATTTATAAGGCCAGGGGGGGCGGTCACGCCCCCTTTTTATTTTTGGACAGAATCCTCTTACATTGACCCCTTGATCCTTTGTTTTATGTCCAGTTAATTTGACTTCCCTTTTCACCTAAAGCATGGTAGAATGGTCACAGCTTCTAACTTTTGGTATGTTTTATTAAGGAAACAGTTTAGATTATTATGGAAATTACCTGGTATGGTCATGCCTGCTTTCGCTTGAAAGATCGTAATACAAGCGTTGTTACAGACCCTTATGATAAAACCTTGGGGTTGCCTTTACCGCGTCCCAAAGCCGATATTGTGACTATCAGTCACGCCACCCCTCATCATAATCACACGGCCGGAGTCAAGGGTGAATTTAAAGTTATTGATGGGCCGGGAGAGTATGAAATTGGCGGCGTCTTTATTACCGGTATTCATCTGGCTGCGCCTAAAAAAAACAACAAGGTTGACTCGGCGACACAAAATAATATTTATGTCATTTATATCGAGGATATTGCCGTTTGTCATCTGGGTGATCTGAGCCACGTACCCACCCAAAATCAGGTAGAGGATTTGGGCAGTATTGAGGTATTAATGGTGCCGGTGGGGGGCGAAAATGCCCTCAACGCAGCTCAAGCGGCTGAGGTGATTAGTTTGATTGAGCCTTATATCGTCATCCCGATGCATTACCATTTACCCGATCTCACTATAAAATTGGATCCAGTTGATAAATTCTTGAAAGAGATGGGTTTGGCCAAGGCAGACACGGTTGACACGCTCAAGTTGACCAAGTCCAGCCTGCCTGAAGAAACCCAAGTCGTGCTGCTGGAAGCCAAATCATAGGATGAACAACGAACATGCGGGCCATGAGGAGATTGCTGATACAATATCCTCCTCAGAAAAAAAAAGTCAGGGCCTGGGCTGGCGAGCTATTATTGCTTTTCTCGCCCTAATTGTTATAGGTGTTCTTGTTTATCAGTTCATTCAAGAACAATTCAGCTCCACTCCAGCTACGCTGGCCAATGTGTCGCCTGTAGCTCAACCCCAGATGACTACCCCGCCGGCGGCGGCTCAGACCACCCCAAATTCAGCCCAGGCTCAATTTGAGTTAGGTAATGGCTATGCGGCGCAAGGACAGTGGGAACAAGCCCGAGCTGCTTATCAAAAAGCTATCGAGTTGGACCCGAACTTCCAAAGTGCTTATGCTAATTTAGGGGTCGTTTATTATCAACTGGAAAAGTTAGACCTGGCTGCCTCGCAATACCAGAAGGCGCTGGAACTTAACCCTGATGATGGCGATGTGGCTTACAACTTGGGGGCGTTGTATTTACAACAAGCGCTGTTAAAGGGTAATCCACCTGACTCTGACTTGTTGAAGCAAGCAGTTGAACAACTTCAACATGCCATAGAGTTAGACCCTGATTTGGCTGAACCTTATTTTAGTTTAGGGGTAGCTTATAAGGCGTTGAACCAAAAAGAAGAGGCAATCCAAGCATTTGAAACCTTTTTAGCTCGTGATTCTGGCAAAGACTCGCGGGCCGGCCAGGAAGCCCAGCAATACCTGGATGGCCTGCGTCAATAAAGTGGCATTTATCATTAGCCTGCTAATTAGGCACCAGTTACACTTTCTTTTAGCATTTCAAACCTCATTTTCCCTCAATCTTTTTTCTTGCTTCAGGCAAATCGGATTCGCTTAACCAAAATACGATCATGGCTATCTTATTGCAGGAGTGGTCTGATAGGTACTTTGGGGCAAGGCCCTCAGTACTTCTGTTAATTAAACCAGCCTTCTTTCTAGTACTTTTGCTTCTGTATTTTTGTTATGTTATCTTTTATAATTTAAGTACATCCTCAGTAGATCCAATTTTCGAGGAGTGAGGCATCCTTAGATGCCGAACGGAGCCGCATCTGAGGATGCTGACCCCTCAATTTTGAATCTACTGATCTTAGAAGCTTGACCCGCAAGCTTAAAATTAGTGGTTAGCCAGTTTTTACCGAATCTTTTTCTTCAGGGCCAAGACTCTATGGTTAACGATGTAAACTCTCTGAGTTTTTAGCATTGAAAACCCAACAGGATGCGATGAAGCTCTCAGTACCGCGATTTTCCATTATTACAGTGCTACTATTTACCCTCACTCTGGTGACCTTCCAAAGCCTAAGTGTGTTGGCATTGGCTCAGGAACCTCCTTCTTTTGAAATTGCCATAATTCCGCAGGCTGATTATGCCACTGCGGGTCAACTTTTTACCTACACTGTTACCATCACTAACGTTAGCCAGACACCCCTACAAAATATCTTTATAAAAATTCCAGTTCCAAACAATACAACATTTATCAACACCCATCACCCCAGTCTTAAATGGTATGGGGGCAATCCCAACGCTGACCCTAAGATTCAGGTAGAACAGGTTACTATGTTCACTCCTGATTTCGTTGAAGCGGGTGAAATATTTACCTTTGATATGATTGTCAAAGTTTCACCTGAAACAAATCAACAGATTGTGATGGCAAATTATGAAGTTGGAGCAGCAAATGACGCTCCACCAACCTCTGGCCCGGCGATCAAAACTCCGGTATTAGTGCCCACACCTACCCCGAGTCCTGTGCCCTCGTTTACGCCTGTTGTTACCTCTGCTAGTCTAGACTCCAACCCGACCACCGAGTCAGGTACTACTGTAGCCGTGCTAACTCTTACGGCTACACCGGCAACGTTAGCCGACCTTAAGCCGACAAGCACATCCGTGCCGGTTACGTTGGAAGCTCCCGTAGCTCAAAATAGAGCTTCAGAAAGCTCATCCTTTGTTACCGGTTTGATCATTATTGGATCAATTTTTATTTTGGTTATCATCGGGATAATTTGGTTTTTAAGAAAAAAATTGTAGCCCACTGAACTAATTGCTGCCAATAACTGAGGAAGGGTATACCAATGGAGAACAAAATCTACACCCCAAAAAATTCCACTTATAGATGGCTTCGCCTTGCCGCTTCCATTGTTTTGTCTTTAATTCTGGTGGTAATGGCCTTATTCACGCCTCTCACCGCAGGTTCAAAGATCCATTTAACTGCGCCGGCCTGGTCTGGTGATAAGACTATTGATCTATCTCTACCCTTTGGGGCAGAAATTGTCCAAGCGGCGAATGGCTTGACTATTACAAAATTTGCCACGCCGGCTGATTTTGTTGATCAGGGCGGGTTACTAACTTATACCCTGATCATTACTAATCAAACAGGTGTCTCTTTGGATACTGTAGTTGTCAGCGATACGGTTCCTCTCAATGCGAGTTGCGTCTTTACAGATGGAGGGCAGATTTTTAATGCCACCGATAGTTCTGGCGGTGATTGGCTGGGCAATCAGAATTTGTGTAACAACGGCATAGCCCAGTGGACTTACGTTAATATTTCTGGTTCCAACCCCGGCGATAGTTTTGCCAATGAGGAAACTGTCCAACTCGTTTACCGGGTGGT
>CAZRYD010000032.1:6612-30429 GCA_964604225.1 uncultured Caldilineaceae bacterium
ACCAGCGGTCCTTACACCATTACCGACGCGATTCCCGCCGACACCGACTACGTGCCTAATTCGGCCTCACCCAGCGCTACTTTTGATGGGACGAGTCTGACCTGGGTTCGAAGCTTATCCGTCGGTATCAACCAGGCCTTTACCGTCAGTTTTACCGTTGTAGTTACGGATGACCTCCCGAACGCCCTGGAGATTGTCAATCAAACCTACAGCATCACCGGCGGCAATGTCTTTAGCCAGGCTTTTGGTGCGCCCGTCACGGTGACGGTCGAAACCCCGGTGACGCTGACCATCACCAAATCCGACGACCCCGATCCGGTGGATGCTGGCGACTTGATAACCTACACCCTCATCGTCACTAATGATAGCTCCTCAAAAGGACCGGCGGGCAATGTTGTTGTCACCGATACAATCCCGGTTAGCACTACTCTCGTGGATGCCGGTTTTAATGGCCCCGCCACCGGCGTCACCTCAACTCTTGGTTCCGAGGTGATCTGGACGCTGACCAACCCCGATCCGCTCCTGAGAGACGCTTCAGCAAGTATGTTTATGGTGGTGCAAGTCGATTCACCTTTGACCAATAACACCGTTATCACTAATGATACCTACACAGTTGGTACCTCGAATGACTTGGCGACGGTGTTGGGCCAGCCGCTGGTCACGACCACGGTCAAGAGTACACCGACCCTGGAGATATTTAAACAAGGCTTACCGGCGACCGTAGAGGCGGGAGGTCAATTAACCTATACGATTCGCTACACCAATAGCGGTAATGCCGATGCTACGGGTGTAATCATCAGCGATACTTTCCCCCTCAGCACCAATTACGTTATTGACGTCAGCGATCCTGACGTAAGCCCTGGTATTACTACTTCTACTGACATTGTTTGGAATATCCCCGTTGTTGCCGGTGAAGGTGGGGGCGGAGTGATTACGCTGACCCTGGATGTGTTGCCCCCCCAAGATCCCGGCACGATTCTAACCAATGTGGTTTCGATCACCTCAAGTGAAGTGACCAGTCCGACACTATTCACTGCGACCAATACCATTACCAGCACGCCTGAACTGCACATTACCAAAAGCGCCGACCCTGATCCGGTGGCGGTTGGCTCGTTCTTGACTTACACCATCGTCTATTCTAACGATGGCAACGCTGACGCCGTTGGCGCGGCGATAACCGATGTATTAGATAGCGGCGTCAGCTTTAACGGCGCCTCGGCTGGCGGCAGCTTTAGCAATGGCGAAGTCAGTTGGACGGGCCTAACTGTGCCGGCGGATGGCCTGGATCGGACATTACTCATGTCGGTCACAGTTGCCTCTACGCTTCCCAATAACTCGATTTTGACCAATAACGTGGTTATCGTCTCTGGTAGTTTGGTCGCCACCGACTCCATCACCACGCTGGTTCAAGCGCCGACGCTGACAGTTACCAAAATTGTCTCACCCACCGGGGTGGTGCGCGCCGGTGATACCATCGAGTATACGATTCGTTACACCAACACCGGCGCAATCACCATTACCAATCCAGGCATTCTCATTACCGATACCCTGCCGGTGAGCATCACCAATATTGTTTCCGGCAGTACCGACGCGACCTTTGTGACCGCCTCGCCGCCGGAATATGTCTGGTCTCAAACCACCGATTTGGCCGCTAACGGCGGCTTCGGCGTCATCACTATCACCGGTCAGGTGATCACTTCTCCCTGGGCCTCGACCGGCGGGCAAATTAGCAACGCTGTGGTTGTGGCCGGCAGCGGCTACTCAGCCACCGACACCGTAGATATCGAGGGCCGCCCCGGTTTGCCCTTCACCATTACGGTCAATGCGGTTCCAACAACCCAGCAAGTAGGCCAGAACGTTTTGGTTGAGGCCGACGCCGAAGATGCTTTCGGTAATCCGGTCTTTGATGGCACCCCCATTACCTTTACAACCAGCCTCTTGGGCAGCACCATTAATCCCGTTGTGGTTCCGGCTGGGGGGGGCATCGCCTCGGCCAATCTATCCTCAACCGTTGCCAACAGTACTACGGTGACGGCCCAAATTGCCGGAGCCAGTACGCCTCTTACTGATACAACTGTGGTAACATTTACCCCGGGCGGAGTGGTCAGTTTTACGCTGCAAGCCACTACCCCGCAAACCGCCGGGGTGACCTTCCCGATCACCATTACTGCTGTCGATGCTTTTGGTAACCGGGTGAATACAGTAAATCAGGCAATTACTATCAACGACACAACCGGCACAATCGCACCAATCACGGTGAACCTGGTCAATGGTGCAGCTATTGGCAACTTCACCGTTTTCTCGGCTACCTCGCCGGCACTCGATACGATTACGGCCATTAGCGGCACCATCAGCGGTACCGTAGGTGTGGAGATACGCCCCAACACGCCTACCACGCTCGCCGTGAGCGTAAACCCGACCTCAATTCGAGTCTGCCAGACGGCCAATGTCACCGCAACGATAACCGATAATTTTGGCAACCCCATCCCCAATCGAGCCGTGAACCTGGGGACAGCTCCCCCCTCGGCCAATTTTGCTCCTGCTTCAGGTAATACAAATAGTGCTGGTATCTTTACCTCGCTGTTGACTGGAACTGCTGCCGGCAGCCCCAACCCAGTGAGTGTTGTTGCTACAAGCAATACACCTTCGCCATCCCTCAATGGTTCTACGAATATTAATATCAACAACCCGCCCGTTGCCACCAACATGAGCCTGACCGTGACCCCTAACCCTCTGGCTACCGGCGGCAATACGGCCACAGTGACTGCTACCTTAAACGATTGTAACGGCCCCTCAGCCGGCCAGGTGGTTACCTTCACGGTCAGCAATCCGGCTCTGGCCTTCTTTGCCTCTAATCCCATTAATGCCACGACGAATCCCAGCGGTGTGGCCACCGCCATCCTGACTTCAAACTCTACTCCGCTCGACGGCAGCGTTGTTATTACCGCTACTAACGGCGACTTGACCCGGACGGTCACCGTTGTTTTGCAGACCCCCGTGTTGACCATCACCAAAACGGCTAACCCTGTCTCCGGGAGCGAAGTCCGGCCCGGCCAAACGATCAACTACACTTTGCAGGTGATAAATACCGGCACTGGCGCGGCAAACAATGTGGTCATCACCGATGTTCTGCCCGCCGGGGTATCTTTTGTTGCCTGTACACCCGTTGCTCTGTGTTCCGGCGGCAGTACTACTACCGTAACGACACCTACCCTGGGGGCTGGGCAATCTTTGAGCGCTAACATCCAGGTTTCAGTGACGGCAGCGACCTCCGGTACGATCATCTCCAATGTGGCTAATGCTCGGAGTAGCCAGACCGGCCTGATTACCAGCAATATCGTGGCTCACCCGGTCACAACAGCCACGGTTGATCTGTTCTTGCCGATCATCATGAAAGACTTTGCTGCATTGCCTGACCTGGTGGTGAGCAGTTTTTCAATCAGCCCGGCCAATCCCACCACTGGCCAGCCGGTTGTGGTGACGGTCGTCATTAATAATGCCGGCACCGGACCCACCGGCGATGGCTTTTGGGTTGACTTTTACATCAACCCAACGCCCGTGCCGACGGTTGGCAACCAGCGTTGGGATGCCTTAGGCAGCACCGTATCGCCGAAACAAGGTATTGCCTGGGCTATACTCTCACCGGGGTTAGCTCCTGGGGCCAGCATTACTCTAACCTCCAATGGCGTGGGTGGGCTTGCCCCCAGCGGTCCACAAACGATTTGGAGTGGCAGTTTTGTGGCCGGAACTCAGGATTTGTATGTGTACGCCGATAGTTTTAGTTCAAATGGTTCGCCGAATGGTGGCATCGTTGAGAGTAACGAAAGTAATAACCGCTCGGAACTCCATTTTATTAATCCTCTTGAAGCGGATGGTCAAATTGATCTGAGCGGATTGCCAGACCCGGCGTTTCTGCCGCCACGTTGGGACCCCTAAAGTAGAGTCAAACCTGTCAGAGCCACTATCCCCTCAGGGTAATGGCTCTGATATTTTTAAATGTCCTGGTGAAAAACTTTACATAAAACAAAATTGACGTAACCTCTTAACTATGGTAACATGAAGTAACTAAATTGGGTGATCTATTAAAGGAATAGGGGCCAAATGAAAAATAAAAGCAATATCCTATTTCGATTAATGATCGGATTAATGGTGCTAGGCTTACTGGGCCTAAATCTCCTGGCGGTAGCCCAGGCCAGCCCTCCCGCTCAAGATCCCCGTCCACCCGCCGACACGGGGGGTGGTGGCGGAGGAGGCGGGGGTGGTGTTGGAACCCCCGGCGATGGAATTGGCAATGCTTCCACTGAGAGTGGTCCCGCTGGCCTCGGCTGTGCCGCCACCACCGGTCAAGTTATTAATTGGGGTTTTGGGCCGCAAGGAGATATTGGAGTTGAGTTAAAAACCGGTAGTTGGCGCACCTCTACCCTGAGCGCCAGCGATGGGAATTATGGCCTGGGGGGATTAGGCGTGGGCATTGCCAGGCTGCACGTAAGTGTTGCTCCGGCTCAAGCCAAACAGCTTCAACCCCTCATCCAGGATGCCGGAGTTTACCTGAACTGTAAATATCCGACGATTGCCAATATCGCCGTTTATAGCGGCTCGCGGATTGACCCTCCCGCGGCGATTGATATGTCTGCGCCCAGCCAGGCCATTACCCCTGATAGTAATTTTGAGGTTACTCTGACGGTAAAAAATAGTCTGCCCGATGAAATCACCAACGTCATCGTTACCGATATGATGCCGCGCGGCTTTAAGGTATTGAAAGTGACCAGCTCACTTGACCCCAGAGATGCCCGGATTATCGACGGCGGCGAGGATGGACAATTGGTCGTAGTCAACCTGGATAAATTAGCCGCCAAAGCCAGTGTCACCATTGGGCTGACTATTAATGCCGATGTAGATCTGCTTGGTGGTACTAAGATTCGCAATGTCGCTACGCTTTTCTACCGTGAAAGTGCGGCTGACCAGGCCTGGCTTGACTTTACCGTTGGCAGTGATGAAACGCCGGAGTTGGCTGCTTCGGCCGGGGCTGGTACGGGTGCAGATTTTGTTCCGCCCAGCGAAGCGCCCACCACCGGCGGCAGTCTGACTGAAGATGCCGGCGACCAGGCTGAGGCTGTCTCGCCGGCCCGCGAGTCAGCCCCAACCATCCGGCCTGCTGCTGCCGGCGATGACTTTGTGCCGCCCAGCAACATGCCTTCAACCGGCGGCGAGATCGATTTACCGATGGATACACTTGATCCAACAGGGCAAGTCAATTTTAGCGAAGCCAAGCTAATAACAGGTCGTGAGGTCAATGGGATAAATGATACCTCGCTGACCACCACGGATAACTCCGTAGAGACCCAGGTTGAGGTAGTTTATAAGGCTGCCTCGACGGGACCCTCAATTACCGTGGCTATAGCCCTGCTGTTTTTGGGGCTTTTAGTTTTGGGGAGTGGTATCACCCTCTGGCATCGCCGTTCAGACTCGTTGTAATGCGCTCAAGAATAAAGTTGACCTTTCTATAACTCAGTCTATAATCACTCAGGCTGCGCCTTGAAGCGCAGCCTATTTTTTCTCAAAAATATTCTACCTCTCTGGGATTGATGTGGCATGTATCAAACGCATACCTTAGCCAATGGTTTGAGAGTTTACCTCGTTCCGGTGTCAAGCTTCCAATCGGTCAGCATCGGGATTTTTGTCCGGGTTGGGTCGCGTTACGAGCGCCAGGCTGAAGCGGGGGTGTCTCATTTCATCGAGCATATGTTATTTAAGGGGACCACACGGCGGCCCAGCGCCAAAATTATTGCTGAAACCATTGAAGGGGTCGGCGGGATAAGCAACGCTTACACCAGCCAGGAGGTCACGGTTTACTATGCCAAAGTCGCCGCGGCCCAGGCCAGCACTGCCCTGGATGTGCTGGCTGATATGGTCAGGCATCCCCTCTTTGAGCCTGCTGAGTTTGAAAAGGAACGCTATGTTATCGGCGAAGAACTGAATATGATTTATGACTCGCCCGATAGCTGGGCCAATGTTCTCTTGGATCAGGTGCTCTGGCCCGACCACCCGCTGGGACACAATATTGTCGGCACGCATGACAGCCTGACCAACTTGAGCCGCGACTCGCTGGTTTCTTATTTCCAGGCCAGCTATCATCCTGGCAATGCCCTGGTGGCTATTGGTGGGGCTTTTGACTCCGAAACCATCCTGGCGGAGCTAACTTCGCTGTTGGGTGATTGGGTGGAACGGGCCGTGCCTCAATTTGAGCCGGTTCGCCCCCGGCAAACAAAAGCTCGCTGGCACGTCGAGGACCGCCCCATCGAGCAAGGTCATCTCTGCCTGGCTCTGCCCGGTCTATCTCGACACGATCCAGATCGCTACGCCCTGAGCGTGCTGAATGCTGTTCTGGGCGAAGGGATGAGTTCGCGGCTCTTTTTGAATATTCGGGAAGAAAAAGGGCTGGCCTATGCCGTCGACTCCAGCCTCAATTTACTCCAGGATACCGGCGCGCTGTCAATTTATGCCGGTGTTGACCCAGAACGCGCCCCGGAAGCCTTGCAAGCTATTTTGGACGAGTTGGACCGCCTGCGCGCCGAGCCAATCCCTCCCGCCGAATTACGCAAAGTCAAAGAGTATCTCAAGGGGCGGCTGGTGTTGGGGTTGGAAGATAGTTTTAGCCGGGCCGCCTGGGTAGCCTATCAAGCCTTGTTTATGGATGAAATCAAAGCGCCCGAAGAAGTCTTACAAATCTACGATGCCATTACCGCCGACGAGGTTTTGGCGGTGGCGCAGCAGGTGCTTAATCCGGCTGTCTATAATCTAGCAGTTGTTGGCCCCTTTGGCCAGGGTGAGGCTTTGGGGCGACTCATCGGTAACGCAGAACCTGTGGCCCTTTAATCTCAGAATGACCCGCTGGCCAATTTGCGGTTGTTAAAATAACTTGCAGAAAAGACCTTGTTCTGCTATTCTCTCTAAATACAATTTCGCCCGCTGCTTGACGTAATCGGCCAAAGGACAGGAGTGCATGGTTAAGATATTGATGAGCTGGGATATCAAGCCCGGTTCTGAAAGTGAATATTTTGAATTTATTGTGCGTGAATTTGCCCCTGGCATTATGAAACTGGGGGTCCAGCCCACCGAGGCCTGGTATACCGTTTTTGGCGATGGCCCCCAAATTCTCACCGGCTGTGTGGCCGAAGACCTGCCGACCATGCAATCTGTTTTGAGCAGCTCTGATTGGCAAAAATTACAGCATAAACTTTTTGATTACGTGACCAATTTTAATTTCAAAATCGTGCGAGCCACCAGCAGATTTCAACTATTCTAATTCAAACCTTGTTTTTTGGGTGAGGGAGCGTGCAAGCAATTGCACGTTTTTTATTTTAAAGTCAAGTTATGCTTGCATCTCCCTTATTTTATGTCATAATAGAACCATCGTTTAATGAGTTTGAGGAGGTGTTATGCGTCGGCCCGGTTTGTGGGTAACAAACGGTCATCCAGGCGACCCTACCGAGATGCTGAGTTGGCGCCCCGGCGCGCTAACCTGCTTTTATGATTATTTGGGCGTAAATGGTGTCTTTGCTTATAAAAAAGCCAACCCCACCGCCCCTATCATTGTCCGCTTTCAACACCCCTTCAATTGGCATAAAGATCCGGTGGGTTTTGCCAAGAGTCTGGGTGAGCAAGTTGCTAGCAAATGGAACGACCTGAAACTGCTCGATCCCTATGTTTATTTTGCCAATGAGATGAACCTGCACTATGAAAACGGCGACCAGAACGCCGGTAATCAGCCGCTCTACACAAGCCCCGAATTTTATAAAAAATATGCCCAATGGGTCCGCATGACCGCCGACGTTATTAAAAGCCGCGTGCCCCAAATGAAACTGGTGACCCCGCCGTTTGCCTTTGGCCATCACGAAGACGGTTCGCCGGATGACAACGGCCGGCCGACCGAAGGCTGGGCCGGCTACGATTACCTGTACGAAACCATACGCGATTACTTTGATAATATTATCTGCTTTCACTCCTATTGGGGTCACGCGGGCGGTTCGGAGCGAGCCTGGCTCCATGACCCGGCGCTATCCTCCTGGTATGCTTTTCGCTGGCGGCGGGTGCTGAAATTATTTGAAGCCCGTTACAGCCTCAAGGCTAAAGTTATTATCGACGAGGCCGGCAATTTTGGCGCGTCCGACCCTGATTTTACCGACCAGATCATGTATCACGCCCAGCAATGCCTGAGTGATGACCGCGTCATCGCCGTGACTTACTTTTTGTGGCTCGACCCGACCAACAGCGCCGGCAATCTGCCCAACTCCTGGGGGCAGCGAGTCCGCAATCTATCCGATCACCTCAATCGCTTGAAAAATATGCCGGATGTGCCCAGCGCCGCCGGCGAAATTGCCCCAGAAGTCGCTCAAGCGCCAACCATCCGCGTTTTATTCAACGATGGCACGGTTAAGACGATGGAGTTGGAAGAATATCTGCGGGCGGTCGTTCCCGCCGAGATGCCGGCTCTGTGGCCCGCCGAGGCGGTCAAGACCCAGGCGGTGGCCTCACGTAGCTATGCCCAATACGCTATCGAGCATCCCCGCCACCCCAACGCCGATATTTGTATCAACCCGGCCCACTGCCAAAACTTTGACCCCACCAGGGTTCATCCCAAGTCCGACGAAGCCATTCAACTCACCAAAAATATGGTCGCTCTTTATAATGGGGCCACGGTCAACGGCATCTTTTCGGCCAACTGCGGCGGGCATACGCGCAACAACGAGGACGTGTTTCAGGGCGCGCCGGTGCCCTATTTGCGCGGTGTGGACTGCCCCGATAAGGACGAAAAGCGTGGGCATGGGGTTGGCCTGTGCCAATACGGCGCTCGCGCCCTGGCTAACCAGGGCCAGCCCTACGATGCTATTATCAAGCGTTATTATAGCGGGGTGACGTTGGGACCCCTCACCGTCGTGCGCCCCGGCACGATTTTGGGCGTCATTTCTGATCATACCGGCCAGCCTGCCGCCAATATTCGGGTGGTGCTGACCGGCGCCGGCCAGACGGTGGAGGGCAGGAGCAATGTTGCCGGGACCTATCGTTTTAGCAATGTCCCGGCCGGAACGTACACCCTGGAACTGCCCGATTACGAGGTGAGACAAGCCGATCTGACTCCCACCAGCGGCCAGGAATTGACGGTCAATTTAACCTTACCGGCTCCCCCGCGGCCAACTATTGTGGCCGAAGCGGCGCGCGGTTCCGGTTTGCCGCTTTTGGTGGGCGATTGGGGTAAACCCAACGTGCCTATTCGCATTACACCCCCCGGCGGTCCTCCGGTCGTCGTCGTCTCCGGCTCCAAAGGAGAGTATGGCCCTGGCGGTTTTGAATTTTATGCCACCAAGGTTGGCCCCTATGTTTTAGAAATGGATGGGTATCGCTTTGAAGTGCCCATGAATGGCCAGTTTACCCGGCTAACTTTCCGCCAAACCGGGCCGGCTCAGGCTATAGGGGTGATTGAGGGTACCCTGCTTGACCACACGAACCGGCCGGTGGCTGATTGGTTTGTCCACTTGACCGGCGGCGGGGTGAACCTGACGGCCACGACGAGTCCCCAGGGTGTTTTTTCTTTTGCCAATCTCCCGGCCGGCAATTACACCGTCGCCGTGGCCGATAGCACGGTTAGCCAAACTGTGACCAACAACGGGCAGCAGCGAGTCACGCTGGCCCTGAAATTGCCCGCTCCGTCTGGCGGGTGGGAAGTTGACCTGTCGCAGGGAACCGGCTTGCCGCTGTTGGTCGGCGATATTGGCGTGGCCAATGGCGCCATCACCATCACCAGCCCCAGCGGGCGGCGGCAGCAGGTTAGCAGCGGCAGCAAGCCGGAGTGGGGCATCGGCGGTTTTGAAATTTACGCTACCGAATTGGGCAATTACACCCTAGAATTTTTCGGCCAGCGCTTTGTGATCCCGGTGCAGGGCCAATTCACCAAAGCCGTCTTTCGCCCAGGCGAAGGCCCGCCCGACCAGCAGGCCCGTTTGGTCTCGATGCTGCTGCCACGCGCCCAAGCCGAGGCCATTCTGCAATCCAAATTAGAGGCTGATGCCAATACGAAAGGCTTGTTTACCATCCAGGTAGTGTGAAAAAGTTAGATTAAATCAAAAATCGTAAATCGTAAATGTTCCAACCTTCTCTGTTTGACTTTGCCCCCCGTGTGTTGACGGTGAGCGCCATCAATGCCTATATCCGCCAAAAACTTGAGGTGGATTTTACCCTGCAAGATCTGTGGCTTGAAGGCGAAATCTCCAATTGGAAACCGGCCGCGTCGGGCCACATCTACTTTACCCTCAAAGATGAGGCAGCCAGCTTACGCTGCGTTATCTGGCGCTCGCAGGCCAGCCAATTGCTTTATCGGCCCCAGCGCGAGGGCGAAGCGGTGCTGGCCCATGGTCGCATTTCGGTGTATGAGGCCGGCGGCAACTATCAATTTTACGTCGATGACCTGGAACCGGCGGGACAGGGAGCGCTTTACGCCCAATTTGAGCGGCTCAAAACTCGTCTGGCCGCGGAAGGACTGTTTGAGCCCGAGCTAAAAAAGCCACTGCCGCTCTTTCCGCATAAAATCGGCCTGGTCACTTCGCCCACCGGCGCGGCCTTGCGCGATATTCTCAATGTGCTGCGCCGGCGTTATCCCCTGGCCGAGATCATTCTGGCTCCCAGCCAGGTGCAGGGCGAGGGCGCCCCGCTGCAATTGATGGCTGCTCTGGACGTGGTGGCCCGGCAAAACGTCGAGGTGATTATTTTAGCCAGGGGCGGCGGCAGCCTGGAAGATTTGTGGGCCTTCAACGATGAAGGCCTGGCCCGGGCTATAGCGGCTTGTCCCATTCCCATCATTACCGGCATCGGCCACGAAGTTGATTTTACCATCGCCGATTTTGTAGCCGACCTGCGTGCCCCCACCCCCTCCGCCGCCGCCGAATTGGCCACCCCGGACAAAACCGAACTAAAGCGATTGGTTGACGGCCTGCAACTGGCCTTGACCGACGCTGCCCGGCAGCAGGTCGCCACGGTCCGGGCTGAGGTACGGCAGCAGCAGTGGGCTTTGGAGCGGGTGTCGCCCCAGGCCAGCCTCAACAATTATCGTCAGCGCCTTGATACCCTGGTCAGCCAGGCGGGCCGGACCTTACACCATTACCTTTCGCTGCAACAGGTGGGAGTGAAAACCCTGGCCGCCCGTCTAGAAACGCTCAACCCACAGGCCACCCTGGCTCGAGGCTATGCCATTGTGCAAAAAGGACAAACGGTTATCACCCACACCAGTCAGGTGAGTCCGGGCGATGGGATTGTGGTTAAGGTGAGCGATGGAGAGTTTGAGGCGGATGTACGTAATACGTGAAGCCTGAAACGTGATGCATAAAAAAACACGCACCATACCTCACGATTCAAAATTTAAACCTCTTTACCTGAATAAACCTGGAGAAAAACCTTGAAAATTCTAGTTACCGGCAGCAGTGGGCAGGTTGGCACCAATTTGTGCCTGGCCCTCCTGCAAAATGGACACTCCGTTTTAGGCATTGATAAACGCCAGAATACCTGGACCAATCAAATCCCCTGTCTTCGAGGCGATCTGGCCCAGGGGATGCCGCCTCCGGCTGAAATTGCGGCGGCCCAGGGCGGTTTCGGCCGGCCTGATCTGGTGGTCCATCTGGCGGCCAACGCCAAAGTGCATGAGCTGGTCAAAGAGCCTCGCCGCGCCCATGAAAACACCACCATTACCTTTAATGTGTTGGAATATTGCCGCCAGCAAAGCTTGCCTATCATTTTCAGCAGTTCCAGGGAGGTATACGGTCGCCCGTCCCCGCCGACCGTGGCCGAAGATACCACCGATGTGTTTCATATCCTCAGCCCTTACGCTGCCTACAAAATGGCCGATGAGATGTTGATTTATGCTTACGCCAACTGCTATGGCCTGAAATATTTGGTCTTTCGCCTCAGCAATGTCTATGGCCGCTATGATAACGATATCGAGCGGATGACGCGGGTGCTGCATATCTTTGTTGACCAGATTCGCCACGGTGAACCGGTGACGATTTTTGATCGAACCAAAGTGATTGATTTTACTTATGTGGATGATTGTGTAAGGGGTCTGATGCTGGGTATTGACAAATTGGCAAAAGGCGAAGTCGTCAACGATACGTTTAATCTCAGCTCCGGCAGCCCGGCCACGCTGGTGCAACTGGCCGAAACGATTGCGGCCAACCTGGGCGTCAGCCCGACTCTTATTGACCAGCCCATTCAACCCGGCGAAATCAACTTTTATGTAGCTGATTTAACTAAAGCCCGAACCATCCTCGGTTACGAGCCTAAAGTGTCCTTCACGGAAGGGATCAAACGCGCCCTCCATTGGTCACTAGAATGGGAAAAACGGTTATAGACCGACAACAGGTCGCCGGCTAGTTAGGCGGTCGGCCGTCGGTGGTCGGCGGTCACTGGATGATTGAGGGATCTTATTCTTGGAAATGAGTAATGAGCAAAAAAAGTCCAACGAACCTCGAAGGTATGACCTTTGAACAAGCCTATCGTGAGTTAGAAGAAACCGTGCAAAAATTGGAAGCGGGCAATCTGCCGCTGGAAGAAGCTCTGGCGTTGTACCAGCGCGGCATGGCCCTGGCTCAATTCTGTAATCAGCAACTGGATACCGCCGAACTGCGGATCAAAACCCTGGCTCCCTCCGGTGAATTGGTGGATTTTGACGAAGTATAGATACAGCCGAGCCACTTTGACAGTCACCTTAACCCCACGTATACTCCTTATTTGATTTCAATTGGTACAGGATAACGCTTGTGAAGTTACAGATGCGGGCGCTGGCCCGCTATTGGTTTGTTGCCCCCCTGCTCGTTGTGGTGGTGGGCCTGCAAATGGGGCTTGGCCTGGTCGCCGGTAATCAGCAAAGTGCGATAACCACTCGTCTCTCCCCTACTGCCGGTGCTCTCATCGTCTCCCCTACCCACCGCCCGACCTTCACTTCGACGCCCGCTCCTACGCCTACGGCCACTTTTACTCCCAGCCCAACGCGCACCCCCACCCCCCTTGAGACGCCTACGGGTACGCTCACCCCAACAGAAACGCCTTTACCTTCGGCCACACCGACCAGCACCGATACCCCTACCCCGGAGCCAACCCCCACGGCTGGTGGCTTGACTCTGCGCGTGCCGATTTTAATGTACCATTACCTCTCTGTCCCCCCAGCCGACGCCAATGCCATTCGCCGGGATCTCTCTGTGACCCCCAGCCAATTTGAAGAACACCTGGCTTCCTTGCGCCAGGCAGGCTATGAAACCATCTCCCTCAAGCAACTGGCCTACGCGCTTAGCCAGCAAGGTACTTTGCCACCCAAACCTATTATTATCACCTTTGACGATGGTTATCGCGATCAATATGAAAATGCTTTTCCGCTACTGCGCAAATATGGCGACACGGCCACCTTTTTTGTCTTCACCCAGCCCATTGACGAGAACAATGTGGACTACCTCTCCTGGGATATGGTCAAGGAAATGCACCAGGCCGGCATGGAATTTGGCTCGCACAGTTATCGTCACTCCGATTTGAGCGGCCGCGATGTTGACTTTTTGGTCTATGAAATTCTCGGCTCCAAAGAAGCGATTGAAGAACGGATTGGCGAGCCGGTGCGTTTTTTCTGTTATCCGTCCGGTCATTACGACGATCTAACCATCAAAGTGTTGGAGTCGGCCAATTTTTGGGGTGCGGTGACCACTCAGTGGGGAGTCGAGCAATCCTTTGACGATCGGTTTGAACTAAAACGTATTCGTATTCGTGGCAACGACACCGCCGCAGACCTGGCGGCCAAATTAGCTACGTTTTAACCCCTACCTCCGCAAAGCCTCCATCGTACCTTCACAATCAGTTCACAATTGGCTGTTATCCTCCTGTTCATTAAAATAAAATCACTGTCACCAAGAAAGGATGAGACAAACGTGAACAGGAGAATTGTTTTTGGAATTTTGTTGGTACTGGTCTTGATTGGGGCCGCGGTGAGCCTGGGTGTATATGCTTATAACTTTGGCGTAGCCCAAGGACTGGCCGAAAGCGGCAAGCTGGCCGCTCTCACCCCGGAAGAAGGAGCCAGGCTGTATCCCTATTACGGCGGGCCGTTCTGGTTTCACCGGCCGTTTGGCTTTGGTTTCTTTGGCTGTTTCGGGCCGCTGTTCTTCATCTTGCTCTTCTTCCTCCTATTACGCGGGTTATGGTGGGGTGGACCGTGGGGCTGGCGACACGGCTGGAAGCATTATGGTTATGGGGAGCGAGGCGTCCCACCGATGTTTGAAGAATGGCATCGCCAGGCTCATGGCCAGAGCGCCGAGCCACCTCCGCCTCCCCCGGCAGCGAGTTAAGTGAGCGACGGGTCACAAAAGATGAGGAGAAATGTCGAGAGTCAGGCGTTTCTCCTCAACTTCTGGATAAAACAATTCTTGTGAACAGGATGATGAAAACCATTTTGGTCGTGGATGATGAAGCGAAAATCCTTCAGCTTGCTCGGGATTACCTGGAGCACGCCGGTTTTGTCGCCTTGACCGCCCGTGACGGCCAGACTGCCCTGGCCACAGCCCGCTCGGCCAAACCCAATCTAATTGTTCTCGACCTGGGCTTGCCGGACCTGGATGGCCTTGATGTGACCCGCGCCCTGCGCAAAGAATCAAACGTGCCGATCATCATGCTCACCGCCCGCGGCGAAGAGTCAGATAAGCTCGTCGGCCTGGAGTTGGGGGCTGATGATTATCTAACCAAACCGTTCAGCCCCAAGGAACTGGTGGCCCGCGTCCGGGCGGTGCTCCGCCGCGCCGAAACAACACCTCTGGGCGAAACCTTGATCCGGGTGGGGGAGGTTACGCTTGACGTGCCGCGCATGCGAACCATGCTGGGCCAGCGCCCGATTGAATTGACCCCAACTGAGTTTGAGCTTCTGGCTGCCCTGGCCCGCCAACCGGGCCGCATCTTCACCCGGGCCCAACTGCTCGACGCAGTGCATGGCGTCGCCTTTGAGTCGTATGAGCGGGCCATTGACGCCCACATCAAAAATATCCGCCGTAAATTGGAGCCGGACCCGCGCGAGCCGCGCTATATATTGACAGTGTATGGGGTTGGGTATAAATTTGCAGATGAGTAGATGAAGCCGGATTGGTTCCCCCATCGTCGCCCCCCGTGGTGGCCTGAAGATGAAGCATGGCCCCCGCATGGGCCGGTCGGCAGGCAGAAGTGGCATAAAATGCGCCGCTTTTTCTTTTGGCGAGTAGGCGGTATGTTTGCACTCCTGACAATCCTCGCCATCGGTGCCTGCCGACTGGCCTATTGGCTCTCCTCCATGAGCTCAGAGAAATTGGGCATTCCCCACGATATACCTCCCATTATGTTTTTGGGTGCGTTTGTGGTGGGTCTGGTGGGTATTGGGCTGATGGCCCGGCTGCTGCTGCATGCAACTGTGCCGGTGAGCGAACTAATGAAAGCGGTTGCACGGGTGGAGAGTGGGGATTACACCGCCCGTGTGGGTGAGCGGGGACCAAGGGAGATGCGCGCGCTCGTTCGAGCTTTTAACGACATGGTCGAACGTCTGCAACTCAATGAAACACAGCGCCGCAATCTGCTGGCCGATGTGACCCACGAGTTGCGTACACCCCTCACGGTCATTCAGGGCAACCTGGAAGGGCTGCTCGATGGCGTCTATCCGCGGGATGACGCCCACCTGGGGCCAATTCTGGAAGATGCACGGGTGCTGGCCCGCCTGATCGATGATCTGCGGACTTTGTCACTGGCGGAAAGCGGCGCGCTGCACCTGCACCGGGAGCCAACTGATTTCGCAGTCCTCGCCGGCGAGACAGTGGCCTCGTTTCGCACTCAGGCTGAGGTAGCCGGAGTTGGTTTAAGCGTTAGCCTGGCCGAAGATATGCCGCTGCTAGAGATAGACCCCCTGCGCATCCGGGAGGTGTTAGCCAACTTGATTATGAACGCCTTGCATTACACCCCGGCCGGCGGAAGGGTGCAGGTGACCGGTCAGCTCGACTCAGCTAATCGCTTTGTATCAGTTTCTGTTAGCGATACCGGGGTGGGTATTTCCGCGGAAGCCTTGCCCCACATCTTTGATCGCTTCTACAAATCAGGCAATTCACGCGGGACCGGGCTGGGGCTGGCTATTGCCAAGAATCTTATCACGGCTCACGGCGGCCAAATCTGGGCCCAGAGTACTGGTTTGCCGGATCACGGCACGGCCATTCAGTTCACCTTGCCCTTAACCTTTGAACCATGAGCTTCGACACCTTTTCAATTGCCGCCATAGCCCACGAACTGCGCCATAAAGTTTTAGGTGGACGAGTCCAGCGGGTTACCCAGATCAACTCGTTGACCTATGGCCTGGAAATCTATGTCCATCCCATCCGGCACTACCTGCTGCTGTCTGCCGAACCCCAGGCCCCCCGTCTGCACCTGACCGAGCAAAAAGTGCGCCGGGGTACGGGCAATGAAACGCCGCTGATGCTGGTCCTGCGCAAATATATGCACAGCGCGCGGCTGGTCAATATTGATTACCCCAGCTACGAACGCCTGCTCTACTTCGGTTTTGCCGGCCTGGTTGGTTCGACTATTCTGGCTGTTGAATTGTTAGGGACCCGCAGCAATCTTATCCTGCTAGATTTAGATCAGACCATCTTAGGCGTCGCCCGCCTTGGTAAACCAATCTCCCCTGCCCCCTTGCCCCCCCGCTCCCCTGCTCCCGCCCCTCGTCTGCTCTTGCCTGGCCAGCTCTATCAACCGCCGCCTCCCCAGCTCAAATTAGCGCCAACCGAACTGACCGAGCTGACCTTGCGCCAGGAATTGGCCGAAGCCTCGCCGCAGTTGAGCCTGGCCCGTCTGCTTACCGAAACGGTCGCCGGCGTTAGCCCGCTGCTGGCCCGCGAGATCGTGTATCGCGCCACCGGCAATATCGAGGCCAGGGTTGGCGAACTGGCTACGCTGACGCCGGTGTTGACTGCTTGCCACGAATTGTTTGGACACCTCTGGCAAAACCACTGGCAGCCGACCCTGGCCCTGAGTGAGGACGAACTCCCCGTCGCGTTTGCCCCCTATCCGCTGCACCATTTGCCCCAAACCCGGGCTTGCGAGACGCTCTCGGCGGCGGTGGAAACCTATTTTGCCGATGCCGCCTCCGGTTATGCCGCCGCTAAAGCGCCGCTGGCCCAGGCGATCAGGGATGCCCGCCAAAAACTGGCTCGCCGCCGTGAACGTTTGGCCGAGGATGCCGCGGCCCAGGCCAATCCCGTCGCCTTGAAGGAAAAAGGTGAGGTGATCCTGGCCTTTGCCTACCAGATTAAACCGGGTCAAACAGAGTTGATCGTTGAGGATTTTTTGGCAGGCAGCAGCACGCCGCTCAAAATTGCCCTTGATCCGGCCCTCTCTGCCAGCGAAAATGCCCAGGACTATTTTAGCCGCTATCGTAAGGCCCTGCGCGCCGCCGACGAGATTCCGGCTCAACTGGAAAAAATAAGCCTGGAAGAGAATTACCTGGAGCAATTGGAACAGGATTTAATGATGGCCGAAAATCGGCCGGAGATTGACACCGTGGCCGAGGAGTTGGCCGCGGCCGGCTTCCGTTCTTTAACCCGGCGCGAAAAGCGGCACAACAAAAAGAGCGCTACCCATTATCTTCGGCTGACCGCCCCCGCCGGAGCGGCTGTCTGGGTGGGCAAAAATGCGCTGCAAAATGCCCATCTCACCTTCAACCGCGCCGCCTCCGATGACCTGTGGCTCCACGCCCGCCAGGTGCCCGGCGCGCATGTGGTTATGCCTACGGCTCAGGGCTTGCCGACGGAAGAAGACGTTTTCTGGGCTGCCGCCGTGGCCGCCTATTACTCTCGCGCTCGGAACGATACCAGCGTTGAAGTGGATGTCACCCTCAAAAAATATGTCCGGGCCATCAAAGGGGCCGCCCCCGGTCTGGTTACTTACCGCCACGAGTCCACTTTACGCGTCGCCCCCGAAGCGCCGGAGTTGGAAGTAGGCTGAGGTTATAAGCTTAGCCTTATGACAAGGGGGATAAACCATGCTCAAAAAACTGCCCTTTCCCGAACCATTCAAGCACGAACACCCGCCGGTGGTGAATGTCAACGAGGTTTTCGCGGAACAACTGACCCTGGGCCAGCAGGCGGCGGATCGAGTGGCCCGCGTGATGGGTTCCTGGAAGTTTATCATCATCCAGTCCATCCTCCTGACGATTTGGGTTATCCTTAATATCACCGCCTGGGTTCGCCAATGGGACCCGTACCCGTTTATTCTGATGAATCTGGTTCTATCCTTACAAGCGGCTTACACCGCACCGATGATTATGATGAGCCAGAATCGCCAGGCCGCCAGAGACCGGCTGGAAGCCCACAACGACTATCTGATCAACCAGAAAGCCGAAGAGGAAATCCGCGCCATCCTGGATCACCTGGCTGCGCAGGATCAGGCTTTGGGAGTTATTCATCAAATGCTGTTTGAGGTGAAGGCTCAGAACGGTCAGACGCCGGTCCAATCGGATTCAACGCCGGTCCAATAACCGTTACTAGCGTTTTAGAATTTTATTGATTTCATCCGGGGGAAGGGGCATGGGTTTGTCGTCAGAGCCGAAAAAGCCAGTCACACCAGGAGTGTTTTTGATGGCATACCACGAATCCTCATCCAAAAGCATTTCCACTAAAATACCCCCCGGCGAAATCTTCGTTTCAGTCGTTCCATTGGCCGGCACAATTACCTGAAAAATCTTGTCTTGCAATCCCAATGCTTCTATTCGCTGCAATAGGTTCTTTCGGACTTTATGCTCATAAGCTGAGTAGCTATAAATCATGTACCATTGAGCCTCTTCCTGCCTAACTTTTGCAGATTGGGATATAAAACCAAGAATTTCGGCCACCATAGCTTCAAATAAGCGTTCCCGCTCCGACCGGCTGAGAATAACATTCTCCTGGGCCAGAATTTGGTCAAACCTATCCCGAATAGCCAGCCGAACTTCCTCCCGACGTGATACCTTCTTTGTCAAGTCCAATTCCCTTATCAACTTGGCTTGAATACACTCTTTCAAGTCATTAAAGGTGTCTGGGAGGGAGGAAACTGTGCGGGTATGGTGTAACCTTTGCCAAGCGGCGGACCGGTATACCCGCCGGATGCTCACGGCCAATTCAAGGCCGGAAAAGGGTTTGATCAAAAACTCTTTGGCCCCGGCCAGCATCGCCCGGCGGACATAGTCCTCGGTGCCCCAGGCGGACATCATAATAATTTGGGCAGAGGGAGTCTGTTGGACTATTTTCTCGCAAGCGGTGAAACCATCAATGGTAGGCAAGTTGGCGTCTATGAGGACAATGTTGGGCTGCTGCTCTCCCGCCATATGGATGGCCTCCTCGCCATTCGTAGCCATCCCGACTATTTCTATATCAGTCTCACCAAAAAGCAGTTTACGCAAATTTTCTCGGTTTTCCCGAGGATGATCGCCAATTAAAAGACGAATCTTTTCCTTATGCAGGCGCTTTAGCAGCCCCGGCGCTTTATAGAGAAAGTCATCTTCGACAGTCTCAAATCTAATGCCAAACCTGGAGAGAAATTGCTGGCCTAACTCGGTAATAGGAGAGACAACTGTTTGATCTGGTTGCTGGGGAATGTCGGGCGAGAAATCCTTATCTAGTTCCTCCTCCAGCCGATACCGCTCCGGCTGCTGTTTGGGCGCAATCTCCAGAATCAGGACAAGAAGACGATCATCTTCTACGGCATAGGTGATGCGCCAGGCTTCGATAGGCAGGCGGTACAAATCGTCATAACCGGCTAGCCGGCGACTTTCAGCAGGGCGGGGATTTTCGGCCAGGGCTAAAAGGGCCTGGTCGATTAGTTGGAGCAGAGGCCTGGACAAACGATACAGCGTCTTCTCAGCCTGCCGGGTCAAAATAATCTCCCAGCGGGGCTGCGACTCACGCATCGAGCAACCCCTTGCTTTCTAATTCCGCCCGAATTTCATCGTAAGAGCGGGCGCTTCCCTGAGCGGCTTTGTAGGCGGCTGCCACCCGGCGAGCAGCGCGTAGATCATCCAGCGCCTCGGCAATAGCCAGATAATCTTCATAAGGAATAAGCGTCGCAATAGGCTTGCCGCTCCGTTCAATCACAATATCGGCGGAACCGGTATAAACCGCATCCAGCAAATCTCGCCACTTTTCTCGCGCTTCTCGACTGCCGATGGTGGTTACAGGCATGTTTTTCTCCTCAAATTGCGTAAATTGTGTACGCATTGTACCACACTTGTTTACCGGATGTCAAGCGCTTTAGGACTTGCTCACTTTTTGTAACTTTACTGCCTTAACGTTATACTTTGACCTATAAACTATGTAAGGAGCAAATATGAGCCTATGGCGCACCACCGATGGCAAACATACTTGCCCACGGTCGGCGGTCAGCCGTCGGCGGTCTATCTTCAAGGAGCAGCATGGCCATAGAATTTTTTATTCCCAAGTTGGGTGACAATGTCGATAAAGTAACCATCGTCAACTGGCTGATGGACGATGGGGCAGCGGTGAAAGCAGGCGACGAAATTGTGGAGGTCGAAACCGATAAAGCAGTTGTGCCGGTTCCGGCCAACGGCCAGGGAGTTTTGCGCATCGGTCCCTATAAGGCGGGCGATACCGTGCCGGTTATGACCGTGATCGCCACCATCGGCAGTGAGGGCGAAGGCTTTGCCCCAGGCAGCAGCCAGCCCGACAGTGCCGCGGCCCCAACGACGCCTGCCCTCGTTCAAGCAGCTCTACCGGCAGCGTCCATTGGCGCTAGCCCCACGCCTGAGCTTCAAGCGCAGGCTCCGGCGCAAACCGAGACCGTGCCCAAGGTCACCCCGGTGGCCCAAAAAATGGCCGCTGAAATGGGGGTTGACTTGCAGGCTCTTGCCGGCAGCGGCGATCATCGCATCACCAAAGAGGATATTCTCCACGCCACTGGCCCTGCCGTAGCTCCGCCTGCCCCTCCCGCTCCGGCTGTAGCTGCGCCCGCCGCAGCTCCGCCTGCCCCTCCCACCCCGGCTGTGGCCGAAACTAGCCTCTCCAGTTCTCCTCAGCCTCAGCCTGACTCGGAGGTTTCACAAAGCCTCCCCCTCAAAGGTATTCGCGGCATTATCTTCAAACGTATGGCCGAAAGCGTGCATACCACCGCTCGTGTTACCCTGGTCACAGAGGTAGACGCCACCGAACTGGTCACGCTGCGGGAACAACTCAAGGCTAAGTTTAGCGAAGCTTGGGGCTTTGCCCCCGGTTACAATGATTTGTTGGGGTTGATTGTGGCCAATGCCCTGCGCAAATTCCCCTATATGAATGCGCGTGTCTCTGCCGCCGGTGATGCTGTTGAATACCTCAAGCCGATCAATCTGGGTCTGGCTGTTGATACGGAGCGCGGCCTGCTGGTCACCGTTGTGCGCCAGGCCGATACCAAAGGTTTGCAGCAATTCGGGGCTGATTTCCGGGCCATGGTCGAGCGGGCCAGAGTGGGCAAAAGCACGCCGGAGGATTTGAGCGGCGGCACCTTCACCATCACCAACCTGGGTATGTACCGGGTCGATGCCTTTACCCCGGTCATCAACCTGCCGGAAGTGGCTATTTTAGGGGTAGGCCGGATTACGCCCAAGCCGGTGGTCAAGGGCGAGGAAATCGTGGTCCGCAAAATGCTGACCCTCAGCCTGGTGTTCGATCATCGCCTGGCCGACGGCGCACCGGCGGCCCGCTTTTTGGATTACATCTGTGAGTTGATCGAAGAGCCGTATCTACTGTTTTTAACCACCCATTGAGTAGCGGCAACCCTTGCGGTCGCCTTGGGTGGGGCAAGCCTTGAGCTTTACCTGGCCGATAGGGCGACTTTAAGCCCCAGCCCAATCAGCAATACCCCAAATGCGGTCTCAATCCAGCCATAAAAACGGCTGTACCACTGTTTGACTTGCCGCAGTGAGAACGACATGGCTACCAACGAGTACCACAGCCAGGAGATGACGGGCAGCAGCATCACCAATGTCAGCTTAACGGCCAGAGGCGTGCTAACAGAGATGACAGTAGTGAAGAGGGCCAAAAAGTAGAGGGCGGCTTTGGGATTGGTCAGACACGTCAGCAAACCAATGCTATAAGCCTGCTTCGGGGCTAGCGGTACGGGCTGCCCCAATTGCAACTCCGCCCAATTCGGCTTTTTGGATTTAGCCAGCAGAGCTTTCACCCCCAGATAAATCAGATAAATTGCTCCCAGATACTTGAGCATGGTATACAACCAGATAGATTGGGCCACCAGGGCTGAGAGGCCCAGAAAACCCAGGGTGACATGAATCAGTGTGCCAGTCGCCACTCCTGCTGTTGTAGACAACCCGGCCCGGCGGGAATAGCTCAGACCGTGCTTAGCACTGATAAAAAAGTTCGGCCCTGGACTGATCACAGCGAGCATGTGAATCCCGAGAATGGTGATAAGCGGTAGAATAAAATGCATAGTTCGATCCTCCCCAGGTTTGGCGGTTGAAGAGTAGTAAGCTGAGTCAACTGTATCTTTTGGGTCAATTCTAACATTGGGCCATAGGTTCAGCAAAGAATTCCGCTAGCCATTGCCTTTTGCTCTGAAGATGTGCTATACTCTGGCTATTGTTAACATAGGGGAATTCAATGCTGGCTAAAGTTACCAGTTGCGCCATTGTCGGCCTTGAAGGTGCGTTAATTGAAGTAGAGGTAGATATTGCCCGCGGCCTGCCCTCGATGACCATTGTCGGCCTGCCTGATGCGGCGGTACAAGAGAGCCGCGAGCGCGTCCGCTCGGCTATCAAAAACTCCGGCCTACCCTTTCCTGCTGAGCGGATCACGGTCAACCTGGCTCCTGCCGACATCCGCAAAGCCGGCCCGGCCTACGATTTGCCGATTGCTATTGGGCTTTTGCTCGCCTCTGAACAGATTTTTGGGGATACCAGCCAGGCCATTATCATGGGGGAACTGTCGCTCGACGGCGGCGTGCGTCACGTCAGCGGGGTGCTGCCAATGGCCAATCTGGCCAAGAAAGAAGGCTTTACTACCCTCTTTGCCCCCGCCGAAGACGCCGCCGAAGCCTCACTACTGGGCGGTTTGACCGTCTACCCCGTTGAAAATTTATTACAATTGGTTGACCACCTGACCGGCCACAAAAAACTGACTCCCTACCAAGCCAATTTTTCCCTGGACGACGGTGAATTTGCCAACTTTGCCACTGATCTGGCCGAGATCAAAGGCCAGGAACACGTCAAACGCGCCCTGGAAGTAGCCGCCGCCGGCGGTCACAACATGCTAATGACCGGCCCGCCTGGGGCTGGCAAAACCCTCATCGCCCGCTCGATGCCCGGCATTCTACCCAAATTGACCATCGAAGAGGCGCTGGATGTGACCCGCATCTACTCCGTCGCCGACCAGCTTTCGCCCGACGAGCCGTTGGTGCGTCATCGGCCTTTTCGTGCGCCGCACCACACCGTCAGCTACGCCGGGCTGGTTGGCGGGGGACGCTGGCCCAAACCCGGCGAAATCAGCCTGGCCCATCGGGGGGTGCTGTTTTTGGATGAGTTACCGGAATTTGGCAACCGGATGTTGGAGATGTTGCGCCAGCCGTTGGAGGACAAAATTGTCGCCATCAGCCGCTCGGCCGGCTCGCTGACCTATCCGGCCAATTTTACTTTGATAGCGAGTATGAACCCCTGTCCGTGCGGCTATTTTGGCGACTCGGTCAAAGAGTGCACCTGTTCCATCGCCATGGTCAAAGCTTACCAGAAAAAAATATCCGGCCCTTTGATGGACCGGA
>CAZRYD010000033.1:0-29761 GCA_964604225.1 uncultured Caldilineaceae bacterium
TACTCCCGGCGCAGATAAGGTCGTTTGGTCAACCCACTGCCACAACGATCTGGGCCTGGCTACGGCCAACACCCTGGCCGGGGTGCAAAACGGGGCGCGCCAGGTTGAAGTGACCATCAACGGCATCGGCGAGCGGGCCGGCAACACCAGCCTGGAAGAAGTGGTGATGGCCGTCCATACCCGCCCGCAAAACTTCCCGGTTGAAGTCAATGTTGACACCACCCAAATCATCCGCACCAGCCGTATGGTCAGCGCCTACACCGGCATGCCCGTCCAGCCCAACAAAGCTATTGTCGGGGCCAATGCCTTTGCCCACGAAGCCGGCATTCACCAGGATGGCATGCTCAAACACCACACCACTTATGAAATTATGCGGCCTGAAACGGTCGGCCTGAGCGCCAGTTCGCTGGTGCTGGGCAAGCACTCCGGACGACACGCTTTCCGCACTCGCCTGCAAGACATGGGCTATGATAATCTGAATGAGGAAGAACTCAACCAAGCCTTCAAACGCTTCAAGCGCATCGCCGATAAAAAGAAAGTGGTCACCGACGCCGATATCGAGGCGATTATCACTGATGAATTTTACCAACCGAAAGAAATCTGGAAACTCAACTTTGTGCAGGTTTCCTGCGGTGACCAGGTGCGAGCCACTGCCACCGTCAGCCTGACCGATCCCAACGGGGCCGAACTAATTGACGCCGCCATCGGCACCGGACCGGTTGATGCCGTTTACAAAGCCATCAACCGTATCGTCGAAGCGCCCAACATCCTGACTGAATTTGTGGTCCAGGCTGTCACCGAAGGGATTGACGCAATTGGCGAAGTGACCATCCGCATCCAGCCGGAAGATGGGCATGGCTTCACCACCAACCCGCAAACCGGCGCGCAGATGGTCCGCACCTACAGCGGCCACGGGGCCAGCACCGACATCATCGTCGCCAGCGCCCGCGCTTATATGAGCGCCCTCAACAAAATGCTGGCCGCGCAGCAAGAAAAGTCAGCCACCATTCAGCAAAAGGTGACCACCTCAACCTGATGACCAAACAATAATTTCAACCCTAAAAGATCTGCCGCCGTATTTGGGCGTGTTTCAAAAACCCGTGAAATTAGATTAACCCTTTTTTACCACAGAGACGCAGAGGCACAGAGATTTTTAATAATTTTCCTCTGGGTCCCCGTGCCTCCCCCTGGCACTTGCCGCGCCAGGGGCAAAGTGTGTGGTTAATTTCTCGCTTCGACTTTGCGAAGTGTCAATCTGACTTGAACCAAGCCCTTTTTTAATCTGTGCCTCCTGCTGTCTTCAGCCAGCATTATTTTAATGCCAAAATAATTCGCAAATTTTTATCAACTATGCTATAATAATTTGCGTCATTGACTGGTCATCGCGCCAGCAGTGAACGCAAATTACGCTCAATTTAATAGCCCTTTTGATACGGCGTGAAGTCGCTTGGACCCCGGAACGGGCCGAGACGACGCTCAAAACAGCCCCAAGGATGCGCTTTCTGCGCTGAAAGTATTTTCTGTGTCCCTTCGGTCAACGAGCCTCGCGACTTCCGTCGCGAGGCTTTTTATTTACTCAAAAGACCTTTGAGGTCTTTGAGACCTCAAAGGTCTATCTAACCAAAGGAGGCACAATGACCACAGCCCAAAAAGTTTCTATTCTGGATCTTCAGCGCAAAAAGGCTGAGGGACAGCCCATCACTATGCTGACCGCCTATGATTATCCGGGGGCGCTGCTGGTAGACGAAGCCGGGATTGATCTCATCCTGGTAGGCGACTCCCTGGCCATGACCGTCCTGGGACATCCCAACACCGTTTCGGTGACGGTGGATGAAATGCTGCATCACTGCAAAGCCGTCGCCCGCGGGACCAAGCGGGCCTTTTTGATCGGCGATATGCCCTTTATGTCTTATCAAGTGGAACGCAGCGAAGCCATTCGCAACGCCGGCCGCTTTTTGAAAGAGGGCAACATGGACGCCATCAAATTGGAAGGCGGGCGTGAAGTAGCCGACGCTATCCGGGCCATCGTCGCTGCGGGTATTCCGGTCATGGGCCACATCGGGCTGACCCCGCAAACGGCCACCAAACTGGGCGGCTTCAAAGTGCAGGGCAAAACCGCCGCCGCCGCCCAACACTTGTTGGAAGATGCGCTGATCCTGGAAGAAGCTGGCTGTTTCGCCGTTGTCTTAGAAGCCATCCCCGCCCCGGTGGCCAAAATGATCAGCCAAAAACTGACCATCCCGACCATTGGGATCGGCGCCGGTCCCGATTGTGATGGGCAGGTCCTTGTCTTTCACGATATATTGGGCTTGTTCGACCGCTTTACCCCCAAATTTATCAAACGCTACGCCGAACTGCGCGAGCCAATTCTGGCCGCCTTCCGGCAATATCGGGCCGAAGTGGAAGCGCGGGAGTTTCCCAGCCCCGCCCACAGTTTCAGCATTAACGAAGATGAACTAAACCTTTTGCTGTATGGAGGTCAAGCATGACCAAGAAGTCGACTTTAAACATCGCCATTTTTGGCGTGGGGGCGATGGGGTCCCTGTTTGGCAGCCGTCTCCATGAGTTGGCCCAGGTGACCCTCATCGGCAACTGGGCGGAGCAGCTTGAAACCGTCCGCCGTGAGGGTCTGACCCTCACCTATCCCGACGGCCAGCAAACCCGTCATACCCTGCGCCTGACCAACAATTTGGCCGAAGTTCCGCCCGCCGATTTGGCCCTAATTCTGGTCAAAAGTCATCAAACTGCTCGCGCTGCGGGCCAGGCTGCTCAGGTGTTAAAACCCGATGGCCTGGCCATTACCCTGCAAAACGGGTTGGGCAACCTGGAGCTGGTGGCCGAGGCGGTCGGGCCACAGCGGGCTGGCCTGGGCATCACGGCCCAGGGCGCGACCATGCTGGCCCCCGGTCAGCTCTATCATGCCGGTCAGGGACCAACCCACCTGGCCCGGCTGCCTGGCCGGGAGAAACAGTTGGCCGAAATAGTTGCCCTGTTCAATACGGCCGGATTGGAAACAAGCCTGGTAGACAACGCCGACAGCCTGGTTTGGGGCAAACTGGCCATCAATGCCGGGATCAATCCTCTGACCGCCCTGTTGGAAGTTCCCAATGGCGCGCTAGCTGAAAATGAAAACTGGCAGGAGGTCATGTCGGCGGCGGCTAACGAGGTAGCCCGCATTGCCGCGGCTCAGGGCATCCACCTGCCTTATGCCGATGCCGCCCGCCGCGCCGCCGAAGTCTCCCAGGCCACGGCTAGCAATCGCTCCTCTATGCTACAAGATGTCAGCCGTCACGCGCCCACCGAGATCGAGGCCATCTCCGGGGCAGTGGTTCGCTTTGGGAAACGGCTGGGTATCCCTACGCCGGTCAATCAGCTCTTGCTGGATTTGGTCAAAGCCAAAGAAGAAGGGCGCTTGTTGAACTTTGCCGCCTTGAATAGGTTAACCCCAAATGCGCTAATGAGGTAGGTTGTGAAAGTTTTGGTCGAGATTACTGATATTCGTAAGTATCGCTGGGCTGATCCCTTCTTAAGCTGGGGCCTGGTGCCGACAATGGGCTATTTACACGAGGGTCACTTGAATCTGGCCCGCCGCGCCCGCCAGGAGAACGACCGGGTAGGGGTCAGTATTTTTGTCAATCCTACTCAATTCAACAACCCGAACGACCTGATGGCCTATCCACGCGATATGGAGCGTGATTTGGCTTTACTGAGAGAAGCAGGCGTGGATTTGGTCTGGACGCCCACGCCGGAGCTGGTCTATCCCCCCGGCTACCAAACCTATGTCGAGGTGGAGGAGGTCACTCGCCCGCTGGAAGGCGCAGCCCGACCCGGTCATTTTCGGGGTGTGGCGACTGTCGTGACCAAGCTGTTCAACGTATTCCAGCCGCAGCGGGCCTACTTTGGGCAGAAAGACGCCCAGCAAGTCGTCGTCATCAAGCGCATGGCCCAAGACCTAAACTTTAACCTGGAGCTTATCGTCTGCCCGACGACCCGAGAGGCCGACGGGCTGGCCATGAGTTCGCGCAACGCCCGGCTGTCTCCGGCGGCCCGGCAGTCCGCGACGTGTCTCTACCGGGCGCTGCTGGCGGCCAAAACTGCCTTTGAGCAAGGCCAGCGCAGCGCCGGGTCCCTCCGCGCTGCCATGCGGGCCGTGATCGAGACGACTCCTCTGGCTCGTCTGGATTATGTCAGCGTGGCCCACCCCGACACTCTGGCCGAACTGGACCTAATCGAAGGGCGGGCGCTCCTCTCGCTGGCAGTCTTTGTGGAGGAGGTGCGCCTGATTGACAATATGATTGTAGGCGAGGAAGCCGTGTCCGATTCCTGAACACGCCTCGGCAAACTATTTTCCTTCCAGCCAGACCGTATCCTTTCACCTGAGTTGTCAGACGTTTAAACGAAACCATTTCCGGTCTAAGGGAGGGATTAAAAACTCATGAAGCTTCGACTGCGCCTCGTCCTTAGCTTATGGCTGACCCTGGCCGGCTTAAGTCTGTACGCCGTCCCCAGCCGCGCCGATGAACCACTTCAAGCGCAATCAGCCCCAACCCTGGGCGGCTGCCCTGTTTTCCCCGCCGACAATATCTGGAACACCCCGGTTGATAACTTGCCGCTGGACTCTAACTCGACGGCTTATATCACCACCATCGGTGCGACCCGCCACGTTCATGCTGATTTTGGTTCCGGCACCTGGGACGGCGCCCCTATAGGCATTCCTTTTATCGTCGTTCCGAATAATCAAGCCCTTGTGCCCATCAATATTTCTCCCTACGCCAGCGAGAGTGATCCCGGCCCGTACCCTATCCCCCCTGACGCCCCGATTGAAGGCGCACCCAACACGGACGGCGACCGCCACGTTTTAGTCGTGCGGCAGGGTGAGTGCAAGTTATACGAACTCTACCGGGCTTTCCGCAACGGCAGCGGCAGCAGTTGGAACGCCGAGTCGGCGGCCAAGTATGACTTGAATTCCAATGCTCCCCTCCGGCCCGATACCTGGACTTCCGCCGACGCCGCCGGTCTACCCATTTTGCCCGGCCTGGTACGATATGAAGAAGTAGCCGCCGGTGAAATCAACCACGCTCTCCGTTTCACCGTTCCGCAAACTCGCAAGGCTCACATCTGGCCCGCCCGCCACAACGCTTCCGATTTAACCGGCTCGCAATATCCGCCAATGGGCCAGCGCTTTCGCTTGCGGGCTAACTTCAATGTTTCCGGCTATTCTCACGACGCCCAGGTGATTCTGATCGCCCTCAAAAAATATGGCATGATCCTGGCCGACAACGGCTCGGCCTGGTACATTTCCGGTGCGCCCAACCCGAACTGGGATAACGACGTGCTGCACGAGTTGGACGCGGTCGTCGGCTCAGATTTTGAGGCGGTGGATGTGTCCTCGTTGATCGTCAGCTCAAATTCCGGGCAGGTGCAAGGGTTTTCCCTCGGCGCTGCACCTTCGTTCCGAAGTATCCAACCGGGCGGCAGCGCTACCTATCTATTGAATCTGACAGTTGCCGGTAATTTCACCTCTACCGTCAGCCTGACAACCGGCAGTCCACCGCCCAATCTCCAGGTAAGCCTGTCACCCGGCAGCTTAACCCCACCCGGCCCGGCTACCCTGACCCTGACCGACACCCATGTCATCAGTCCCCTCATCCCCGGCGTCTGGCATAACTTGCTGGTCACGGCTACCGGCGGCGGCTTCACCCGGACAGCCACGGTCAGCCTGCTGGTCGGTGGGGCGCGGGCCTACTTGCCGGTGATTTTGAAATAAATTAAGCGTGACCTCGCAAATTCAAGATTATTCCACCAGCAGCCTCAAAGATTTTATCAATGTCAAAAAATCCCAACCGCAAGCTCTTGGTTAAAAACCTATCCCAAAACCTGTATGCGTTTCCCTAACCGAAAGGAACAATCACCTATGAAACCACGCGCCTATTTCTTTATCGCTGTAGGACTGACTCTCCTGCTACTGGGCGGATTCCCCGCTTCGACTCAAGCCACCCCCCTCAGCGCCGTAAACGCGCCTGTACTCAAATGGGCCTATGGCGGCTGTTTCAGCTCATGGTGCCAGACCGGCTGGTACGCCTCGCCCGCCGTAGCCAATCTCGACGGCGACCCGCAAGCCGAAGTGATTTGGGGTTCGTATGATGTCGTCGCCCTGGATGGTTTGAATGGTAGCCTACAATGGCGCGGTAGTAACGGCAGCCGCGTCTGGCCCGGTATCGCCGTGGCCGATTTGACCGGCGACGACGACCTGGAAATCATCGTCGGGCGAAGTGGCGATCAGGTTACGGTCTACAATCACGCCGGCGGGGTAGAGTGGACCCGCAATCCCTTTGGCGGCGGCGAAGTCCGCACTCTGGCCGTCGAGGATTTGGAGACGGATGGTCAATTGGAAGTCATTGTGGGCCGGGCTAGCGGTGGCGCAACCAAACAACTCAATGTCTTTGAGGCCAATGGCTCGGTCCGCTCCGGCTGGCCGGCCCGGCGCGATGGTGAATTGGGCTACGGCTGGGGCATGTACAATGAGAATGTCACCCTGGCCGATTTGAACAACGACGGTTTCAAGGAGATCATCGGTCCCACCGACACCCACTACATCACCGCGCTGGACCGCAGCGGCAACCAACTGCCGGTCAACAGCGTTTACAACCCGCGCACCGTCTGGAGCCAGGTCGGCGTGCACGTGGACCAGGCCGCCGATTTGCGCGGCTACGCCAACTGCGGCAGCGAACACCGACCCAACTTTGCCAACAGCGCCCCGGCCATCGCCGATGTGGATGGCGATGGCACCCTGGAAATCATCGTCGTCGGGGATGTCTACAACTGCGCCATCGGCGACCCGGACGGCGACATGTACCATTTGCCCTGGATTTTAAAGCTCGACCGCACTCGCTGGAGCGGCAGCGGCTTCGATTGGACGGTTATTCCCGCCGCTGAACCCGGCAGCGGCCCGCTCTCTGAGGATTATAATGTCATCCAAAACAGCGTGACCAACGCCGTCGTGGCCGACCTGGACGGCGATGGTCGCAAAGAGATTCTCTATCCTTCTTACGATGGCCGGCGGCACGCCTATTGGCTGGACAAAACCGAGCACGGCAACTGGCCCTTCGACATTGTGCCCGGCAGCGGCTACCGCTTTGCCTCCGAGCCAATTGTGGTCGATTTGGACAACACGGGCGACGGTCATGCCGAGGTCATCTTTACTTCGTGGCCGCAGAACGGCGGTAATCGGATTGGGCAGTTGCACATCCTTGACTACCTGGGCAACCAACTCCACGTCCTGAATCTACCCGCCCCTCGCGGCGACGACTGGAACGGCGGCCTGGGCGCGCCGACCATGGCCAACATTGACACCGATGCCGACATGGAATTGGTTATCGGGACGGTTGCCAGTGGCGTGGTCGCTTACGATTTGCCGGGCACGGCCAACGCGCGTATTTTGTGGGGCACCGGGCGAGGTAGTTTCAAGCGAATCGGCGTCTCGCCAGTAGATGATGCTTTCAGTCTAAGCGCCAAACCATCCACTCGAGCTATTGACCCTGGCGGCTCGACCACTTATACACTTAAGGTGCAAGGTAATGATATTTTCACCGGCTCTGTCACCCTGAACATCACCAACCCGGCCCCGGCAAAGTTGGGTTTAAATCCAAGCACTTCAACCTTTACCCCACCATATCAGGTCACGCTGAACATAACGGATAATGTACCCGGTCCATCCTTGCCCGGACAATGGTATAACTTTCCAGTTATCGCCACCGGCGGCGGTATTACCCGAACCACCACTGTTGGTCTGTTGATTGGTGGGACGCGGACTCACCTGCCGCTAATTCTGAAATGATAACAAGGATGACTCGCCCCAAGTCCTAACCTATGCTAAAATTGAGCACAGTGAGACCCGCGAATTGGAATTGGAGCCCAATGTCATTAAGTTAAGGCCTAGCATAGGGCCTTGCCGCTAGGGGGCCTTCGGCTCTGCCCGCCCACAAGGGGCTAAACTACGCTAACTTAATGACATTGAATTGGAGCCAAATTCACGGTTATCAGCTTGGGGTGAGGCATGTCTAATTATCTACTCAACCTAATTAACCTGGCCCGGGGTCAGCATGTCCTGCACCCGCTGGTGGCGGTCTTCCATTTAACCGGACGCTGCAATCTCAACTGCGTCTATTGTGAGGATTACGGCGCTCGCCGGGCCAATGATGAGCTAGCCGAGTTGGGCACGTTGCCTTTGGCTCAGGCTGACCAGGTTTTGACCATTCTGCGGCAGGCCACAGCTAACCTGATTCTGACCGGCGGTGAGCCTCTCCTCTATCCTCACGTTGATACCTTAGTCGCCCAGGCCAAAAGCAAGCATCGCTTTCAACATCTAACCCTGCTGACCAACGGCCTGCTGCTGTCCAAACACATCGAGTTGCTAGCCTGCCTCGACCGGCTGGTCATCAGTCTGGACTCGCTGGATGCGCTTGGCTGGGGCCAAACAATTGGTTTGGATGACCGGGCAGCTCAAACGATTATCAATACAATCACCGAGGTGGCCCAGTACCAAACCCAGGCCCGGTTTGAACTGGTCGCCAATTGTGTGATTACGCCTGAAACGCTAGCCGGGGCCGATAAAGTTTTGGATTTTTGCGTCGAGCACAACATCGCCTTTGCCTTCTCCCCCCAATCCTTCAACAACTGGCCGCGCTTTGAGTTAATGGTAGCCGATACATATCGGGTCTTTGTCGACAAAGTGATAAGTTACAAAAAGCGGGGCTTGAAAATCCTGGGCAGCCTGGCCTATCTAAAATTGGCGCGTGATTTCCAACCTTACCGCTGCTATCCCACGCTCGTCCCCCGGATCTGGCCCAACGGCGACCTGATTTATCCCTGCCGGCCCATCGAACGCAGCCAGACTGCTCACGGCGGCCGCCCCTGTAACCTGACCCGCGTCGACTCCTGGCAAGAAGCCCTGGCTATAGCGGTGGACAAATTTGGGCCACCCCCGCAATCCTGCGCCAGTTGCTTCCAGCAGTGCTACGCTGAGCCATCCTTAATGCAGGCCCGGCCCTTATCGTTGTGGCAAGAGCTATTAACCTTTCGCCCCTCCCGCCAGGGCAAAATACATACTTTTGCCCCAGGTTGACGACTTGAGCAGCCGGAGCTATAAAGCCAAACCCGGCCACGTTTGACGCTTTTGGATTTCGATCATGGAAAACCCCCATCCGGCCCCGCCTCGTCTCGCTGCTGCCTCGCCCCTCATCATCGGCGGCGGTATTGCCGGGCTGATGGCGGCGGTCCATCTGGCCGAGCGGGGTCTCAAGCCGCTACTTCTGGAAGCCGACCCAGAGTGGTTGGGCGGGCGGCTCAAGGAGGCGGCGGCGGTAAAAATTGAACACCAGGGCCAGACCTGGTCCTTTCCCGGCGAACACGGCGTGCATGGCATCTGGTCGCCCTATCGCAACTTTCAGGCCGCTCTGGCCCGGCACGACATTCGGCCCGTGTTTGTGCCGGCCCGTGAGGAAACCTGGATTTTTGGCCGCGGCGCAACAATCCGCAAAGCCGCCATCGGCAGCGCCATTCGCTACAGCCTCGTACCCGCGCCTTTCCACTACCTGCACCTGTTTCTGCGCTCTCGCTTTCTCAACATCCTGACCCTGCGCGACCTGGCCTCGATGTTTCGAGTATTCGGCGGTCTGATGTCGGCCATGGCCATTGACCCAATCGCCGAGCAGAAATCGCTGCAGGGCATGTCCCTGGCCGATTTCACCGCAGGCTGGTCGCCAACGCTGGCCAGCTTCTTTGCCGGGTTAGTCCGCAGCGCCCTGGCTGCCCAGCCAAAGGATGTGCCCGCCTCTGGCTTTATCGCCTTTTTGCGGTTCTACACCCTGCTCCGCCGCGACGCCTGGGCTTTCTCCTACCTGCCCGGCTCCGGCGGCGAATGCGTTTCTGAACCGTTGGCGGCGGTGGCTCGACAGTTGGGCAGTGAGATTCGCTTGGGGACACGGGTATTAGGCTTGGAATTGGCCGGGGAGCCGGAGTCCAGACTCGATTCTGAATTCTCTGGCAACGGGCGAAGCTGGGAGGTAACATATCAGGCCGACGGCCAAACCCAAACCATTGAGGTTGAGCGAGTCATTTTAGCTGTAGATGCTCCGGCAGCCAGAAAATTGCTCCAGGAGAGTCCCGCTACCGCCGAAGCCGCCGCCGGATTGCGTTTTCCCGCCGGCGTGCCGACGGCCATCATCCGGCTGTGGTTCAAGGTCAAGCCCAGACCCGTCGCCGAGGCCGGCATCTACACCGGCGACTTTGTGATGGATAATTTTTTTTGGCTGGACCGGCTGCAAACGGCTTACATGGAATGGAGTCGGGCCACCGGCGGCAGCGCCATCGAAATGCACATTTACGGCCCGCCGGAATTGCTGGTCCAGCCCGACGCGTCGCTGCTGGCCAGGGTGCTGATTGACACCTATCGCGCCTTTCCGGAGTTGCGGGGCAAATTGCTCCATTCGATTTTGCTACGTAACGAAGCGACCCACACCCTCTTCAGTGTCGGCGAGCGGGGGGAGCACCTGGGTATCGAGACGCCTTGGCCCGGCCTGTTTGCCTGCGGCGATTGGGTCTATCATCCTGCCCCGGCGCTATATTTGGAGCGAGCCGCCACCACCGGCATCGCGGCGGCCAATGCAGTCTTGGGCAGTCTGGGCCTGGAACCGTGGCCTCTCCTGCCCCACCCGCAGCCGGAATGGTTGGCCGGAAAAATAGAAAAGGGCCTACGGCGGCTGCGGCTGGCCTTATTGAGGCGAAAAAAAACCTCACCTCATTAAAAACCGAAATAGTTCATTCCTGGCCGAGTCGAGGCGGGACAGGCGGTTGGTGGACTTGAGTTTAAAGCCCAACTCCTCCGCCAGGACGGTTAGCAACTGATGCAGCAGCGGTGAACGAACGCGGATTTCTTTGGGCCGGCTGCCGAGCCGGGCCAGTTGATAGACCACGTGGAGAGGAATCTGGCCGTACATCTCAAGCAGCGATGGCAGCGGTTGGAGCAAATCCTGGCCGAGGATCATCCCACTCTGTTTATCTACGGTCATCAGAGAGTAAGGATAGTAGGGCCGGTCGCCGGCATCGCGCACGGTTGAGGGGAGCATAAATAAATCCATCTCCAGAGTAAACTTGCCGCCAGGCCGGTTTTTGAGCGCGGCCAGGGTTTCCATATCCATCCGCAATTGAATGGAGGTCGGTTCGGGTGGAGCTACCGGCATATGTCGGTCTTCCCAGATGAGGTTACCTTTGTCTTTTCGGGCTACCCGCACCAGGTAATGCTGTCCGCGCGTCGGCAAAATTGTCCAGTTATCACGAAAGCGTAGGACCACATCTTGGGCCTGCTCCAGGGCGTGAGTCAAAAAACGCACTTCGGCGGCCTCTAAAAACCAGGGCGCGAAGCCAGGCCGATAGCTGCGAAACATGGGCCAGGCCTGTCGCCCCCGGAATTTCAGCCCCAACCGTTTGATCAGCGCCCGGTCGCGCTCGTGCAGCATCTCCCGATCTTCAAAAGAAGCTTGTAGTTGCGGCACATTCAGCACATCCTCCGGCGTCATGTCCGGGCCGGCCTGTTCCAAAGCATGAAAGCCGTATAATCCCTCCTGACCCAAATATAAGGCGATAGCATAGTGCTCGCCCAGCTTGCCCATCACGCTGACAAAACCCAATTGATTCGTTTTTGGGTCTTGCACCCCAAAAATACTGGTTTCGTCCATCCACTCCCAGGGTGCGATTTCCTTGAGCCGCCCCCAGGCTTCGTGCAGCAGCCGCCACTCCTCCAGGGTAGGTTGATTTTCAGCCATTGAATGCTCCTTTGTAACTCAGAAGGTGTGAGGGATGAAGCGTAAAACGTTGAGCGTAAAATGTCAAATTCGGCTGACGCCCTCTGGGTCTAATAACTCGAATTGGACTTGTTCATACGCATAGCGTGGGGTAGAATTGGGACAGCGTTTTCACGTAGTTGAACGTTCCAATCTTTAACTTTCAAACGCTGTAACGTTCCAAAAAGAGGCGTCTATGTTATTAACAATAGACATCGGCAATACTAACATTACCTTTGGCGTCTACAATGATAGCCAGGAGTTGCAATACCATTGGCGCATGAAAACCGATCATGACCGCATGCCGGACGAATACGGCATCATCATGCTCGGCTTGATGCGTCACGAGGGGCTGAATTTCCAGCAGATCAAAGGGGTGGCTATGGCCAGCGTGGTCCCGCCGCTAACCCACGTGTTTGAGGAGATAGTGGAGCGATTTATCAAGCAGACGCCGCTGGTGGTTGGAGCGGGGGTCAAGACCGGAGTGCAGATACGGTATGACAGCCCGCGCGACGTGGGCGCGGATCGAATTGTGGACGCGGCCGCGGCCTTTAAGTTGTACGGCGGTCCGGCCTGTATCGTTGATTTTGGCACGGCCACAACCTTTGACGCCGTGTCGGAAAAAGGAGAGTACCTGGGTGGGGCCATTGCGCCGGGCATTGGCATTGCCGCCGAGGCCCTGTTTAGCCGCACCTCCAAATTGCCCCGGATTGATCTGGTCCGCCCGCCGAAGGCTGTCGGCACCAATACCGTCCATGCCATGCAAAGTGGGCTAATTTTCGGTTATGTCGGCCTGGTTGAGGGCATGGTGACTCGTTTCAGGGCTGAGTTGGGCCAAAATATGCGAGTCATCGGCACCGGCGGCCTGGCCGAAACCATCGCCCGCGAAACGACGGTGATCGAGGTGGTCAACCCCTGGCTCACCCTGGAGGGGCTGCGACTGATTTGGGAAATGAATCAGTAGCAAGGTCGCAAGTCGTAGGGTCGCAGAAGACTATGGAACATACCATACAGGTCTAATATGTCAACAACTGTCAAAGTTCTTCAAAACAAACAAATCATCCTCGGCGTCACCGGTGGGATTGCCGCTTATAAAGCGGCGGGGGTGTGCAGTCAACTGGTGCAGGGTGGGGCAAGCGTTGATGTGGTGATGACCGAAGCAGCGCAAAAATTCATTGCACCGCTGACCTTTCAGGCGCTGACGCATCGCCCGGTCTACACCGATATGTTCGACATTCCCGCCGGCGAGAACATTCCCCATATCGCCCTGGCCGATGCCGCCGATTTGCTGTTGATTGCTCCGGCCACCGCCCACACTCTGGCCAAGCTGGCCAACGGCCTGGCCGACGACTTGCTCTCGGCCATCGCCCTGGCGACGCCCGCACCGCTGCTACTGGCTCCGGCTATGGAAACCGACATGTGGCGGCACCCGGCCACCCAGGCCAATATGGAAAAGCTGCGGGCCTGGGGCGCAACAGTCGTCGGGCCGGCGGAAGGACGGCTGGCTTCGGGGGCCATGGGGCAGGGGCGGCTGGTCGAGCCGGAGGAGATTGTCAGCGCGGCGCGTGTGGTGTTGGGTCGCCGGGGGGATTTGGCCGGCTGGCGGGTGGCGGTCACGGCCGGCGGTACGCGCGAAGCGATTGATCCGGTCCGCTTTGTCAGCAACCATTCCAGCGGCAAAATGGGTTATGCCCTGGCGACAGCCGCCCGTGACCGGGGCGCAAGGGTAACGCTCATTACCACAGCAGCCCTGCCTGATCCGTTTGGAATAGAAGTGATCCACTTGGACTCGGCGGCACAAATGCTGGCCGCAGTGCTGGAGACGACGCGTCAGGCCGACCTGCTAGTGATGGCCGCCGCCGTGGCCGATTTTCGGCCTAAAACCGTAGCCGAGCAGAAAATAAAGAAAAAGGGAGACGCCGGAGGATTGAGGTTAGAGATGGTACGCAATCCGGACATTCTGGCTGAGGTGGCGGCCCAGAAAGCGGCGGGGCGCGGGCCGCGCCTGACCGTAGGTTTTGCCGCCGAAACCGAGGATTTGCTGACCAATGCCAGAGGTAAACTGGAACGCAAAAAGCTGGATTTAATCGCCGCCAACGATGTTACGGCCAGCGACGCGGGTTTCGCCGTAGACACCAATCGAGTGACGCTGCTGGCAGCAGACGGTTCGATTGAAGCGTTGCCTTTGCTGAGCAAATTAGAGGTGGCCGAAAAAATCTTGGATAACGTTCAACGCTTGAACGTCAAAGGTTAATGGCTCAACTCACCGCACGGCTATAACCGAGTTCATCCATCGCGGCCAGCATGTCGCGCAGCCCAGCCAGGTGCTCTTGTAAGTTTTCATCCAGGCGCTGGAAACGATTATCGTTAAAGTCGCCTCTGGCTACGATCAGCAGCATTTCGGCGTGGGTGGTGGCCAAATCGCTGGCAATCTTGTGGATTTTTAACTCGGCCTGAGTTTGGAAGGTTTTTAACTCTTTTAGAGCGGCTTGATGCTGCTTTTTGCTCTGCATCAACTCGCGCAGATATTTGGCCTCAGCGTCGGCCCCGGTGAGGGAACGCCGCCGCAGGTCGTCAATTTCAAAGGCTACCTGGCGTAGTTCGCGGTCCAAGTTGCGCTGGCTGTACAACTTCCCTAACCCTTGCTCCAGGCGAGTCAAATTATCCAACCAACGACCGACCGGCCTGAGGGTTAAATTCAAACGATCTCGCATAGGGCCAGGCGGATATTGTTGGGCTACCTGCATGATACGTCGCCCATAATGACGCGATTCCCCTACAGACCGGGCAACCGAACGGGGCAGGGATGACTCTTGAAGCGCCTGGGCCAGTTTGCCTGCCCCCACAATCGAGAAAATGACCAAAGCTATGACTGCGATGGCTATCACAGCGACAGCCAGGATGATCCAAAAAATAGGTGAGGCAAGCGATAAGAAAAAGAGGATGAAGAAAGCAAAAACAGGCCCAAACAACGCCGCTAAAACGGTAAATTTTACCAAAGAGATAACTATGGCGCGCATTTTAATTTCCCTTTCGCCCCGTTTAGTAGCAGAGCATAAAAATTATAGCACAAAATGATAATTAGCTAAAAAGACCGAGGTCGAGATACAAGCGGTTTTGACTATTACAGCAAAGGTTGAAGAAATGAGTTGGTTTTATCGTCGGGCAAAAGTGGCCTAATCGTCGGAATCCTATCATAATGTTGTTGAAGCCCTATGCTAAGATAGAGTCGCCGTCAATTTGTAAAACTTGGCCTAAACATTTAAAATTGTCCGGCTTAATCACATTGTTTAACCGGAAATTTTCTGGGAAAGAAGTAACCTAACCATGTACCAAACAATAAAAACTAATGTCCAAATTCTGGCTATTCTATTGGTAGCTACAGCACTCTTGATTGGCTTATCCATTTTGGTTGGAACCAACATGCAACCTCAAATAGCCGCCGCCCAAGAGCCATTGGTCAACGCTCAGGCTGCCCGCAATACCTTTAGCAAGGAAAAGTTAGCGGCGTTCGGGCTGTCATTGGAGGACATCCAGGCGGCCGCCGGACCTTATGATTTGCAAGTTACAGTTACTCCTAGCTCGGCCAGTATCCCCTCCGGCGGAACAGCAACATTTACCGTAAGGATTACTAATCTCGGCCCCAATACGGCTCAATACATTCTCTTTTCTCGAAGTTTACCTGGGGGTATGACTGGCGAGACCTTCAATTTTGGCAGTGTTAATGCTATCAGTAACGGTCTCAATCCGCCCACCTGGTTGATAACTAATCAAATTGCAAGCGGTAATTTTATCCAATTTACCGTACAAGGCAGTATCAATTCTACTTGTAATACGATAGCCACTTATACGGCCAGCGCCGTCCCTTTTACCAGCTCGGAAGACTCTAACTTAACTAATAACAGCGCTGGCGGCCAAGTAAATGTGCTTGGGACGGGCACCTGCCTCTTTTTGCCTATCATCCGTAAAGAACCAACTCCTACGCCAAACCCAATTGTGTTTTTCGATAACTTTTCCGGTGACAAGAACTGGCCCACGGCAGACGATAGCGATTGCGACCGGTCTTACGTCAATGACGAATATGAAATTAAGGCCAAGACAAAAGATGAAGATTGTTTTGGCCCTGCTCCAGGAGCAGCCGAACGAACCTATGGCACCTTCAAAGTGAAAGCGCGTCGTGATAGCGGCAGCAGTAACTTTACCGTAGCTATTTACATCAACGGCAGCGGATCTGACAATTACTATGCTTTTGAGGTTAAGCCCTATGATGATTGTAGTTGGAAGTTAATCCGCCGGCGTGATGGTGACTCATCCACAAAACGAAGTGGAGGTTGTGAGTCAGCCATTAACCGAAATTCTGCTTCAAATATCTTGGAAATCAGACACATCAGCAACGGTGACATATCTGTTTTCATCAATGGGACCCAATTGGGTTCTACTTATAATGATGGTTCTCAGCTCACCGGACAGGGTACGGGGATTTACGCCCGCACCAGTAAGGATGATGATATCTACGCCAGGTTTGATGATTTCACTGTCGTTCTACCCTAAATTATTGCACCTGCACCGGGTCATAAAAATCATTACAAACTAAAGGAAAAAACATGCAAGCCAAAATCACCCTCCTTCCTGGCGACGGCATCGGCCCAGAAGTGGTCGCTGAGGGAGTCAAGGTTCTCAAAGCCATTGGGATAAAGTTTGGGCATAGCTTTCAGTTTACCGAGGCCCTAGCCGGTGGTATGGCCATTGACCAAACCGGCAACCCGCTGCCCGACGAGTCCCTGGCCGCCTGCCACCAGGCCGACGCAGTGCTGCTGGGCGCGGTCGGTGGCCCCAAATGGAGCGACCCTAAAGCGCCCGTGCGCCCCGAACAGGGCTTGCTCAAATTGCGCAAAGAGTTGGGCTTGTTTGCCAACATTCGCCCCGTTAAAATTTATCCTGCCCTGGCCGAAGCCTCCACTCTTAAACGAGAGGTGATTGAAAAAGTTGACCTGGTGATTGTGCGTGAGTTGACCGGCGGCCTCTATTTCGGCCAGCCGCAGGGCCGGCAAGACAACACCCAGGGTCGGGCGGCGGTAGACACGATGTACTACACCGAGGCCGAAATCGGGCGGCTGATGCGCATCTCTTTTGATTTGGCCCGGCAGCGGCGCAAAAAAATCACCTCAGTAGACAAGGCCAACGTACTGGCCTCCAGCCGCCTCTGGCGCGAAGTAGCTCACGAAGTCGCTGCCGAATATGCCGATGTTGAATACGAGGATATTTTGGTCGATGCCTGCTCCATGTACCTGATCCGCCGCCCGGCCGATTTTGACGTGATCGCCACCGAGAATATGTTTGGCGACATTTTGAGCGACGAAGCCAGCATGTTGGCCGGCTCGATGGGCATGCTGCCCTCAGCCTCGCTGGGGGAGAAAAAGACAAGCGCAGGCGGTCAATTTGGCCTGTACGAGCCGATCCACGGTTCCGCTCCCGACATCGCCGGCAAAGGCATCGCCAACCCCCTGGCGACTATTTTGAGCGTGGCCATGCTGCTGCGCACTTCGCTGGGTCTATCTAAAGAAGCTGCTGCAGTTGAGGCTGCAGTGGACGCTGTGCTGGCCGCCGGGCATCGCTCGCCGGATTTGGCCGGGCCAGATCAGCCAACCGTAGGGACAGAGGAAATGGGCGATTTGGTGGTAGCAGCTTTGCCCTGAAATAGGGAGGAAGGATAAGGCTATCTTACCTCCCCTACGACCGCCTCAATTGCCTCCGCTAACAAGCCCACAATCTGATCCAACTGCTCATCCGTCACAATAAAAGGTGGAGCGACCATCACCTGGTCGCCGCGCAGGCCGTCAACATTGCCGCTGACGGGATAGACGATCAAGCCGCGCTCAAAGGCGGCATCGCCGAGTTTTCTGGCCAAACCGTTTTTGGCCGGGAACGATTCTTTGCTCGCCCGGTCGGCTACAAATTCCAGCCCCCACATCAAACCCTGGCCGCGAATGTCGCCCACGTGGGGGTGGTCGCCAAAAGCGGCCCGCAGTTTCTGCCCCAGCTTTTCTCCCTGAATCCGCGCTCTTTCGACCAAATTGTGCTCTTGAATATAGCGCAACACGGCCAGACCCACCGCCGCGCCGATAGGGTGGTGGGAGAACGTGCCGCCATGCGCAAAATCGCCGTGCCCGGCGCGGATCGTTTTGACATCCTCGGTTTTGACGGCGGTGATGGAGAGCGGGAAATAACCGCCCCCGGCCCCTTTGGCCATCGTCATAATGTCCGGCTCGACATTCCACTGCTCCATGGCAAACCAGCGGCCGGTGCGGCCAAAGCCGGTCATCACCTCGTCGGCGATGAGTAAAATTCCGTATCGGTCACAAATCTCTCGGATGAGCGGCCAATACTCCGTCGGTGGTACGGCTGCAGCCAGGGTAGCGCCACTCAGAGGTTCGGCAATGAAGGCAGCGATAGTTTCTTGGCCATTGAGTTTAATAGCATCTTCCAGCGCATGAGCGCAGCGTACGCCACACGTAGGATAAGAAAGATTATACGGGCAGCGATAACAATAAGGGGGGTCGATGTGAGGTGTTTGGGGAATCATCGGCTGATAAAGCTGGCGCAGTGAAGGTCGGCCGCTCACAGTCAGCGCCCCTAACGTGGTACCATGATAGCTCTGCCAGCGCGAGATAACCACATAGCGGTTGGCCTCACCCCGGTCAGCCTGGACCTGCCGGGCAAATTTAATCGCCGTTTCCACCGCCTCGGAGCCGCTGCCCAGGTAAAAGAAGCGGGGATTTTCCAGCGGGATTACCTCGGCCAGGGCGGCGCTGTACTCTTCCAGGGGTTGGCTGGTGAACATGGTGGCGTGCAAGTAGGCCGCGGCGGTAGCCTGGTCGGTCATAGCCCGAATGACCTCGGGCACGCCATAGCCGATATTGATCAAAACTGGCCCGCCTGAAGCGTCAAAATAACGCTTGCCCTCGGTATCAAACAGGTAGATACCCTCGCCGTGTGACAGCATGGGCCGGGCGTGGCTCATGCGTCGATAAAAAACGTGACCGTGAAATTCTTTATATTCAGCCATAAGAGTCTCGGTTTCCGATATTAAAATTTAGAAATCTCGGCTTTGGATTTTAGGCCGGTGCTGCTGGATTTCAAAATTAGGCTGGGTGGAAATAATATACCTATGATTATACGAAGGTTTCTTGCCCATTGTCCTCCTTCACATATCGCGCTTCACGTTGTCTTATGTCGTGTAGTTTGATATAATGGGGGTTGAAATTAAATTGACGTTCATGGGTGAATGTGATACACTCATTTTATGATGACGCCGGCAGTTTCCAGGGAAGTGTATCCGGTTTCGGTCCAAAATCTCCTACTGTATCGTGTCTCTGCCTTTGAGGCTTATCCTGATTTAACCCATGCCATCTTTACGCGCCGGGGCGGATACAGTCAAGCACCCTTTGACACACTCAATTTAGGTTTATCTGTGGGGGATGATCCCCAGGTGGTAAAAAAAAATTACGAGCAAGTTTGTCAGGTGATCAATATTAGGCCCGATCAGACTGTTTCCTGCCATCTGATCCACAGCGCCGACGTTTCAACAATTAATCAGGCTAACCGGCAGCGGGTTATGGGCCAGGCTGATGGCCTTATTACGGCCACACCCGATATTTATCTCTCCATGCGCTTCGGCGACTGCACCCCGCTCATCTTTTATGACCCGCTACGGGGGGCAGTCGGTCTGGCCCATGCCGGCTGGCGCGGTACGATGTACAATATTGCCGGAGCCACCGTGCGGGCCATGGTTGAGCAGTTTGATTGCCGAGCCGGAGACATTATGGCGGTGATCGGTCCGGCGATTGGGCCGTGCTGTTATGAGGTGGGCCCGGAAGTGATCGACGCAGCCGCCAGCACCTTGGCCGACTCGGCCAGTCTGTTTGTCCGCCGCAACGGCCGGGCTGATCGTGCCCACTTTGATTTGTGGGAGGCCAACCGCCGCCAATTGGCCGCAGCCGGGGTGAAGCACATCATTCAGTCGGAGTTGTGCACGGCCTGCCGCACCGATCAATTCTTCTCCCACCGGGCTGAGCGAGGCCGTACCGGGCGCTTTGGGGTGATCATCGGGCGGCGAGGTATCGCAGCGTGAGCGAGCTTGCGACCAAAATTGAAGCGGTCTATCAGCGCCTCCACCGCGCGGCAGAGCGGGCGGGACGCTTGCCTGAGGAGATCACCCTGATTGCCGTCACCAAAATGCACCCCCTGGAGACGGTCGTCGAGGCATATCAGGCCGGGCTGCGTCACTTTGGTGAAAATCGGGCCGGCGAAGGTAAAGCAAAAGCGGCCGGCCTGGCCGACTGGCTGAAGGAAACCGGCGGCGAAACGCCAACCTGGCATCTCATCGGCCATGTACAAAGCCGCCAGGTGGAGGATGTACTCGGAACTTACCGGCTCATCCATTCGGTCGATAGCCTCAAACTGGCCCAGCGGATTGACCGGCTGGGCCAGCGAGACGATTGTCCGCCGGTAGAGGTTTTGCTGCAAGGCAATGTGTCGGGCGAAGCAAGCAAATCCGGTTTTGAGTTGGCGCAGTGGTCAAAGGATAAGGCCCAGCTAAAAACTTTTCTGGAAACTGTGATTCAGCTTGGCCAGCTTAAGCGAGTGACTATTCGCGGGTTAATGACCATGGCCCCCTGGTTCGACAACCCGGAGGAGGCCCGTCCGACATTCCAAAGTTTGGCCGCTTTACGGGAACGATTGCGGGTTGAACTACCTCAATTTGATTGGACTCATCTGTCAATGGGCATGACCGATGATTTTGAAGTAGCTATTGAAGAAGGCGCGACCATGGTCCGAGTCGGTCGGGCCATATTTGGAGAAAGGGCGTAGTTCTCGGAGTAAGGAGGAAGAAGTAGGGAGTAGGGGGGCGTTGTAAGTCCTTACTCCTTATTCTTTACACCCTACTCCTCCTACAAAAAACGACATGTTGCAAGATACTAAAATCTGCTTTATTGGCGGCGGGGCTATGGCGACGGCCATGATCGCCGGATTGACCAAACAAGAGTTGATCAAGCCGGAAAATACTATGGCCAGTGACCCTTATCCGGCTCAATTGGAGAAATTGGCCGAGCGTTACGGCATCCAGACGACCGCAAATAACCTGGAAGCGGTCAAGGAAAAAGAAATCATTGTGTTGTCCATCAAACCCCAGACCCTGGCTGAAGTTGCCGCCGAGTTGCGGGCTCACATTCCGCGCCGCGCCCTGGTTCTGTCCATTATTGCCGGGGCCACCATTGGTAATATCAGCCAAAAGTTGCACCATTTCAGTGTGGTGCGGGTCATGCCCAACACACCCGCCCGGGTCGGCAAGGGCATGTCGGTTTGGACTGGTACCGAAGAGGTGAGCGAGGTTCAGCATAACCAGGCCAAAACCATCCTGGCGGCCCTGGGCGAAGAGCTTTACGTCGATAATGAAGATTATCTGGATATGGCCACGGCGCTTTCCGGCACCGGGCCGGCTTATGTGTTTATGTTTATGGAGGCCATGATTGACGCCGGGGTGCATATGGGTTTTTCCCGCCGCGTCTCCGAGCAGCTTGTGCTCCAAACCATCGAAGGCTCGGTGGCTTTTGCCCGCGACAGCCAGCGCCATCCAGCCGAGCTGCGGAATATGGTCACCTCGCCGGGCGGCACGACGGCTGAAGCGCTCTACCAACTTGAAAAAGGCGGATTCCGGACCGTTTTGTCCAAGGCGATCTGGGCGGCTTATCAAAAATCTCGCTACCTGGGAGGCCTCAATAACAATGGCTGAGTTTTTGGCGTTGGCTATCAATATTGTATTTCAGGTATTGTGGTGGGCCATTCTCATCAGGGTTTTGCTTTCCTGGCTGCCGATGGCCAATATTCGGATTGACCCTTACAACCCGGCCGTGCGGTTGCTCTACTCCCTGACCGACCCCATTCTGGAACCATTGCGCCGCTACACTACCATTGGTATGATTGACCTCAGCCCATTGGTGGCTCTACTTTTATTAGATTTTCTCAGACAAATACTGATTTCTATGTTGGTTTAACCGTATATCTTAGGAGACAAGGCTATGCGAGAGTTTAAGATCACCAAAGCCGAAGAAGGCGCCGCCTTTGCCGTCCACGTCGTCCCCAAATCCGTTAAAAATGAAGTCGTTGGGAAGCATGGGGATGCCTTAAAGATTCGGCTCATCTCGACCAGCGTCAGTGGAATTGCCAATGATACGCTGATTAATTTTCTGGCCCAAAAGCTCACCATTGAACGGGATAAAATAGAAATCGCCGCCGGTCTGACCTCGGCTGAGAAAATGGTTGTGGTAGTTGGGGTGACCCCAGCGGAAGTCGAAAGCCGCCTGCTGGGTTAGGTTGACCTTCTTGGAACTTTTGTGCTCCAACCATCGTCTAAATACTAGACAATCAGCAAATTTTGGTTGGAGGTAATTTTTATGATGCGCTTTATTTATAAAGTCTATCTGGCTGCGCTGATGGTTGGCCTGATCTTAGCCACAGCAGCCTGTGGTTCGGCAGGTATGCCCCAGGATATCCCACCGATGACAGTTGAAGCTCAAGCTACGCCCACCAATCTACCCGAACCTCCCGCTACCGATTTACCTATCGAAATCGAGTCAGCCCCGGAACCCACGGCGACCGGCTTACCGACTGAAATTGTCGAGCCAAATTCTCCGGTTTCGCCGGTTGCTCCCCCAGCAGCTCAACCCGCCCTGGCTCCAGCTATTCAGGGAGCACCGCCTGTGCTCGGCAGTGAAGCGGCGCTCGCCGCGGCTATAGCCGACTTAGCCAAGCAGACCGGCATTCCGGCTGATCAAATCACCGTGGAGAAGGTCGAACCGATGGAATGGTCCGATACCAGCCTGGGCTGTCCCCAGGAGGGAATGATGTACGCTCAGGTTATCACCCCCGGTTATTTGATCGTGCTCAACGCACAGGGTAACACTTACGAGTACCATACGGATCAAAGAGCCAACGTGGTGCTGTGCAACCAATGAGATTTCTGGATCAAAAAGCCCCATATCCAGTCGATATGGGGCTTTTTCGATTACACCTGCGGCAACACCGTTCGCGCGAACGCCTCTAGCCCGGTCAGATCATCCAAATCGAGCCACTGCAACATAACCCGCTGCACGCTAACTTCACTTAACTTTCCTAACTGTTCTACAATCTTGGTGGGTGTTCCTGTAATGATGCCCCGCCGAGACAATTCCGCCAGGTCACGCCCCTGGAGTTTGCGCTGTACTTCGGCTTCATCCCGACCAAAAACCAGTTCGGTCATCAAAGAGCGGCGCACGTCCGCAGACTGACGCCCCTGTTCGGCTAACAATTCATCCAACCGGGTATTCAATTCCGCAATTCTGGCCGTCGGGATAAAGACCGCGTTCCATTCCTGGGCGTATTTCGCCACCATCGGCAGAGTTCTTTTCGGTCCGCTGCCGCCGATGAGAATGGGCGGCCCACCAGGTCGCTGAGGGCGAGGCAGTAAAATCGCCTCGTGGAGTTGGTAATATTCGCCACTAAAATCAAAGGGGGTATCACTGTGAAGCAGGTGGCTGATAATTTTCAAGCCCTCCTCAAAGCGGGCAAAACGCGGCTCGATCTCCAACAAATCCCAGCTATAGTTATGATGCTCGCGCACTTGCCAGCCTGCGCCCAACCCCAGGGTCAGGCGTCCGCCGGACAGGTCGTCCACGGCGCTGGCCATGCGCGCCGTCATCGTCGGCTGGCGAAAGGAGACCGGCGACACCAGCGGGCCAAACTCGATGCGTCGGGTATGGCTGGCCAGCCAGGTCAGCGAGACCCACAGCTCCAGCGAATCTTTATCCGGCGGATCGGCGTTGGTATAGTGATCGGAGCGGTAGAGGCCGGCAAAGCCCAAATCTTCAACCGCCTGGGCCAGGCGCTGCCAGCGCGGCCAGTTTAAACCATCCTGGCCCTCAATCATAATAGCGACTTCCATAATCCGGTTCTCCTTACGTTTTAGGCTGCTTCTTCGTCATCTTCTACTACGTCTTCTTCGTCGTAATATTCTTCATACTCATCAAAGAAAAACAAGACCGCTGCCGCACCATCCGCTTTATGCTTCATCTCGGTCACTTGCCCTACATACTCCTCCTGGTTTTCCTCATCAATCAAATACAACTTGCCGTCATCGGCGACGTCGCCGATACGTTCTTCGCCTTCTTCGTAGCTACCGTAAATCGCGCCGTTTGCTTCGACCCACCCCATGTAGATATCATCTTCATCGTAAACTTTGCCGCTGGCATAGTCTATCCAGCCAATATACTCGCTCTGGCCGGCCTCGTCTTCGTAATAAATTCGGCCATCTTCGTCAATGCGCCCAATGAGGGTGTCAGGCGCCAGGGCCACGTGTTCGTAAATTTTAGCCACGATTGTTTGTCCTTTCTATCTTTGTAATGAATGGTATTTAGGCTGAGTCTAAGGCTGAGGCTGAGTAGGATAAGGATTTATTTAACCTTAGCCTTGCAATATCTCCAGGGCCGCATTACGGCCATTCAAACCGACTACTCCGCCGCCGGGATGGGTGCAAGCGCCGCATAGAAATACCCCCGGCATCGGGGTACGATGGGCCAGGCGTTTATTCCACATGTAGTCCGGGGTGATTTCGCCCTGAAAAATATGGCCGCCGGTCAGGCCAACCTTACGCTCGATATCGGGTGGGCCAAGCACTTCATAATCAATCACCGCCTGGGGGATATTGCTACAATAGCGTCCAATCGAGTTCAGCACCATCTGTCCGGCCTGCTCGCGCTGGCTGTCCCAATCCCCTTCGGCAAAGGTATGGGGCACGTATTGGGCAAAGACGCTCATGGTGTGTTTGCCTGCTGGAACCACGCTGCGGTCATGCACCGTCTGGAAGTAGATTTCCGTCCAGACCCGCTCCGGCAACTGCCCGGCGCGGGCGGTCTCAAAACAACTTGGCCATTCGGCTTTGGACAGCGGCGTGTCCACCACGGCATAGTGGTGCGGTTCCATGGTGCCAGGCCGGGCGGTGAAATTGGGCAGCTCGCTCAGGGCCACATTGACTTTGACCGTACAGCCGGTAATCGGCATCGCCTCGACCTGGGCCTGCCAGTCGGGGTCCGCCGCTCCATCCAGCAGCCGCAGCGTCACCCGTGGGTCAGCATTGGAGACAACTACCGGGGCGTGGATGCGCTCGCCGCCGGCCAGTTCGACCCCCTCGCCAGGGATGATGCGGGCCACCGGTACACCGGAAGCTACCACAGCTCCATACTCACGGGCCGCATCGCACAGGATAAACGAAACCATGCCCATGCCGCCCTTGACAAAACCCCACTGACCCAAAAACTCGCCCATGCGCCCGCAGAAGTGATAGAAGTAAATCGAGGCCGTGCCTTTATCATATGGGCTGGCATTGGCGCCGATGATGCCCTGCCCGGCATAAGCGATTTGCAGCCGCTCGTCCTTCAGGTAGCGCTCCAGGTACTCCATCATCGACCACTCGAAGATGAAATCAATGGCCTCCTGGTCGCCTTTGAGCCGCGCTTCCACCTGCTCGCGGGTAGGAGCGCGGCCAATCCACATATCGCGCTCATCCGGGGGGCGCAGGGCCTCGGTGGCTCGCAGCAGCACGTCGTGCATGGCCCGCCAGCCGGCCAAGTCGCCCGGCGCCAACTTTTTGATTTCCGACTCGCATCGTGCCTCGTCATCCCATAAGTGGATACTGCTGCCGTCATCAAACGGGACAAACATGCCGTTGGCTGCCGTCCAGGCAAAGCCGCGCTCGCGCATCTTCAACTCATCAATTACCAGCGGGTGCATAATCCCGGCTACATAGGCGCAGGGTGAGACAACATAGCCAGGAAAGGGTTCTTCCAGGGTACAGGCTCCGCCGATACGCTCCCGTGCTTCCAGCACCAGCACGCGCTTGCCGGCCCGGGCCAGGTAGGCTGCACAGGCCAGGCCATTGTGCCCCGCTCCTACTACCAGTACATCCCAGGTGCGGGCAGCCAACTCTTTGATGGGTGCAGGTAAACCAATCACGCCGAGGGTGTTAGCGGCAGGTGGAAATTTTTGAGTCTGGGTCGTCATAGGCAATTACTCCCCTATCTTAAATTAAAAGCGGATTTGTTTGAGGTCTGGGATTATAACACTGCTATCCTCCTCCTGACAACCGCCTACCGCCCTGTTAAAAAATAAGACCCGACGAATTGCCTGTCGGGTCTTGAAAAATCATTTACTTTTAGAAAATTTTGGCCTGATTAGCGACGGCCACTGCCTCGATCACCGTAGCCGCCACCGCCACCGCCCCGGCTGCCACCGCGATCACCACGATCACCCCGGTCGCCGCCGCCTCGGCTGCCGCCGCGCGGTCCTCGACTACCGCCGCCCCCTCGGTCCTCACGGCGCTCGACCGGCCGTGCTTCATTGACCTTGAGGGCTCGCCCTTTCAAGTCTTGACCATCCAAGGCAGTGATGGCCGCCTGAGCTTCAGCGCTATTGGGCATCTCGACAAAGCCAAAGCCGCGAGATTGGCCGGTAAATTTGTCTTTAATGATGCTGGCTGAGGTTACCTCGCCATGGGCTGCAAAAGCCTGTTTTAGATCATCTTCTGAAACTGCCCAGGCCAAATTGCCTACATAGATATTCATTATAAAATCTCCTGTTTGAAAAACCTTTTGCAAATAGCTTAGATACTACCACCAATATTTGACTTCGACGCCAATGGTCAGGAGATAGCAGCACTTTTTGTAAAAACTAAAAATGAAATGCCGATCAAAGCCTGACAAGTGCTGAGGCGCTCGCTACCACCAGGAATGGTAAAAAAGAGAATAGCCTCCCTGGGGCTACCCTCATCCGTTCGACTATTGTTCGATAACCCTCCTCTTCCAAAGCAACCCTGCGTTGAGGTTGACCATACCTCAGCGAAACGATCAAGACCCAAATATAAGTCCAAACCGCTAGTCCCCGGCAAAATATCACACGACAAAGCTTTCATAGTCGTTTTCGCAGGGTCGGCCCCATACGGCCCAAAATTCCCGTGTGGCCGGGCGCATGATAGCCGCGCCACAACTTTCAATATAAAAAGGCTCTTCCGGGTGGACACAGATACCGTTGACCGCACTATGATCGCGGGTCAAGGTCATGAGGTCGGCCAGAGTCATGCCGGTTCGGTTGAGCAGCTCCTCACCCCGGCTCAGCCGGGTTTCAGAACTAGCTCTAGATTTGGGCAACCTAGCTCGTTCGACGTCGATATTTTGCGCAATCAGGCAGTGATTGGTATGCACCAACGCGCCTGTTTGAACCTCTTGCACATGGTAACGTGAAGCCATGGCCTCAACATTGTACCCTCGACCGGTGGCATCGGCCAGGAGGTAATTGTGGCCACCGGCCAGTTGGGCCCCGGTGATACAAGCTAGAGCATCGTCCAGGTTATCCTGAGCCAGCACCTGGCGAACCACAAACGGCCAGGTTACCCCTACGCGACCATCACCGGCTACCAGATTATTGATGCCAATGGCAATGCCGGCTTCGTTCATCCCAATCATGCCCACGCAACCAATGATGGTAAAGGCGAGGAAGCGCAATCCCTGATCCGGTTTTCCTCGCAGCAAAATGAGGTAGGGTGTGGCTGTTTCATGCATATCCCAGGTTTGGCCCAGAAACCCCTGTCCCTCGGCGGTAGCGTTCGGGCTGATGATGAAGGCTGTACAATCATCTGCGCCAGGAGAAGCAGGGACGACGCGTTCAGAGGAGTTTAGCCAAGCAGAGGAGAAACCTAAGTTTCCATTAGTCCCTCGTAATGCGTTCACCTCTTTTAGCAGCATTTCATCAGCGCTGTAAATCGTATCTGTAAAATCGGTAAAGCCGTTGAGAATCACCAGTTCCGCCAGGCTCAAACCGGTCACCTCACTCATGCCCTGCAATTCATCCATTAACCGAGGAGCATAAGCGTGGTGATAAGGCAAACAGGCCTGGCCCAGCGCCAAAACCTCATGGCGAGACAGGTCTTTGCCGGTCCAGTTTTTATTGCTGCTTAAGCGTAAACGGTCTTCGGTTAATTCTTGAATTTCTTTGGGGTAAGCCGCCGCATGTTGACGACCCATCTCAAAAGGGGAGCCAGAAACCTCTAGCAGACGCAGGTTGGGCATAAATTACCTTGTTTTCAACATCTCCAAACACAAAACACTCTGGCACAAAATTATGCGATGGGGTTCGCACGAGGGAAGATGAAATATCGCAGCAGAGAGAGGAGGTTTTTTGTGACCACCAGTCCACAAACAAATTCTTTTGACTCCTAGCCACAATTTTAGCCGAATAAGTGAATTTAGGCAACTATCGCCTGGCAGCTACAAAACAGGGAAACCAGCCGTGAACGAGCGTCGATTTCAGCAGCGGGCGGTCCATAAGAACGGCTCTATCGTTTTCCGTTTTTGCTCTCCACTTCATCCAGCAAGAACAACTGGCGCATTGTGGAAATATAAAGAACACCATTGCCGTTGGCCGCTTCTTGTTTCAGACGCAGGGTCGGCTCGTGCAGAATTTTGTTGACCAGGCGGTGACTCATGGTAGCCACCAATTCCCGTTCGTGCTCATCCAGATTCAGCCGATTAAAGAGGCGATCTAGCTCGCGTTGGCGTATTTCTTCGACCTGCCGCCGCAGGTCGGTGATGGTCGAGACCACATCCAGGGAGGCCAGCCATTCCAAAAAGTCCGCCATCTCTTCTTGAACAATAACTTCAACGTGGGGGATTTCCGAGGCGCGCTCACGCACATTATCTTGAGCTTGACTCTGCAAATCGTCGATATCGTGCAGGTGCACATGGGGAATTTCGGTCACGTCGGGGTCAACGTCGCGCGGTACGGCTATGTCAATAATCAACAAGGGCCGGTTCTGACGGGGGGCCATGGCTGGCTCGAGCAGTTCTCGATTTAAGATGGTATGAGGTGCACCGGTCGAGGTAATAATAATATCAGCCGTGACCATAGCTTCGGTGAGCTGCTGAAAGGTAATCGCCCGGCCGCCCCACTCTCTGGCCAGTTGTTCGGCGTTTTTATAAGTTCGATTGGCCACCACAATCTTGGAGACGCCCCGCCGCTGCAGAGCCCTGACGGCAATTGCCCCCATCTCGCCAGCCCCAATCAATAGCACCTGCCGCTCCGAGAGGTCGCCCAATAACTGCCCGGCCAAAGCCGCCGCCACTGAACTGATCGAGGCAGGATTGACGCCAATTGCTGTTTCGGTGCGAGCCCGCTTGCCGGTATGGATAGCGGCCCTAAACAAAGCCGACAGCACTGTCCCGGCGGCTCCCTGCGACAGCGCGGCTTCATAAGCCTCGGTGATTTGCCCTAAAATTTGCGGTTCACCCAACACCATTGAGTCCAAACCCGCCGCCACCCGGAACAAATGATGCACCGCCTCTTCGTTTTGACAGATATACAGGTGCTCGGTAAAGAGTTCCGGGGCCACATCACAGGCGCGAGCCAAAAAATCAATAATGGCCTGCCGGGCCACACCCGGATCACGTACCAGCATATAAACTTCTAGCCGATTGCAGGTGGACAGGATAACGCCCTCCCGCACATCCTCTAAGTGGGCCTGCGGGTGCAGGTGATCAAAATGGGTCAACGAAGAGCGCAACATCGTATGGGTGAAAGCAAGTTTTTCACGCACTTCCACCGGCGCAGTTTTGTGGCTCAGTCCAATCATTAAAATATTCATGCTACTCTATAACTCTTTCCATTGAGATTGAAAAGGGTATGTTATTCATCCCCCTATTGGACTGGTATAAGTTGGTGATAACAGCATTATAAACTTGTTACCCCTGGCTTGTAAGTGACATATGTCTCTATCAGCAGATGACATGTGTCCCTACGTGAGGCCGGCTAATTGTCTTCTTGCTTCTTTGACCCGCTCT
>CAZRYD010000034.1:0-29626 GCA_964604225.1 uncultured Caldilineaceae bacterium
ACGACATGACCGAATGGATGCGGGCAGAAACCGAGATCCGAGGACTGAACCGACAACTGCAAATTCAGGCCAACAATCTGACCGCCGCCAACAAAGAGTTGGAAGCCTTCTCCTATTCGGTCTCCCACGATCTGCGCGCCCCTTTACGAGCTATTGACGGCTACGCCCGCATTCTCGTCGAAGACTACAAGCCATGTTTGGACGTCGAGGGTCAGCGGGTCTGTGCCGTCATTCGCGACAATACCCAGCGGATGGGCCAGTTGATTGACGACTTGCTGGCCTTCTCCCGCCTTGGCCGCACCCAGATACAGACCACTTCAATTGATATGGCGGCGCTGGTCACCTCGGTGTTCCAGGATTTGACCACACCCCAAGACCGAGAACGCCTTGATTTCCAGCTCCAGCCCTTACCTCCGGTAATAGGCGATCCGGCCTTGCTCCGCCAGGTGTGGGTCAACCTGCTTTCCAACGCCCTCAAGTTCTCCGCCAACCGCGAGCAAGCGATGATCGTGGTAAGTGGCAGAGCAGAGGTCGGGGAAAACATCTATTCGGTGGGCGACAACGGAGCCGGCTTTGACATGAAGTACATTGACAAGCTGTTTGGCGTGTTCCAGCGCCTGCACAGCCAACGAGAGTTCGAAGGCACCGGGGTCGGCCTGGCTATCGTCCAGCGGATCATCCACCGTCACGGCGGACGCGTCTGGGCGGAAAGTGGGCTTGATCAAGGCGCTACATTTACCTTCACCCTGCCACAAAAAATGGAGATTTCCCAATGAAGAACATACCCATAAGGCTTATGTTCCTGGTATTGCTGGGCAGCCTACTGCTGCTGATAACAAACTGCATTCCCGTGCCCGCTGCCCCTCAAGCGCTGCTAACCCAAACGCCAACTACCCCGCCGACGCTGGCTCCTGCTACAGGGTCTCAACCGGTGGTGATCCTGCGCCTATCGGATTGGCATCTCACTGAGCCGCACTGGGAAAAGGCTATCAAAGAGATGATGATCGTCTTTGAACAAGAGAATCCCCATATCAGGGTGCAGTTGGATCCTGTCCCTTATGCCGAGAAAGAAACCAAATACATCACCGAGATCCAAACTGGCGCCGGGCCGGATTTGATGCATCTTCACGGCTTTTCGATCCGATCATTCATTGAAAAGAGATTTCTATACGACCTCACCCCTTTTATTCAGCAAGAGGGCAAGACCGCCTGGGGGGGTGAGTTCATGGACGTCTGGTATCCACAGACCGTGGAGCTGATGAGGTATCAGGACAAATACTATGCCCTGCCCAGCGATTTCATGTCCATGGTGCTCTTCTACAACAAGAATTTGTTTAAGGAAGCCGGCCTGGATCCCGGCAAGCCGCCCCGGACCTGGGACGAGTTTTTGACCTATGCCAAAGCCCTCACCCGCGACCGCAACAACGATGGCCAGTTGGATACGTGGGGCTTCGGCACAGTGGGCGCGGTAGATCCCGGCTTTGAGCTTCGCTTTACGCCCATCTTATTGGGTCACGGGGCGCAGTACCTGACCCCGGACCAGAAGTGTTCGGCGCTCAACAGCCCCGCAGCCAGAGAAGCTTTCAATTTTTACATCAGCCTGGTGACCGAGCACAAAGTCGTGCCACCTGGCGTGACAACGCGGAACCCGGGCAATGTGCGCCAGCAAATGGCGGATGAGCAGATTGCGATGAAAATAGGCTCCGGCTGGACCGTACCCATCGTCTCTGGTCTCAATCCCAAACTCAACGCAGCTGAGACGCTTGCAGCCGCGCCTATCCCCGTCAAGGCGGAGCAAAACGTCCCAAAGCCGACTACGGCCTGGATAAGTGCATGGATGATCAACAAGAACACCAAGCATCCTCAAGAGGCCTGGCAACTCCTTAAGTTCATGACCAGCCAGGCCGCCGACGAAAAGTGGTTTACGGATGCTCGCGTCCTCTCGGCTCGGCGCGATGTTTCGGGCGGGTTGGAGGACAAGGGCGTCAAACCTTTCGAACCGCTGCTAAACGATCCGTTCTCCAAAGTCATTGCCGCTGAACTGCCCCGGTCGCAGTTGGTGCCCCAGATAAAGGAATGGCCCCAGATCATCGAGATCGTCAACCGGGCGGCCCAGAGTGGCTTTAGTGGGGCCAAGACGGCGGAGCAAGCCCTGCAGGACGCGCACAATGAAATCAACACCATCTTGAGTGTGTATCGGTCTCCCGGCGAAACCTGCCCGGCATACTAATAGGACAGAATATGGACTCACCGAATCACAAAATATCATTCTTTCGCTCGATGCACGGCAAGCTGCTCATTTATTTTTTGCCGTTGTCACTCATTCCGCTGATTGTGGTCAGCCTCCTGGCCTATTTCCAGGCGCGGAATGCGCTGCAGCAAGCCGCCGGTGACAAGCTTGAAGCGGTGCGCGCCATCAAAAAGTATCAAATTGAAACCTATTTGGCTGAAAGGGAATCTGCCGTGCAGGCGACCGCAGACTTGGTCAATATGCTGCGCCAGCAAGCCTTTGCCAGGCTTGAGGCGCTTCGAGACGCCAAACACAGCGCCATCGTCCGTCTCTTTGGCGAGTGGCAGGCCGACATCCTGGATATGTCTGTGAACCCTGATATTGTGGCCGGAACTGTCCAACTCTCGGCGGGATTCAAAAGGCTAGGCGCGGACCGGGTGCGTGCGCTCTACCTGGTCAAGCCAGACCTGGAAGATGCTGGAGACAAAAGCGCTTACAGCGTCGCCCACATGCGCCAGCACAGCTTCTTAGCAGGTTATATCGAGATTCATGGGTATGAGGACATTTTGTTGGTTGATCCGGCGGGGACGGTGGTATACACTTTCAAGAAAGGGCCAAGCCTGGGCCTTAACCTGGCTGCTGATAAAGAGAGCAGTCTGGGCGCGCTCTATCAGCAGCTCAAGTCAGCGCAGCCAGGTCAGACCGCTCTCACTGACGTGGCCTGGCTCGATGGTCAAGTTGCTATGTTCATGGGCGCGCCAATCTATAACGGCTCAACCCATATCGGCCTGCTGGTCTTTCAACTGCCTTTTCGGCAGATTGACGAGGTTATGCAAGTACCTGACAATATGAAACTGACCGGCGAGGCCTATTTGGTGGGGTCGGATAAGCGCATGCGCTCTCAATCCTCTTTGGACCCGGCTAACCGCTCGGTCGCTGCCTCTTTGATGGGTTCGATAGAGAAGAATGGCGTGGACACCCCAGGCAGTCGGGCGGCGTTGGCCGGTTCGTCCGGCGTGGACATAATGTTGAATTATCGTGGCATTCATTCCGTGTGCGCTTATGCGCCTTTGGAGGTACCGGGGCTCAACTGGGCCATCATTGTCGAGGAAAGCGCCGCCGAGGCCATTGTGCCCCAAGTGGAGGGCGCGGGTATGTATATCCTAACTCAATACGCGCAGCGGTATGGCTATCAAGATGTGCTTCTGATGGCTAACGATGGGTACGTGTTCCATACCGTTATGCGCGGACCGGATTATCAAACGAATCTCCTGACCGGGCCGTACCAGAACACCCACCTGGGACGGCTGGTCCAAAAGGTTATGAGCACAGGTGAGCTTGGCTTTGCCGACTTTGCCCCCTATTTGCCCGCCGGCAACAAGCCGGTCGCTTATGTAGCTGCGCCCGTGATGTATCAGAACAAGCCCGAGATGGTCGTAGCTCTGCAACTGCCCCCAGGTTGGACTGATGCGGTGATGCAGGAGCGGACAGGGATGGGCGAGACCGGCGAGACGCTCCTGGTGGGGCCAGACATGCGCATGCGCTCTAACTCATACTTCGACTTTGCCGAGCACTCGGTGGAGGCTTCCTTTGTCGGCCCGGTGCAGAAAAGCGGCATGGATAACGCTGCCGTGCGCGAGGCGCTGGCCGGCAAAACGGGGGAAGAGATACAGTTCGACACCGATTATCGTGGACACCGCGTCATCATTACTTATGCGCCGGTCAAATTTGGCGACCTGAACTGGGCGTTGATCGCCAAACAGGATGTGGCCGAGGCGTTTACCCTGGTAGATCGTCTGACGCTCGTGTTGCTGCTGGTCATAGGCATTGCGGCCGCGTTAGTGACTTCGGTGACGCTGTGGACTGCCAACAGACTGGCTGATCCTGTACTCAAGTTGACCGGCGTGGCCCAGGCCGTTGCGGCTGGCAATCTGGACGTCGAAGTACAGGTCGAAAACAGTCACGGTGACGAGTTGGGTATTCTGGCCAAAGCCTTTAAGAGCATGACGATGCAATTGCAGTACCTCATCAACGGTCTTGAAGAGAACGTACGCGAGCGTACCGCGGAACTCGAAGCCGCCAATAAGGAACTGGAAGCCTTCTCCTACTCCGTCTCCCACGATCTGCGCGCCCCTTTACGAGCCATTGACGGCTACACTCGCATCCTGGTGGAAGACTACGAAGCTTCTTTGGACACCGAAGGCCAGCGGGTCTGTGGCGTCATTCGCGACAATACCCAGCGGATGGGCCAGTTGATTGACGATTTGCTGGCTTTCTCTCGCCTTGGCCGCACCCAGATGCAGGTCGCTTCAATTGATATGGCGGCGTTGGTCACCTCGGTGTTCCAGGAACTGACCACATCCCAAGACCGGGAGCGCCTCGATTTCCGGGTGGATTCCTTGCCTTCAGCACTGGGCGATCCAGCTATGATTCGCCAGGTGTGGGTCAACCTGCTTTCCAACGCCCTCAAGTTCTCCGCCAAACGCGAGCAAGCGATGATCGTGGTAAGTGGCAGAGCAGAGGTCGGGGAAAACATCTATTCGGTGGGCGACAACGGAGCCGGCTTTGACATGAAGTACATTGACAAGCTGTTTGGCGTGTTCCAGCGCCTGCACAGCCAACGAGAGTTCGAAGGCACCGGGGTCGGCCTGGCTATCGTCCAGCGGATCATCCACCGTCACGGCGGGCGGGTCTGGGCGGAAAGCCAAGTGGATCAAGGAGCCACGTTTTACTTTACCCTGCCACAAAAGGAAGATACACTATGATCCAGATCCATATTGCGGGAAAGAAACCTGTCAGGTCTTATCCAAAAATGTCTTGTGGCATGGCCCTAGCCAACCGGGTGAGGCCGAACTGGATCGGATCCAAGGAGTAAAACCATGACGTCTTCGAGCCAAGCCCTGATACTCATCCATAAAAGTAATAATTCGCTCATTTATTATCAACCGACCAACGAGTATGACCGGCCCGTAGTGGTCAAAGTCTTAAATACTAACTTTCCTACTCCCAACCAGCTTATCCACTTTAACAACGAATACGAATTTACCAAAGACCTGGCGGTTGACAGTGTCCGTAAAGCCATTGCCCAGACCCGAATCGAGGACAAACCCGCTCTGGTGCTGGAATATATGACCGGGCAGACCCTTAGACAAGCCTTTGTGGAGCAGAGGCAGCCGCTGGTTGACTTGCTGCGGGTGGCTGTTCACATCGCCCAAGCCCTCGGTGAACTGCACCAGCACCATATCATCCATAGGGATATCAACAGCCAAAATATTCTGGTCAATCTGGAGACCAAACAGGTTAAGCTGATTGATTTTGGCTTAGCCTCACGGATTGACTTACGGGTACAACACCTGGGCAACCCGGAGGGGTTAGCCGGCACCCTGGCCTACATTTCGCCGGAGCAGACCGGCCGGATGAACCGGAAGGTTGATTATCGCACCGATTTGTACTCGCTGGGGGTGACTTTCTACGAGATGCTGACCGGCCACCTGCCGTTTGAGAGCGATGACCCGCTGGCTCTGGTGCATGCCCATCTGGCCAAAGCTCCCCGGCCGGTTACGGCCTTGAACCCCGATGTGCCTGCCATTCTGTCTGACATTGTGCTGAAACTGCTGGCCAAGAACGCTGAAGACCGCTACCAATCCGCCCTTGGCTTGCAAGCCGATCTGGAACGGTGCCTGGCCTACTTGCAAGACCCCAAGGGTCTTAAAGACCCTTGGGGTCTCCAATTTAGTTTAGGTCAGGAGGATTACTCAGGCCAATTCCACCTGCCGCAAAAGTTGTATGGGCGATCCACCGAGATTGCCACTTTACTGGCTGCGTTTGAACGAGCCGCTGCGGGCAGCCAGGAATTAATGCTGGTGGCCGGGTATCCGGGCGTCGGCAAGTCGGCGCTGGCGGCGGAGGTGCATAAACCCATCACCGAAAAACGGGGCTATTTCATCAGCGGCAAGTTTGACCAGTACCAGCAGCACACGCCCTATGCGGCTTTCAGCCAGGCCTTTAATCAATTGGCTGATTTACTGTTGACCGAACGAGAGGCCACCCTGCAACAGTGGCGAGACAAGATATTAGCTGCCGCGAGCGGCAATGGAGCCGTATTGACGGAAGTCATCCCCCGTTTGGAGAAGGTCATCGGTTCGCAACCGGCCGTGACGCAATTGGGCGGGCAGGAGAACCGCAACCGGTTCCATTTAACCTTTCAAAACTTTGTCCAAGCCATTAGCACGGCCGAGCATCCGCTGGTTGTGTTCATTGATGATTGGCAGTGGGCGGATTTGGCTTCGCTGGAATTGTTGAAGGTTTTGCTGACGAAGGGGGTCAGTACGCATTTGCTGCTGATTGGAGCCTATCGAGATAAGGAAGTGGATCGGACCCATCCCTTCATAACGACCCTCAACGACCTGGCCACAGCGGGGGTCGCGCTGCAAACCATTCAATTGGGCAACCTGCAAGTAGAGGATGTGCAGCAACTCATTCAAGAGAGCCTGGCCTGTTCCACGGCTGACAGTCAAGCCCTGACCGAATTGGTCTATGATAAAACCGAGGGTAACGCCTTTTTCACCCGCCAATTTTTGCAGAATTTGTATGAAGAGGGTTGGCTCCACTTTGATTTCAACACCCGCCACTGGAGGTGGGATATCGCCCAGCTTAAAGCCCAAAATATTACCGATAATGTGGTTGACCTGATGACCGCCAAGCTCAAGAGACTCTCTCGGCAGACCGCCCATTTGTTACAGTTGGCCGCCTGTATCGGGAATGAGTTTGACTTGCAAACCCTGGCCTTGATAAGCCAGACCAGTGAGCCAACCACGCTGACCGGGTTAACGGAGGCCCTCACTCAGGGTTTAGTGCTCCCCCAGGATGACTACTACAAATTGCCGGCCACGGCGGCCCAGGCTCGCTTTAGGTTTCTCCATGACCGGGTGCAGCAAGCAGCCTATGCCCAAATTCCCGCCCCGGAACGGCAAACCGTCCATTTAGAGATTGGCCGGTTGTTGTTGGCCGATAGCCCGGCAGCCACGCTGGAGCAGCAGGTCTTTGATATCGTACGACACTATCATCAGGTCGGCCCGCTCGTCACAACTGAAACCGAACGGCTGCGTTTAGTGGAGCTAAATATGCAAGCCGCTGACCTGGCTAGTAGAGCGGCGGCGTTTCGTTCGGCGCAAGTTTATCTGGAAGCCGCTTTGGCCTTGATGCCCGCCGATGCCTGGGCCAGCCGATATGATGAAATGCTCAGGCTTCATTCGCAGTTAGCCACCGTTTTTTCTCTCACGGGCGATTTTGAACGATTGGACCAGGTTTTTCAAATCACCGCAGCCCAAGCCCAGACCTTGACCGATACAGCCCAGGTGAAACTGGCCAAAATTCAGGGGCTGCTCTCTCGCGGAAGCTATCCTGAAGCAATCGAGTTGGGCTTAGCTTTTATTGAAGCCCTGGGCGTTCCAATCAGCCGAAATCCATCATCCGAAGAAGCCTTCACCTATTTACAGGAAACGGCAGAGTGGTTGACCCCAGCCCGGATAAACATGCTACGCCATCTTCCTGCTGCCTCGGCTGAGGTCGGGTTAATCATAGAAACTGCGGTGACCATAAATGGCCCGGTTTTTGGTTCGAATATGAATCTTTGTTTTGTATTTGTGTCGCAGATTACCAGGCTGTGTATTGAACAAGGCTTAGCCCCCTGGGCGCCGGTTACGCTGGCTACTTTTGCCCTATTACTCAGCGCCGCTCTACATGATATCCCCAAAGCGCGTCTCCTGACCGATGCTACCATGCAATTGTATGCAGAAAAATATCCTGTGGATAGCCTTGTCCCCTACCTGAGCGTGCCTGTCGGTGGTTTTGTCATGCATCGGTATGCCCATCTGAAACACACCCTGCCCATTTTCGCTAATGGGGTGCAAAAGGGCTTGCTGACCGGCGCCTTTCTGTTCGATAGCTATTGCGCCTGGTGGTACGCCTGGCATCATTTGTTTTTAGGTGTTCCATTGGCCCAGGTAGAAACTGTGAGCCAGCAAGCGGTGGAGACGTGTCAAAAAATCCAAATGGAACGGTTGAAGGATTGGTGTTTGCTGGTTCATCAAGCCACCCTCAACCTGCAAGGCAAAAATGAAACTCCCTGGCTGCTCAAGGGTGAGACCTATGACGAACAGGACATGCTGGCCCTGGCCGTACAGGTCAACGACTTTGCTGAGGTCTTCCGTATTTTCTTTTATCGAGCCTGGCTGCACTATTTGTTCGACCAGCCCCAGGCGGCGGTCAAACTCTTTCAAGAAGCTGAAACCTATTCAGTGTATGGAGTTGGTTTATATGTGATGCCCCTGTTTTATTTCTACGATGCGCTGGCCAATGCGGCCATCTATAATGACCAAACTCCGGAGGAGCAGTCCCAAATTCTGGAACGGATCAAGCGCAACCTGGCCCAACTTGAGGTCTGGGTGCGCTTTGCCCCGATGAATCACCAGCATAAGCAGGATTTGCTGGAGGCCGAAAAAGCCCGCCTTGAGGGCTGCTATTGGCAGGCCGTGACCTACTATGAAAAGGCCATCCGGGGGGCCAGAGAGAATGAATTTCTGCATGAAGAAGCCCTGGCCTATGAACTATGCGGCAAATTCTGGTTAGAACAGGACCACCCAGAGATTGCTTCCGTTTATCTGCAAAAAGCACAAAATCTATATGGCCTATGGGGTGCTGCGGCTAAAGTTGAACAACTACAAGCCACATTTGGGCAAGGGCTTGGCCCCCGTCCCTCACCACCCCAGGATAGGTTGGATACGCTCAGGCTCACGCCTTCTATTAGTCAACCCACAACCTCAAATTTGCTCGACATCAACAGCCTGTTGAAAGCCAACCAGACTTTATCCCAAGCAGTGCAACTGGCCGACTTATTAACGGAAATGATCAAGATTCTGCTGGAAAATGCCGGCGCTGAAAGGGCTTTGATTTTGTACCAGGCTGAGGAGGGCTGGTTCATCGAAGCTGAGGGCCAGGTGCAGGATCAAGCGATTCAAACGGGACTGCATCTGCCCCTATCCGAGGCAGCCACCCTACCGTTGAGCATTTTCAACTATGTTATTCACTCCGGGCAAGCTATCGTGCTGGCAAACGCCGCCCAGGACCCGCAGTTTGGAACAGACACCTACCTGCGTGAGCACAAGGTTAAGTCAATCTTATGTTTGCCCATTTGGCATAAAGGCGCGCTCAAGCTGGTGTTGTATCTGGAGAACAATCTCATTGGGGGAGCCTTTACCGAAAGCCGCCTGGAACTGTTACAGTTGCTATCTGGCCAGATGGCTATCTCTCTGGAAAACGCCTTAATGGTTGACAGTCTAAAAACTTCAATAGCCGAACGCAAACAAGCAGAGATAGCCTTAAGGGAGAGCGAAGAGCGCTTTCGGCTTTTTATGCATCATTTCCCCGGCCTGGCCTATATTAAAGACGTGGCCACTCGGGTCCTCTTCGCCAATCAAGGTTTCATGACTTATCTGAATATCACGCCAGCAGAGCTTCTCGGCAAAACAAATCAGGAGATCTTCCCCCCAGAGTTTGCCGAACAAATCACCGCTGACGACCTGCGTCTATTCGAGTCTGGACAAAGTCAGCAGATTGAAGAACATTACGGAGGACGGATCTGGTCTACTTACAAGTTCATTCTCCCCCAGCCAGATCGTCCCCCCTTGCTCGGTGGTTTCACCCTGGATATTACTGAACGCAAGCGGGCCGAAGCCCAGCTCGAACGTAACCTGCGCGAAACCCGCATCCGCTTCGAGGTCAGCCAGGCTCTGGCGGGCGCAGAAACCGAGGACGAGGTGCTGGATGTGCTGATCCAACACGCGGATCTCTATCCCCAGGCGCGCGGGAGTATCTTTACTTTTGACCGGACGGGAGGCGAACTCGCGGTCATCCTGCGCCGCCCAGACGATCCCTCTGAGAGCGGCGTGCTGCCTGTGGTGCCTGTTGGAGCGCGCTTTCCTGTTTCGCACTTCACGGTTATCAATCTCCTCTCCGCCGACCAGCCGTTTGTCTCGAATGATGTCTGGGCCGATGAACGAGTTGACCCAGACATCCGCGAGCTATTTCGCCAGATTGGCAATACCAGTCTCTCCGCCTTCCCACTTACGATTGGGAACGAGTGGCTGGGCTTTATCGCGGTCTCGGCCAAGCCCCCCGGCTACTTTGACGAGGAAAAGCAGCACCTCTATCAAACGCTGGCCGAACAGGGTGCAGTGGCGCTGCACGCCGCCCGTTTGCGGGAGGCTGTCCGCGCGTCGCAGCAGCGGCTATTGCTGCTCGTGCAGCAATCGCCGCTGGCGGTGATCGAGTGGGATATAGACTTTCGGGTGGTTTTGTGGAATCCCGCCGCCGAACAGATCTTTGGCTACACCAACGCAGAAGCGCTGGGCCACCATATGGCGGATCTCATCGTACCCGCAGCAGCGCGACCGCTGGTTGACCGAGTCTGGCGAGACTTACTGGCGCAAAAGGGTGACACTCACAGCGCCAACGACAATTTGACCAAAGCCGGGCAAATCATCACCTGCGAGTGGTTCAATACCCCGCTCGTCGGTGCGGACGGGCGGGTCATCGGAGTCGCTTCGCTCGTGCAAGACATCACTGAGCGCAAGCGGGTAGAGGCAGAATTGCGCACCTCCGAGACCCGTTACCGGGCCTTGGTCCAAAGCCAGCTTGACCTGATCAGCCGCTACCTGCCAGATACCACCCTGACCTTTGTCAACGATGCTTACTGTCGGTTTTATGGCAAAACGCGCGAGGAATTGATTGGGCAAAGCTATCTGATCATGGTTGCGCCGGAATTCCATGAACAGGCCTTGCAAGAAACTGAGAACTTTCTGAAGGACCCCAGACCAATCAGCGGTGAATACCTGAATTATAGGTGGGACGGCCAGGAATGTTGGATTCATTGGATCCTTCAGGGTATTGTCGATGACAAGGGTCGGGTTGTCGAGATACAAGCCTCAGGCCGCGACATTACGCCGCTCAAGCAGGCTGAGGAGGAAATCCGCCGGTTGAACGAGGAACTCGAACAGCGGGTGATCGAACGCACCGCCCAACTGGAAGCCGCCAATAAAGAACTGGAAGCCTTCAGCTATTCCGTCTCCCACGACCTGCGCGCCCCCCTGCGGGCCATTGATGGCTACACCCGCATCCTTGTTGAAGACTACGAGGCTGCCTTGGACGCCGAAGGTAAGCGCGTGTGCGACGTCATCCGTGATCGAACTCAGCGGATGGACCAGTTGATTAACGACCTGCTGGTCTTCTCCCGCCTCAGCCGCGCTCAGATGCAGACTGCTCCCATTGATATGGCCAGCCTAGTAACCACGCTGTTCCAGGAATTGACCACACCTGAAGACCGAGAGCGCCTCGATTTCCAGCTTGACCCTTTGCCTCCGGCGCTGGGCGACCCGGCGCTGATCCGCCAGGTGTGGGTCAACCTGCTGGCCAATGCTATCAAGTTCTCTGCCAAACGAGAACGAGCGGTGATCGAAGTGAGTGGCAGACAGGACGATATTGAAAATATCTACTTTGTGCGAGATAATGGAGCTGGCTTTGATCCACAGTATGCCGATAAATTGTTCGGTGTGTTCCAGCGTCTGCACAGCGAACAGGAATTCGCCGGCACCGGCGTCGGCCTGGCTATCGTTCAGCGGATCATCCAGCGCCACGGCGGGCGGGTCTGGGCAGAAAGTGAGCCTGATCAGGGCGCTACGTTTTACTTTACCCTTCCCCAATTGGGATGATAGAATTATCTGGATATACTTGAAAAGGTACCCAGAATCCTGCAAAGGATCACAACATGATAGACGAAAGAAGCATAATTAGATGGTAGACAAGCCTAAATCGAGCGAACTCAAGCCTAATAAAAGACAGAATAACCGCCCAACCATCGGGTTTCTAACCCATGGGATTTGGGATACATTCGGGATTCGCTTGTGGCAGGGAGTCATGGATGCCACCCAGGCAGAAGACGCCAATCTGATTTGCTTTCCGGGTGGGGACCTGAATGCTGCCCGCTATGCGTTTGAAGCGCAGGCCAACACCGTTTATAACCTGGCCGGTCCCACCAATGTAGACGGGCTGGTCGTCAGCGGGAGTGCGCTGAGCAGCTTTGTGGGGGTGGAGGGGCTGAGAACGTTTTGTGAACGCTACCGCCCGTTGCCAATAGTAAACATCTCGGTCGCCCTGCCAGGAATTCCCGCTGTGCTCGTGGACGGCTATCAGGGGATGCGTGAGATGATGCATCATCTGATTGACCTGCACGGCTGCCGTCGGCTAGCTTTTATCCCCGGCCCGCTCCACAACCCGGAAGCCCAGGAACGCTATCGGGCCTACACCGACGTCTTGAATGAATATGGCCTTCCTTTTGATCCAGACCTGGTGACGCCACCCGGCGATTGGAATCCAAGCTCAGGACATCAGGCCATCTGTGTTTTGCTCGATCAACGCCAGGTGAAGTTTGATGTGGTGGTGGCGGCCAATGATGGGATGGCCATTGGCGCGTTAGAAGAATTGCATGCACGAGGGCTGGTCGTGCCGGATGAGGTCATTGTCACCGGGTTTAACGACGCGGACGAGAGTGGTTTTGCCACGCCACCGCTTACAACCATACGCCAGCCCGCCTACGAGCAGCTCAAACAGGCCACCAAGATGCTATTGGCCCAGTTGCGAGGCGAACATGTGCCTGAGCGCGTGACTCTCCCAACCAAGTTGGTAGTACGGCAGTCGTGCGGCTGTTTGGACCCGAAAGTAGCCCAGGCGGTTGCCGGGCCGGTTATGGCCGTGGGTGACACTTTCAAGACGGCCCTCGCCGCCAGGCAGGCAACGATTCTCCAGCAGATGTTAGAGGCAGTGGGAGATTATTCTGACCATCTCCCCATTGGCTGGGCCGCTCAACTCCTGGACGCGTTTGTGGCTGAGCTGGAAGAGAAATCGGCCGCTCGTTTTTTGTCTGCCCTGGGTGAGGTGTTGCGCCAGGTGACAGCGGCTGGAAGCGACGTGAGCGATTGGCACGGGGTGCTTTCTGTCCTACGCCGTCACACCTTACCCTGTCTTGAAGTTGATCAGGTGTTACGGGCCGAAGACCTCTGGCAGCAGGCCCGGGTAATGATCGGGGAGGCGGTGAAGCGGGTCGAGATGCGCCAGGCCTGGCAGAAGACGCAACAGGCGCGGCTGTTAACGGAGATCGAGGGCGCCTTGAATACCACCTTTGATCTGGCGGGATTAATGGATCTGCTGGTCGAGAAACTGCCGTACTTGGGTATCCCAAGTTGCTACCTCTCCCTCTACGAGAATCCGGCAGCCCCCAGTGCATGGGCCAGGCTGATCTTGGGCTACAATGAACAGGGACGGGTGGCTTTAGCCGCCAATGGACGGCGTTTTCCTGCGCAGTGCTTAGTGCCAGAGGAATTGTTGCCTCAGACCAGGCGGTATAACCTGGTGGTTGAACCGCTCTACTTCCAGGAGAACCAACTTGGCTTTGTGGTGTTTGAGGTAGGGCCGCGTGATGGTGATATCTACGAAGTTCTGCGACGAGAACTCTGCAGCGCCTTGCAAGGGGCGCTGCTGGTACAGCGGGTACAGGAACGTTCGGCTGAGCTGGCCCGGCAGCAATACATTCTTGATACCTTTATGGAAAACATTCCTGACCGCATCTATTTCAAAGACCTTAATAGCCGGATTATTAGAGCAAACAAGGCGTATGCTATCCGTATGGGCTTCAGCGATCCTGCCCAAGGAATTGGCAAGAGCGATTCTAATTTTTTCCCTCAAGACGAAGCTCAATGCAAATACGAGCAGGAACAACAAATCATCCAAAGCGGCCAGCCGCTGAGTCTGGAAGAAATGAGCATCCGGCCTGACGGTCAGTTGGATTGGGCTCTGACAACCAAAATGCCGCTTCGCGACGAGCATGGCCACATCATCGGCACGTTCGGCGTTTCCCGTGACATCACCGACCTTAAACGGGCCCAGCAAGCCCAGGAACGACTTACCCGCGAACTCCAGGCCGCCGCCGAAGTCTCTCGCGCGGCCAGCAGCATGTTGGACGCGAACGAGTTGATTCAACAAACCGTTAACCTCATCCGCGACCACTTTGACCTGTACTATGTCGGCCTGTTCCTGCTCGACCCCGACGGCCACCAAGCCACATTGCGCGCCGGCACCGGCGAGGCCGGGCGGCAGATGGTCGAGCAGGGTCACAAGCTGGAAGTCGGTGAGACTTCGCTGATCGGCTGGTGTATCGCCAACCGGCAAGCTCGCATCGCGCTCGATGTGGGTGCGGAAATTGCCCGCTTCGAAAATCCACTCCTGCCGGCGACACGCTCCGAACTGGTAATGCCGCTGATTTCGCGGGGGCAAGTTATTGGCGCAATGACGGTGCAGAGCGCCCAAGCCGCCGCCTTTGGCAGCGAGGACATCAGGGTGCTGCAAACTATGGCCGACCAGATAGCGAACGCTATCGAGAATGCTCGTCTCTTTAGCGAACGTAAACAGGCCGAAGAAGTGCTGGCGCAAGAACGCAAGCTGGCGGAAGAGAGATTCTACATCTTCAAGTACATCGTAGAGAACTCTATTGATGCGATGCTGATGACCGACCCTGAGTTTCAGATTGTTTACTCCAACCGAGCTTGCAACCAACTTATGGCCCATACTGTGACAGGGCAGCCTCTGATGTCCCTGTGGTTTGAAAAAGACCTGACCTTGCTGAATAGCCTTACCGACTGGGCCAGGGTCAGCAGTTTCTTCTCTGCGGCCCGGCTGAACGGCTTCCACAGCATCATTGATCAGTATCCGGGTATTGAGGTCGTCGGCACACTGGCAGCCGACTGGAATCGAGAAAAGGGAGGCCAAGCGGCGGCGGAGTTCTTGCGGGCTAACCCACCGGGGACATTAGACGTCATCTGGGCGGCCTCAAGCGAAATGGGATTGGGCGCGATGCTGGCAGTGGAAGCTGCGGGGCGCCAAGATGAGGTCAAAATCTTCAGCAACGATGTGACGCCAGAGTCAGCGGACCGAATACGGGAAGGCCGTTTGATGGCCGAAACGCATCATGGCTTCCCAGAGTGGGGTTGGTACGGTACCAAGTTTGCAGTGATGCTGGCCCTGGGGCAGACTGTGCCGCCTACTTTTGACATTGGGGCACGCACCATATACAAGGACAACGCTCATCTGTTCTATCCAATACCAGCCTTGGAACCGATAGATTGGGACGGGATCAAGACCGGCCAGGAGTTGCCGCAGAAGATCGTGATCGGCTGGATCCAGATGGCAGCCACAAGGGTTTACCAGACCGCCACCGCGTATTTCGAGAAAGCGGCAGCGGCGGCGCGCCAACACGGGATCAACGTGGAGATCATCACCCGGATACCTGCCGCACCGGAGGACTTGGTCGACCAGGCGGCCATCATCGAAAGCTTCATTCAAGACCAAGTGGATGCCATCATCCTCTCTACCATTGAGGTAGAGGTAATCAGGCGGGCGCTCAAGCAAGCCAACCAGGCGGGCATTCCGGTGATTATCGTCAACCAGTTGGAACCCATTCAGACGATTGAGGTTGCATGCTACATCGGTTTCGACAACACGGTGGCGGGCATGATTTCGGCCTACGCGGTAGTGGACTACTTGGGCGGACCTGGCATCCTGGGTCAGGGCGAGAAGGTCAAGGTCGAGCCTGGGGCCGATCTCGACCTGGCCTGGTGGCAAGCGCTTTACCAGGATGTTGATCCCAGAGGTATTGGCGTGAAGGGGTGCGTAGCGATCATCGAGGGCATTTCGGGTAGCTGGCATGGTGAACATCGGCTGAAGCGTTCGAATGGGAGTGCGGTCTATGTTGATTCCATCACCTTTCCCGTTCATGATAAGATAGGGCATTTTTCCGGCCTGGTCGCCTCTTTTCGGGACGCCACCCAGCGGAAGCAAGCCGAAGAAGAAATTCGCCGATTGAACGAAGAACTGGAACAACGGGTCATTGAACGCACCACCCAATTTGAAATAGCCAACAAAGAACTGGAGGCCTTCTCCTATTCCGTCTCCCACGACCTACGCGCACCGCTGCGGGCCATTGATGGCTATACCCGCATCCTCGTGGAAGAGTACGAGCCTCACCTGGACGCCGAAGGCAAACGGGTGTGTGCCGTTATACGTCAACAAACCCAGCGCATGGGCCATTTGGTTGACGACCTGCTGGCCTTCTCCCGTCTTGGCCGCGCTCAATTACGCTCTGTTGCAATTGATATGACCACCCTGGTCAAGGCGGTGTTCGAGGGCTTAACGACATCGGAAGAGCGGGGGCGAATTGATTGCCATCTGGACCCTTTGCCCCCAACAATGGGCGACCCGACGCTGATCCGCCAGGTGTGGGTCAACCTGCTGGCCAACGCGATCAAGTTCTCCGCCAACCGCGAGCGAGCGGTTATTGAAGTGGGCAGCCAACAGAGCGACGGTGAAACTATCTACTACGTGCGCGACAATGGCGCCGGCTTTGACATGCGCTACGCCGACAAGCTGTTCGGTGTTTTCCAACGCCTGCACAGTGAACGGGAATTCGCAGGCATCGGAGTTGGTCTGGCTATTGTTCAGCGGATCGTTCATCGCCACGGTGGGCGAGTCTGGGCTGAAAGCGAGCTTGACCAGGGCGCTGTCTTTTACTTTACCCTATCTTGGAAAGGAAAGTGATCATGACCTCTTTCAACGCAGTGGATATTTTGCTGGTGGAAGATAATCCCCAGGACGCCGAGTTGACCATCCGGGCACTCAAAAAACGCAACCTGGCCAACAGCCTCTTTGTCGTAGAGGACGGCGTCGAAGCGCTTGATTTCCTCTTTGGCCGGGGCAAGTACACCCAACGAGAGATTAGCCATCACCCCAAAGTGGTGCTGCTCGACCTGAAACTGCCCAAGCTGAACGGACTGGAAGTGCTCCAGGTAATTAAAACAGACACACGGACCCGCGCTATCCCGGTGGTGATGGTGACTTCTTCGGCCGAAGACCCGGACATTAAGGCCGCCTATGAGCTGGAAGCCAACAGTTATGTGGTCAAACCGGTAGATTTCGACGCTTTTTTGGAGACCATGAGTCATCTCGGCTTCTATTGGCTACTCGTAAATCAGGTGCCTAAATAATAAAGATGTCCCTGTCGCCAGACAACACAGCTTAACAGGAGGAAATCTATGAATGAGCCAACCCGCATTCTGATCGTCGAAGATGTGCCTACGGATGCCGAACTGGCCCAGCGGGAAATCAATCAGACGCTCAAAGCATGCGTATTTCAACGGGTAGAAACACGCGAAGACTATCTGGCGGCGCTGGAGGCGTTCCAACCTGACCTCATCATCTCAGATTATAAAATGCCCCGCTTCGACGGCTTGACTGCGCTGAAACTGGCGCTGGAGCGTGCGCCCCTTACCCCATTGATCATTTTGACCGGCGCAATGAATGAAGATACAGCCGTCGAGTGTATGAAGGCCGGCGCAACCGATTATGTTATCAAAGAGCACCTCAAGCGCTTGGGCCAGGCCGTGATCCATGCGCTGGAGGAGAAACAACTGCGCCAGGAACGCCGCCGGGCTGAAGAAGCCTTGCGCGAGAGCGAAGAGCGCTATCGAACCTTGGTCCACACTTTACCTGATGCCATCACCGTCGCCGACTCGGCTGGAAACATTACCTATGTCTCCCCCGCAACCCTTCATTTTTACGGCCAAGACACTGAGGCTGAGGTGCTTGGACGCAACATATTGGAGTGGGTTCATATCAACTACCAAGAGCAGGCGTTAAGCCAGATGGAGATGGTACGTAACGGCGGTTTCATTACTAGCCAAGAATACCTTTTGTACAAAAAGGATGGCACTACCTTCTTCGGCGAAGTGAGCGCTTCTTGCCTAAAAAATTCGCAGGGCCAAGCTATTGGTATCATAATCATTGTGCGCGATATTTCCGAGCGCAAACAGGCGGAGGAACAGCTTCTTTATCAAGCCAGTCTCCTGCAAAACGTCTCCGATGCTATCGTCGCAACCGACCTAAATTTTGACGTCACCAGTTGGAACCAGGGAGCGGAAGCTCTCTATGGCTGGCAAGCCGAAGAGGTCATCGGTCAACCGGTCGATGAGATTCTCCAGACCGAATACCTTTACGAACAGCCAGAGCAGATGCAATGGCGATTCTTGGAGCAAGGAATTTGGAAGGGTGAGATGATCCAGAAACACAAAGATGGCACAGCCATTGATATTCTGGCATCGGTCTCATTGATCAAGGATAGCACCGGCAAACCGGTGGGGGTGGTCGCTGTGAACCGCGACATCACGGAGCGCAAGCAGGCTGAGCAAGCACAGGCGAAACTTGAGGCACAGTTGCGTCAGGCTCAGAAAATGGAGAGCATTGGCCGGCTGGCGGGCGGGGTCGCGCACGATTTTAATAACCTGCTGACCGTGATCCGGGGCTACTGTGGTCTTATGCAAGACCAGATGTCCACCGAAGATCCGCTGCTCGAGGAGTTGGGGCAGATCCAGCGGGCCAGCGAGCGGGCCGCTGCCCTCACCCGTCAACTGCTCGCTTTTAGCCGCAAATCTATCCTGGCCCCCACCGTCCTCGATCTTAACAGCCTCGTGGCTAATTTACGCAAAATGCTTGAGCGGCTTATCGGTGAAGATATCGCGCTTTCAACCATTCTGCAGCCAGAACTGCGACCCGTCCTCGCCGATCCCAGTCAAATCGAGCAGGTGATTATGAATCTGGCTGTCAACGCCCGCGATGCCATGCCGACAGGCGGCATGCTGACCATCGAGACCGGTAACATCTATCTCAGCGATAGTTATGCCAAAACTCATCTTGAAGCTCCAACCGGCCCCTGCGTTATGTTGGCAGTGACCGACACCGGCTACGGCATGGATAAGCAAACCCAGGCGCGGATCTTCGAGCCATTCTTTACTACCAAAGAGCCAGGCAAGGGCACCGGCCTGGGGTTAGCTACCGCCTACGGCATTATCAAGCAAAGCGGGGGCGACATCACCTTCTACAGTGAACTTGGCCAGGGTACTTCCTTTAAGATCTATTTGCCCGCCAATGAAACCGCCTCTAACGCTCCGACGACTCCCAAAACTCAGGCTGTGTCCGGTCGCGGCAGTGAAACCATCCTCCTGGTAGAGGATGAAGAGATGGTGCGCAACATGGTGCGGGCTGCGCTGCAAGACAAAGGCTACACTATCCTGGAAGCCCGTCATGGGAGCGAGGCCATATCTCTATCAGAGCAGCATCAGGGGTCAATTGACTTGTTGGTGACAGACGTGGTGATGCCCTACATGAGCGGTCGAGAGTTGGCCGAGCGGCTAAAGGCCCTCCGGCCACTGATGAAGGTGCTCTTCATGTCCGGCTACACGGACGACACCGTGGTTCGGCACGGGTTACTTGCGGCCGAAGTTGAGTTTCTACCCAAACCTTTTTCGCCGAGCAGGCTGGTTTCTAAGGTGCGTGAGGTGCTTGACAAGGGAGTCACTCGACCAGACAGATCATAAAAACGCTCGACAATCGTCTTTCAAAAACTGCTTCCCCCTAATATGTGGAAGCAGTTTTTATTTGGTATAATTTAAAGGTATCTCTCTGTAAATAATTTCGTAGGACACGTTGGATGAGTCAAACCAATAAAACCCTGATTGAGCAGCCCCCCGACGAACTCAGGACGCCGCCGCCTCATCAGCCCGAAACAACGCCCCTCGACCAGCCCATTTCTTCTGTTCCGGCGGCCCAGGAAACCAAAACCAGGCCGGGAGCGGTGACAATCCTGGGGCTGCTGCTGCTTTTACAAGCTGTCGGACTCTTCGACCTCGGTCTATTTTTCTTCAGCCGTGGCCTCGGCCTGAGGCGCAGCCTGATTGTAGAAAACCTGATTACCGCGCCGGTGAACACCCTGGCGATGGGTGTTATCTTTATTCCGCTGTCGGTGTTGGGGTTGCTTGCCGCCATTGGCTTTTTTCGCCTGTGGCGCATGGCCTGGATTATAGCCATGCTGGGGCAAGGCTTAAGTTTGCTAACCGCTCTGGTACTTTATTTTGATCAGCGACCTCATTATGTTTACATCATCATGCTTTATAGTATCTTTATGGTCATCTATCTCAACTACTCCGAGATCTACGCCCTGTTTGAGCCCAGCTCCAGCTTTGAAGAGGAGGATGAGGGATGAGCGGCGACCCGCAAGCCGACCGCGTCCTGCTACGGCGTTTTGAGCCGGTACTGCGTTATACCCGGGGGGAACGATTTTTTCCTATGGATGTGGCCACTTATGTGCAAAATTGTAGTCTGTGGCTGCACCGACCCGACAAAAAGCCTATCTGTCTCATTCCCCAGGGTGAGCTGACCCTGGAGAAATTGGCCGAACCTCGCACCGCCGACTTTGGCGCGGTTTACTTTCTCAAATTCATCGAACCGCTGAACATCGCCGAACTGGCCGTTTATGCCCTCCAACAGGGGTTTACCCACAAAGATTCCAAAGACGTGTTTCATGCCGGGCCGGGGCGGCTGGCCCGCGTCGGTTATACTTCGCGCTTTCTGGACGCCATCTTCTCCCTGACCCTGCTGACCCGCGGCCGGGTTCCCGGCGACACAGCCGCCGCCGCTGCCCTGGCTTACCATCGCCTTATGGCTCAGCACGAACAGCACAGCTACTATGGGCGGGTGATCCGCCAGAACGGCTGGCTTGCGCTGCAATACTGGTTTTTCTATCCCTTTAATAATTGGCGTTCCGGTTTCTCCGGGGCCAACGATCACGAAGCCGATTGGGAGATGATCTACCTCTATCTGTACGAAACAAACGGCGGTGAACTCCGGCCCGAATGGGTCGCTTATGCTTCGCACGACTTCTCCGGCGACGACTTCCGTCGCCGCTGGGACGACCCAGAGCTGGAAAAGATTGGCGAGCATCCGGTAGTTTACGTTGGCGCCGGGTCTCACTCCTCTCACTTTGCCCCCGGAGAGTACCTGACCGAGCTGGAGCTGCCTTTTCTTTTACCTCTGGTGCGATTAGTAGATCGGCAGAAGCGTTTTTGGCAAAAAATATTCCGGCACAACAACCTGCCAGACGAGACAGCGTTGGCGCTGCCGCCAGGTGGATTTAATATTTTCCGGGTTCCGTTTGTAGATTACGCCCGCGGCGATGGCCTGGCCATTGGGCCGGGCCAGGCGAAAACCTGGGCTGAACCACAACTGCTCAACCCTACGCCTACCTGGGCTTTACACTATCGCGGCTTGTGGGGCTTATATGCCCGCGACCCTGTGGCCAGCGAAAATGCACCTGCCGGGCCGGTCTACAACCGAGACGGTACAATGCGCCATTCCTGGTATGACCCGCTCGGCTGGGTTGGCCTGGACAAATTGCCGCCGCCCAACCAAACCCTCAGCTATGTCCTGGAACAATGGATTGAGGTGGAAGCCAGGCAAAATACCTTGGCTGAAACCATTAATCAAAAAAATCACGAGTTGATCAAACTAGGCGTAGAAGCCAACGCCATGCGGGGTCAGCCCCATCTGCGCAAATTTTACCAGGCGCATCAAGAAAAAATTGATACCCTCTCCCAGGAACTTAACCAGTTGCGGGCCCAGTTGGCCGCCGACCAGGCCCTTTTGGAAGCCCTGGGGTTGTACGCCGCCCGGCTGCGGGCTGGCCAACGCAGCCCGGCCCGCGCCCATCTCCACCGCGCCCACCATCCGGCCTCTGCTGCCCGGCTACGCTTCAATCGCTTTGCCGAAGCCTGGGCCGCCTTGAGCATTGGTTTGATGCTGATTAGCCTGGTTATCTTGATTTTCTTTGGCCAGCAGTATCTGGTCTGGGGCGTCGTTGCCCTGGTATCGCTGATGGTTTTTGTCGAAGCCGGCTTCCGGCGGCAGTTGGCCCGGCTGGTCAGCTCGATCACCATCGCCTTGGCCCTCGTCTCAGCGCTGATTATGGTCTACGATTTCTTCTGGCCCCTCGTCATCCTGGCCATGCTGGTAACCGGAGGCTACATCATGTGGGAAAACGTGCGGGAGTTGTGGGGGTAGCTGCGCTAATTCCCAACCTAAACACCTTGACGCCAACCGGCAACTACCCCTATAATAGAGTCAACCTTAACCTGCGAAAGGTACCAGCCCATGGCGCGCCAACAGAAGCCAGCCCTCATTTCGTCTCAGCCAAACTCGTCGCCGCCACAGCGCCCCCCCGCCTGGGTGCGAGTTGTCTTCTGGTCAATCTGGGGAGCCGTCAGTGCTATCTTTATTGCGGGCTTGCTTTCCTGCCCCCTGCTCCTGCTCCTGGGGCTGTTTTACCCCGGTGCGTCTCTACCCAATCTGGTCCAGACAGAGACATTGATCAATGACTCAGCCCTAACCCTGACCCCAACCGTGTCGCTCACGTCAACTGGATCGCTCTCAAGCGGCACATCCTCAACTCGACCCGCTCCAACGGAGCCACTTCCAGGCACTGCGTCATTAACGCTGACCCCATCAACCGAACCATTCCCAGACAGCAGTACGCCATCAACCCTGCCTCCTGGCACAACTTCGGTCACGCCTTCGGACGTTACCCCTGCCTCGACTATCCCGCCAACAAACACCTCAAGCGCCACCCCAACCACCAGCTTACTGACCGCTACTCCCACCGATACCCCAACCCCACCACCCCCCACAGTCACCGACACGCCTACGCCCAGCGGCCCAAGTCCCACACCAACGCCGCGCCCCCCCACACCGGATCCCCGCCGTACGCCGGCGCCCTACACGGTTGTTGCTCCGCCGCGTAATCTGGCCCTGCCGCCGACACCGGCGCCTCTGCCCACCAGAACTCCCTTACCGCCGACTGCTATTTCCAGCCCAACGCCAAGTCCTGTCCCGGTCCGACCGGTTTCCACCCGCATCGTTGCCCCGGCTGCTGCACCCAATTTGCCCAGCGGCATCTTAACGCTGCTCGACCCGATCTCCATCCAAATTCCGCCTTCCCGTGGCCCCACCACCTTTGTCTGGGAATGGATTGGCGACCCCCTCCCGCCGGAATACGGCTTTGAAGTGCGCCTCTGGCTAAATGGCGAACCGCAAACCGGCGTCCACGACGCCGTGCTGGACAACAAGGAAGGCCGCATCGAATCAATCGGTTCTAACCGCTACCAGCTCAAAGTAGGGAATATTCGCTACGCCAAAGGAGTGCTGGGCCGGGAAGGCATCTACAATTGGACCGTCGCCGTGGTTCAAATTAGCCCCAACTACGCCGATTTTGGCCTGCAAGCCGTCTCCGCCCGCTTCAAATACGAACCCTTCCGCAGTGGCAGGTGAGCAGTTTATTCTTTGACTATCCCCCAGAAATCGCTATACTCAACGAAAATCAAGGAAGTAGGAAGTAGGAAGTAGGAAGTAGGGGTCATTTTTCCCCACCTTCTTACTCCCTATTCCCTACTCCTTACTACCTACTCCTCACATTATGCGTCTCAAATCACTCGAAGTTCAAGGCTACAAATCATTCGCCAACAAAGTGGAATTTGGCTTTGACGATGGCATCACCGCTGTGGTCGGGCCGAATGGCAGCGGCAAATCCAACGTGGCCGACGCCATCCGCTGGGTGCTGGGCGAGCAGAGCTACAGCAACCTGCGCGGCAAAAAAACGGAAGACATGATCTTCTCCGGCTCCGATGGCCGCGCCCGGCTCGGCCTGGCCTCCGTCACCCTGGTGCTCGATAACACCGACAAGTGGCTGCCCCTCGATTTTTCCGAAGTAACCATCTCTCGCCGGGCCTATCGCTCCGGCGAAAATGAATATTTTCTCAACGGCAGCCGGGTGCGGCTAAAAGACGTGACCGAGCTGCTGGCCAAAAGCGGCCTGAGCCGGCAGACCTACACCGTCATCGGCCAGGGCACCATTGACCGCGTCCTGTCGCTGCACGCCGAGGAGCGCCGCAAACTTTTTGAAGAGGCCGCTGGCATCACTTTCCACCGCCAGAAACGGGCCGAAACCCTGACCAAATTGGAAGTGACCCGGGCCAACCTGCTGCGGGTCAACGACATCGTCAAAGAGATCGAGCCGCGCATGCTGCACCGCGAAAAACAAGCCCAGCGCGCCCAGGAGTACAATCTCATCAGGACCCACCTCGATGGCCTCATGCGCGTCTGGTATGGTTACCGCTGGGGTCAGGGTCAGCAGCAACTGCGCGAGGCCAAAGCTCGCCTGCGCGAAAGCGAAGCCCTGGTCAAGAGCCAGCGCGAGCAATTTGACACTATGGAGCGCGAGATTGGCGCCTTGCGGGCCCAGCAAACCGAACTCCGCGGTCAAGTGGGGAGTTGGTATACCGAACATAACCGGCTGCACACCCAGGCCGAGACCATCCAGCGCGAACTGGCCGTGAGTGAAGAGCGAGCCAGGCAGTACCTGGCCCAACGCGAGGAAATTCTGGCCGAGCTGGAACCGCTCACTGCCGACCTTGAGGCGCAAAAACGCCAGATAGCCGCCGCCGAAGCCGCCCTGCAAGCCGTCAGCCAGGAACTACGCCAGGCCGAAGAAGCCATGCGGGACGCCCAGCAGCAGCTTGACGCCCAGCAGAGCCAGCGCCAGGCCCTGTTGAGCCGCCAGGTCGCCGCCGAAAAGCAGGTTCGCCAACTGGCCACCCAACTCACGGAGCGGCAGGCTCGCCTCAACCAATTCGAGGAACGCCGCGCGGCTCTGTTGGCCGACCAGGCTCATTGTGAAACCGAAATTTCTCGGTTGACTCAAGAACAGGGCGAACTGCTAACCAGGCAAGAGCAGCTTAACACCGAGCTGGTCACGCTAGCCGCCGATCTGTCCATTCTAGAGCAGCAGCAGGCCCGGCAGCGCGACGCCACGAGCCAACTCGATCAGGCCGCCGAGCAGCTCAAGAGCCAGATGGCAGCGGTGCAGCGTCAGGAAGATACACTCAAGGCGCGGCAGGATTTGTTGGGCAAGTTGCGCAGCGACATGGCGGGTTATTTTGAGGGCGTCAAAGCCGTCTTGCAGCCGGAGAGCGGTCTCAGCGGCATCGTCGGCACGGTCAGCCAGGTAATGCAGGTTCCGCCGGATTTGGAGGTCGCCATCGAGGCGGCCCTGGGCGGCCGCTTGCAAGATGTAGTAGTGCAGAGTTTCGCTGCTGCCGAAGCAGCCATCACTTTTCTAAAAGAAAGCCGCAGCGGTCGCGCCACCTTTTTGCCGCTCGATACCCTGCGCCCCGGCCCGGCCCTGAACCTGCCCGACACGCCGGGAGTGATCGGGCTGGCTTCGGAATTGGTGGTCGTGGAGCCGCACCTGCGCCCCATCGTCGAGTCAACCCTAAACCGAACCTTGATTGTCGAAGATTTGCCCGCCGCCCGGCGCGCCTTTGCCGCCATGCAGGGCGGCTTTCAGCTTGTGACCCGCGAGGGCGAATTGATGCGTTCCGGCGGCTCAGTCACCGGCGGCAAGGATAGGCGCAACCGAGGCCAAGAGGGGACATTTCTGACCCGCAAACGCGAGTGGCGCGAGTTGCCGGGGCAACTTACCGAACTCGGTCAAGCCTACCAGGCGCTCTCCAGCCAACTGGCCGACACTCACGACCAGGTTGCGGTCATCAAAAAGGAACTGCAACGCTTGCTTGGCAAACAGCAGCAGAAACAGGTCCAGCGACAGGAGCTTCAGACCACTGCCGACAAAATGAGCCGGGCCATAGAGCAACTGGCTCGCAGCATCGGCTGGCAGGAGGAGCTGAGGGCTAAGGCTGGGACCGAACTGGAACGCCTTGAGCAGCGTCAGGCCGACACCCGCCAGGAGATGGCTCAATTGGAGCAGAACCGGCAGGCCGCCGAAGAAAGCGCCCGGCAGTTGGCCGAAGAAGCGGTAGCCTTTTCAGCCGAGACTTTGTTGACCGAGTTGAGCCAGGCCAGGGCTACGGCGGCCACCATCCAGGGGCGACAGCGCAGCCAGCAGGCCCTGTTGGCCAGCCAACAGGCGGCGCAGCAACAGTTGAGCCGGCAAATTGAGAGCAAACAGACCCGCGCCCAGACCCTGGCTGCAGAGCGAGAACTCTTGCGGCAACAGCAGCAGGAGTTAGCCGCTCGCAGCCAGGAGTTTGCCGGCCAATTGGCGGAATTTACCAGCCACATCGGAGCCACCGAGCAGCAGTTGGCGGAACTATCGGCTCGCCAGGCCCAACTGGAACATACCGAGAGTCACTTGCGGCAGCGTTTGCAGCGCTCGGAGGCTGAGCACAGCCGGATTGCACTGGAAGCGGCCCGGCGGCAGGATGAGCTGGATAATTTGCAGCGCCAGATTCAGGATGATTTGGGGTTGGTCAGCCTGGAGATGTCGGAGGAGCAGGTCGGCCAGCCGGTGCTGCCAATCCGCCCGCTGGTGTCCGATTTGCCGGTGGTGGAGGAGCTGCCGGCCGGCGTGGAAGAAGACGTGATTCGTCTCAAGGTGCAGTTGCGCCGCCTGGGGAATATCAATCTTGACGCACCGCGCGAGTACGCCGAACTGCGTGAGCGCTATGATTTCTTGACCGGCCAGATGGCCGACCTGGAAGCCGCCGCCGCCGATTTGAAAGAGATCATTCTCAAACTGGATCAGGCCATGGAGGAGTCGTTCACGGCCACGTTCCAGCAGGTGGCCAAAGAGTTCCAGCGCTACTTCAAGGCTCTCTTTGGCGGCGGCGAGGCCCAACTGCTGCTAACCGATCCCGATAATATGATTGACACTGGCGTGGATATTGCCGCCCGGCCGCCCGGCAAGCGACTGCAAAGCCTGGCCCTACTCTCCGGTGGCGAGCGCTCGCTGACGGCTCAGGCGTTGATTTTTGCCCTGCTAAAAATCAGTCCGACTCCATTTGTAATTTTTGACGAGGTGGATGCCATGCTGGACGAGGCCAACGTGAGCCGCTTCCGCGATGCCCTGACCGCCCTGGCCAGCGATATTCAATTCATCGTCATCACCCACAACCGCAAAACCATTGAGGCCGCCAAAACCCTCTACGGTATCTCCATGGGCGACGACTCGGTCTCGCAGGTTTACTCGCTCAAGATTGACGAGTGGCTGGAAGAAAAGTAGGTCACGCTTAAGGCGTGACCTGCTTAACCTACATTTCTAATTGTCCCACTACCTTCATCACAACCCGGTGCAGCGGCAAAGCATCCGCAGCAGACTCCGGGGGCGGCAGCGTAGACTCGTCGGGCTTGTCGCTCAGGCCAAAAACCAGCACGCCTTGAGCAGCCACCTGCTCGGCCAGGTCGGCCACCTCACCGGTCATAACGATTTCGTCGGCCAATAGATCGGTTTCCGGGGTGTCGTCCGGTAGGTAGTCAATTAAATTGACCGTGGCGTGATACTCGCGGAAGCGGAAACTTTTGAACGGGGTGGGGTCGCCTTTGGCCATATTACCGGTTACTTCCCGGTGAGCGGCCAGCAGCCCGTTGCTCATCTGGGCCTGCCGGGCATCGCAGACGGTGACAAATTGCTTGAACCCGGTCAGGCGGCCAGCCTCCAGGTCGGCCCAGAAGCACTCCGGCGGGTAAACCTGACCGGCCACCATCAGGCTGATATAGGCTTTGTAATCCTGATTGTCGGCGGTGAAAGGGTGATAGTCGGGTTTGTTCAGCCGATCGTACACGGCGCTGCGGAAACCAGCTTCATCAAACGTTTCCTCCAGCACTTCTTCAACCGTGCCACGCACCGCGTTGATGCGCGCCTGGTCAATGGCGTGATCGTTGCGGCCCCGGGCTCCGTGAGTGGTTTTATCCAGATCGAAGATCAGGCCGGTGCGGCCGTCCAGGGCAAACCCTTCGGCTTGCACCCAAGCCAGAAAGTCAGCCAGCGCCTGCCAGCGATTGGCTTTCATCAAGTAGCTATCGGCGGCAACTTTGGGGGCGTCGGCCAGTTTGTCCGCGCCGATGAAGCAGCGCACCGGCAGGAACGCACCCAGGTTTTTAGCCGCGGTGCCGTCGTTCATAAGCGTGTCGCCCACAAACAGCAGGCCCTCCAGGGGCGGCTGGCCGCGCTGAGACTGAGCCGCCTGCAAGTAGCGGTAGACAACGGCGGCATAATCCGGCGCAGTTTTGCGCGGCGCGCGAGACGAGTTCAGCCCAATCTCCTGCCAGAAACTCTCCAACCGGGGCAAGGTGGGATCAGCCGGTACCAGGTTGCGATAAGCCACCCGCTCGCCCAAAAAGTCGGCCAGGCATTTACGCCGGTACATGCGCGACCTCGGCTTTAAACGCCTCCAACATGCCCTGGGCGTACATCAATTCGGCATTCAACACCGAGCCGCCAGCCGCGCCACGGATGGTATTGTGGGCCAGGCAGACAAAGCGCACGTCCAGCACTTCGCAGGGGCGCAGCCGGCCAATTACCGTGGCCATACCGCCGCCCGCATCCCGGTCAAGGCGGGGCTGGGGGCGATTCGGCTCGGTGCGCACAACCAGGGCCGGCTGCGGGGCTGAAGGCAGTTTCAACTGCTGGGGCAGCGGCTCCCAGGTTTGCCAGGCTTCGACGATGTCAGCCAAGGCCGGCTTGTCTTTGAAGCCGACCGAAACCGTGACCAGGTGGCCATCGCTGACCGGTACGCGGTTACAGTGGGCGCTGATGGCAATCCCGGCTGACTCGACCGCCTGGCCGTTCAAGCGACCCAGCATCTTGTTCGACTCGGTATTCATCTTGACTTCTTCGCTCTCGGCGATGAAGGGGATGACGTTATCAATGGCGTCGAGGCTGGGTACGCCGGGGTAGCCCGCGCCGGAAAGAGCCTGCAAGGAGGTAGCAACAACCGCCCGCAGACCAAACTGCCGCAGCGGAGCCAGCGACATGACCATAGGCATGGCGGTGCAGTTGGAGTTGGTGACGATAAAGCCGCGCGACCAGCCCCGCTCACCGCGCTGTCGTTCCAGTAAACCCAGGTGATCCGGGTTGACTTCGGGTAGGATGAGCGGCACGTCGCTGTCCATGCGATGAACACCGGCGTTGCTAAACAAGCCGTAGCCGGCGGCGGCCAGCTTGCTTTCCCACTCCTTGGCTGAGGCGGTCGGCAGGGCCGAGAAGAGCAGCTCGCAATCCAGGTCGGTGGACATCTCCTGCACGGTGATGTCGGCCAATCGCTCCGGCATAGGCGCGGTCAGCACCCAGTTGGCCGCTTCGCGATAAGTTTTGCCCGCCGAACGGTCCGACGCGGCCAGGACGGTCAAATCAAAATAGGGATGATTGGCTAATAGTTGAGCAAAGCGCTGTCCTACGGCCCCCGTCGCGCCGAGTACACCTACGCGTATTTTATTCATGGTATTCCTCCGTCGTTACAAGTTAAATCGGATTTTATAGTTTAACAGGTACAGAATTTTTCGTGTGTCATTCTGAACGTTACACTGAGTCCAACAAGAAAAAGTGAGGTAAAATGAGCT
>CAZRYD010000035.1:0-29356 GCA_964604225.1 uncultured Caldilineaceae bacterium
GTTGAGGCGGGCCGTGTCCGTGACCGCTTGAAGCAAAGTACAATCCCCAATCACCACTCGATGCAGGGTACGACGGCCTGTTTGAGTGGCTTTCTGATCAATATGGTCGAGCGCCAGGTCAAGCTCATCAGCCCGTGTCCGGCCAGCGACCGCTGGCCCCAGGGTTATATGGTTTTTGACGAAGACATTTTTACAACTGGACGTGACTTGAAGCGGCTGCTGGAGCGCATGATCGCCAAGCACATGCCTGTAACGGTGAACCCTGACCGCCTCATTCGTTTTCGGCCTGACCTGTCTTACCAGGCCCGGCCTGATGGTTTTCACCTCTCTACCCCATACGCCAGGCATAAGATTGGGCCTGAGCCTTATCTTAGCTATCTGGGTGCACTCATCCGGCAAGGGCATAAAACTGCTGCCGAGTTAGCTCAAATTTTAGAATGGAGCAACATCCCGTCAGCCCAAACTTATCAAACGCTCAACCTGCTGTTCCGGCAGGGGGTGTTGGATGAGGAGCCGAAGTTGAAGCAATGAAAGATAGTTTGCTTAATAATTTATCCTAAAGGAAGAACCTGAATCGTGATTCAAAGCAGAAAAGAATTCGAAGAGAAACTTATCGCCAAGGCCCAGGCCGATGAGTCCTTCCGCCAGGCGCTGCTGGCCAGCCCCAAGCCGACCCTCGAAAAAGAGTTGGACAGATCGTTGCCGGAAAATGTCGAGATCAAGGTGGTGGAGGAAACCGCCGACACCCTTTACCTGGTGCTGCCCGCCAAGGAGTTCGAGTTAACCGACGCTGAGTTGGAGGCGGTATCCGGTGGAATCATTGCGATCCTGATCGGCCGCTCCGAGCAACCCAAAGGGCCTGGCCTAACCTCTACTGGTTGAAGATTTACAAAGGGTAGATTGCCACCGTGCTCCGTTAAGGGGTGTTGGATGAGGAGCCGGCTCAAAATTGAGGCCAAGGTTAAGAGGGTATCCCTAAAATTATTGTTTAACAAAGAAATGACATTGAGTAATATCTCAATCTGGTAAGCTGATGAGAAAAGTCCTCTTCATCCTGGGCCAATTGAGCGACCTGGACATCGAGTGGCTGATAGCCGCCGGGCGCAAAGAGCAGGTATCCGCCGGAACAACCCTTATCCACGAGGGCCAGGCCATTGACACCCTGTACCTCGTGCTCGATGGAGCTTTGGCCGTTTCGATGCGGGCACTCGACAATCAAGAAGTGGCCCGGCTGGGCGCGGGCGAGATGGTCGGCGAGATGTCCTTTATTGACGCCCGCCCGCCCTCGGCCACGGTCACGGCGCTGCAAACTTCGACCGTGCTGGCCATCCCACGTGGCCAACTGGCGGTCAAGTTGGAACAGGACGCGCCCTTCGCCGCCCGCTTCTACCGTGCCCTGGCGACCTTCCTGTCCGACCGGCTGCGGGGTACGGTCAGCCGGCTGGGCTACAGCGACGGCCAATCCCTGCAAGAGGATGTCGAATACCCGGATGAATTGGACGACAATGTGTTAGACACCGTCCATCTGGCCGGGGCAAGATTTGAATGGATGTTGAAACGTCTGGGTAGCAGGTAGCAAAGTAGCAAGCAGAAGTATCTTTACGCCTGACGCATCACGTTTCACGCGCTATTAAGGCAAACTACCATGGAGAATAAAACCATCTTCCGCCAGGTCGCTCTGGAACGGCTTTCTTCGCCGGAGCAGTTGGACCAATTGATGCAGGTGACGACACCCAAAGGCTGGTTAGCGCTGCTGGCGCTGGCCGGTTTACTGCTGGCGGCGCTGGGCTGGGGCATTTTCGGCAGCATCCCTACCCTGGCGCCGGGCGAAGGCATTTTGTTGGGCGCAGGCGGCGTTGGCACCATCTTTTCCTCCGGTGAGGGCCAGATCCGCCAGATTACCGTCCGCGTGGGCGACCGGGTGCGCGCAGGCCAGATTGTCGCTCGCATCAACCCCACCAACTCCGACTCCGGCTCACGCGTCACCAGCCCTTACGATGGCCGGGTCATAGAGATCAAGGTCAGCGAGGGCAACGTGGTAGATGTCGGCACGCCGATTTTGAGCCTGGAACCAAGCGGCGCGTCGGTGCAAGGGTTATCAGCCGTGGTTTACCTTCCGGCGGCGGAGGGCAAAAAAATCAAGCCGGGCATGCCGGTGCAGGTCTCGCCCTCGACGGTCAAGCGAGAAGAGTTCGGTTTTATGCTGGGCCAGGTGACGGCGGTCGGCGAGTTCCCGGCCAGCGAGCGGGGCATGCTGCGCACTCTCGGCAGCCAGGAGTTGGTCAATCGTTTTGCCGCCATCGGTACGCCCATCGAAGTGCAGGTCACGTTACTGCCCGATCCGGCCTCGAGCAGCGGCTATCGCTGGTCCTCCAAAGACCCCGGCCTGACCATCGGCAACGGTACGCTCTGTGCCGTGCAGATTGTGACCGAGCGGAAGCGCCCGATTAGTCTAGTGCTCCCTCTGCTCAAAGAGACAATGGGGCTGAATTGAATTGTCAATTATCAATTGTCAATTGTGAATGAGACCGTTCACAATTCAGAGCCGAAGGTCCCCTGTGAGCAATCCGCAATTCACAAATTTTCCATTCCTTTAGTTCCCTGTTTTCATTGGGACCGATAAATTGACACATAACGCCACTCCCTCTCATGCCAACAAACGAGTTAAAACGCCGACCGTGCTGCAAATGGAGGCGGTTGAGTGTGGCGCGGCCTCGTTGGGCATCGTCCTTGGCTACCATGGCCGGATTGTGCCGCTGGAAGAGCTGCGCGTCGCCTGCGGCGTCTCGCGGGATGGCAGCAAGGCCAGCAATGTGCTCAAGGCAGCCCGCGCCTATGGTCTGGTGGGCAAAGGCTTCAAGAAAGAGCCAGATGGGCTGCTGTCGCTGCCGCTGCCGCTGATCGTCCACTGGAATTTTAACCACTTCCTGGTGGTCGAAGGTTTCAAAGGCGATACGGTCTATCTGAACGACCCAGCCGCTGGGCCGCGCACCGTCTCCAAAGAGGAATTTGATCAATCCTTCACCGGGGTGGTGCTGGTCTTTGAGCCGGGGCCGGAATTCCAAAAAGGCGGGCGCAAGCCGACCATCTTTTCGGCCCTCAAAAAACGGCTGACCGGCTCCGAACTGGCCTTGACTTACGTGGTGCTGGCCGGGTTGGGTCTGGTCATTCCGGGCTTGGTCATCCCCACCTTTACCCGCATCTTTGTAGACGACATTTTAATCCAGGGCCAGCAAGATTGGATTCGCCCGCTGCTGCTGGCCATGGGCCTGACTGCGTTGATTAACCTGGCCCTGGTCTGGCTGCAAGAGCATTATTTACTCCGCCTGGAAACCAAACTGGCCCTCAGCAGCGCCAGCAAATTCTTCTGGCACGTGCTGCGCCTGCCCATCGAGTTCTTTACCCAGCGCTATGGCGGCGAAATCGGCTCGCGGGTAGCCATCAACGACGTGGTGGCCCAGTTGCTCTCTGGACAACTGGCGACGACAGTTATTAGCCTCATCACCGTCACGTTTTATATCGTCCTGATGTTGCAGTACGATGTCGTTCTGACAATCATCGGCAGCCTGATTGTGGCCCTGAACCTGGCTGCCCTGCGCTTCATCGCCCGCAAACGGGTGGACGGCAACCGGCGGCTGCTCCAGGAGCGGGGCAAATTTGTCGGCGCTTCGATGAACGGCCTGCAAATGATCGAAACCCTCAAAGCCACCGGCGGCGAGTCGGACTTTTTTGCCCAGTGGTCGGGCTACCAGGCTAAAATGGTCAACGCCCAGCAAAGCCTGGAAGTTTACAACCTGTTCTTATTGGCCCTGCCCCCCTTGTTGACCGCCCTCAATGGGATTGCTATTTTGGGTCTGGGCGGTCTGCGGGTCATGGAAGGCCAGTTGACGATGGGCATGCTGGTCGCCTTCCAAAGCCTGATGACCAGCTTCATCGGCCCCTTCAATCGCCTGGTCAGCCTGGGCAGCGTCCTGCAGGAAGTCGAAGGGGATATGAACCGGCTGGACGATGTGCTGGATTACAAAATTGATCCCCAGGTGGCCGGCGAAGATCAGACCTCAAAGGTCTTTAAGACCTTTGAGGTCTTGCCGCACCAGAAACTCTCCGGCCAGGTTGAACTTCGTAACCTTACCTTTGGCTACAGCCGCCTGTCGCCGCCGCTGGTAGAGAATTTCAGCCTGACCCTCAAGCCGGGCAGCCGGGTGGCCCTGATCGGCGGCTCCGGCAGCGGCAAGTCCACCATCGCCAAGCTGGTGGCCGGATTGTACGACCCCTGGGAGGGCGAAATCCTATTCGACGGTCAGCCCCGCCGTGACATCCCCCGGGCAGTGCTCAACAACTCCCTGGCCGTAGTGGACCAGGATATTTTTATGTTTGGCGGCACGGTTAGCGAGAACCTGAGCCTGTGGGATGCTACCATCCCTGAAACCAACATTGTCCAGGCGGCTAAAGATGCCTGCATCCACGAAGTCATCGCCGCCCGGCCCGGTGCTTACGACAGCAAAATTGAAGAAGGCGGGCGCAATTTTAGCGGTGGCCAGCGCCAGCGCCTGGAAATTGCCCGCGCCCTGGCGGGTAATCCGACCCTAGTGGTGCTGGACGAGGCCACCAGCGCCCTTGACCCGACCACCGAAAAAGAGATTGACGATTACCTGCGGCGACGAGGCTGCACCGCTCTGATTGTGGCCCACCGCCTCAGCACCATCCGCGACTGCGACGAAATTATCGTTTTGGAGCAGGGCCGGGTGGTTCAGCGCGGCACGCACGAAGCCATGCGCCGGGTGGATGGTCCTTACGCCCGCCTTATCCAGGCCGAGGAGGCCCGGCGCGACCCGCACAAAGCAAAAACTCATCTCAAACCGCTCAAACTGCTGCCCGCCGCCGAGGAGAACGAGGGCGAGGCGGAGTCAGCCGTAGAGGATATTTTTCTTTTCCGCCTGCAATCAAAGGGCGGCAAGATTCTGGAGGTGGGCCATAACCAGCCGTTTCTGCTCGACGATCCTGACAGCCTGTGGGTGATTTACCTGGGCCAGGTAGACCTCTTTGCCGTGCCGCTCCGCCAGGGCGAAATCGCCGGGCCGCGCAGCCATCTGTTGACCCTGGAAGCGGGTCAAGCCATCTTTGGCATGTCTCTGGCCGGGGCGGACATGGGTTTATTGGCCGTCGGGAGCGCCGGCACCCGCCTGCTCAAAGCCAGGCAAGCCCGGCTGAGAGAATTAGCCCAAAATCCCGACTTCAAAGAAATTGCTACCGCGCTGCTGGACGACTGGGTGATCCAACTTTCGGCCAGCCTGGTTGCCGAGACGCCGCCGCGGGCTTTAGTGCTGCTCACGCCCGGCCAGGAAATAGCCCTGGCCGAGCAGACGATTACCCTGCCGGCCCAGGAGGTGATCTGGATCAAACACCTGGCCGGCCAGGCCCAATTTGCCGGTCAGCCGGAACTGCTGCTGCCTCTGTCGGCGTCCCCCCCTATTGAAGGGGACGCTCTTGCTTTGGCCGGGCGGCAGAATGGCTTCTTGCCTCTGTCGAACCGAGCCTGGTTGCAGACCACCAACGAAAACAAATTTTACACCCTTGACACCGCCGCCTATATTGACCAGGACCCCACCTGGTCCGGCCTGGACCACTTTCACTGTCTCGCCCTGGCGGGTATCGCCTTAAATACCCGGCGCATAGTCCAGGCCGAAGCGGACCGGCTGGCGCGCAAAGCCAGGGCCAATCAAGCGGTAATGGCTGGCGCCCTCTCCCGTTTGACCATGCTGTTGGGGTCAACGTCGGCCTCGCTGTTTAAGTTGACCGACGAGGGGCAGTCTGACCCCTTATTGGCCGCTTGCCGCCTGGTCGGCGCGAGCCTGGGCCTGACCATTACCCCTGGACGAAGTGCGAGCCTGGGTCCGACCCGGCCCGACCCGTTGGGCGACATTGCCAAAGCCTCGCGCCTCCGCACCCGGCGGGTAGCCCTGCGCGGAACCTGGTGGCGACAGGACAGCGGTCCGCTGCTGGCTTTCTTATCCGCCTCCGTGAAAGGAGGGGATGGCGGGGGTCAAGAGGGGCGGCCCGTTGCCTTATTGCCTACCTCACCCCACAGCTATGAACTCGTTGATCCCGTCGGCCAAACCCGCACGCCGGTCACGCCCAATGTGGCGGCCTCGCTTCAGCCCTTTGCCCACACCTTCTACCGTCCCTTTCCCGAACACCGCTTGACTGCACTCGATCTGCTCAATTTCAGCCTGTGGGGAGTCAAGCGCGACCTTCTGACCCTCCTGGGGATGGGCGCGGCGGTCAGCCTGCTGGGGTTAATTACGCCGATTATGACCGGCATCGTTTTTGACAGCATTATCCCCAGCGCCGACCGGGGCCAACTGCTGCAAGTCAGCCTGGCCCTGTTCATGGCGGCCGTGGTCACCGCTATGTTTGAACTGACCCGCAGCTTTGCCCTGCTCCGCCTACAAACCAAGCCGGAGTCCGCCACCCAAGCGGCCATCTTCGACCGCTTATTGCGCCTGCCCATCCCCTTCTTTCGTAACTACACCGCCGGCGACCTGGCCGTGCGGGTCAACGGTATCAGCGCCATGCGGCAGGTGTTATCTACGGCGACCATCACCGCTATCCTGAGCGGTGTTTTTTCGATCTTTAATTTTGGCTTGCTTTTTTATTACAGTTGGCAGTTGGCCTTGATCGCCGCCGGTTTGACCGTAGTCGCCATTGCGGCCACGTTGTGGGCCGGCTATTTTCAACTGCGTTATGGCCGCCGCTTGGCCGACATTCAGGGGCAAATCTCCGGCCTGGTGCTGCAATTTGTCACCGGCATGGCCAAATTCCGCGTGGCAGGAGCGGAGGGCCGGGCTTTTGCGGTCTGGGCGGAGAATTTTGTCCGCCAAAAAGGAGTGGCTTTCAGCGCCGGGAACGTGGGCAACCGGCTGGCGGTCTTCAGCGCCACCTTTCCGCTGCTGAGTTCGATGGCGATTTTTGCCGGGCTGATCTACTTTCAGCAGGGCGGCCACCTGTCTACGGGCAACTTCCTGGCCTTCAACGCGGCCTTTGGACAATTTTTAGCGGCGGCGCTGGGCTTGACCACCACTTTGATCTCAATCATGAGTGTTGTGCCCATGTATGAACGGGCCAGGCCCATTTTGGAAACTGCGCCGGAAGTGGACCAGGCCAAAGCAGACCCCGGCGAATTGACCGGCCAGATTGAAATTAATCATATTTCCTTTCGTTATCAGCCAAGCACGCCGCTCATCCTGGATGATATGTCGTTGCAGATCAAGGCGGGTGAGTTTGTGGCTTTTGTAGGACCGTCGGGCACGGGCAAATCTACCCTGTTCCGGCTGCTGCTCGGCTTTGAAAACCCCGAAGCCGGTTCGATCTACTACGACGGTAAGGATTTGGCCGGGCTGGACGCGCAGGCGGTGCGGCGGCAAATGGGCACGGTATTGCAAAATGGTCAATTGGTGCCCGGCGATATTTTTACCAACATCATCGGCTCAGCGTCCTTGACCCTGGACGACGCCTGGGCAGCGGCCCGGCTGGCCGGGCTGGAGGAAGATTTGCGGCAAATGCCGATGGGCATGTACACGGTCATCGGCGAGGGAGCGACGACCTTTTCTGGCGGCCAGCGCCAGCGCTTGATGATTGCGCGGGCCATTGTCAACAAGCCGCGCATCCTGCTCTTCGACGAGGCGACCAGCGCCCTGGACAACCGCACCCAGGAACAGGTCAGCCGGAGCTTGGCCGGGTTGCAAGCCACGCGTATTGTCATCGCCCATCGCCTCAGCACTATCATCAACGCCGACCGGATTTTTGTCTTGCTGGGCGGTAAAATTGTCCAGAGTGGCACGTACCAGGAGTTGATGGCGCAAGCGGGGCCATTCGTCGAGTTGGCCAAGCGGCAGTTGGCTTAGTGGAGATAGCGTTATCTGTTCGTGTCCGTTTTGGCAAGATAATCTTGGATCAGAATCTTAAACTCTTTCTTCTATGATTTTTCGGCCTGCTCCCGCTCAAATGCCTGCTTGGCAAAAAGAATTCCTCTGCGTTCGAGGGGGGTTAATGTATAGCTGATTGTGGTGGGGTCAGCCCACTCGATGGCCAGGATTTCGCGGTTGTTCTGGGTCTCGGCCAGCTTGTTAGAATTGGCCTCACCAACCAGGCGGCAGTAGTAAACCAATCCCAAACCGCGCGGCGTGGTATTTTTGAGCCCGCCGCCTTGGACTTCGCACGATAACACCTGCTTGAGCTCCACCTTAAGCCCCAATTCCTCTTCAATCTCGCGCCGGACGGCATCGGCTGGACTTTCACCATACTCGACCCAGCCGCCGGGGAGTCCCCAGGGATAGTGAGGCCGAAAGACATGCTCCATCAACAAGACTTGTCCGGCATCGTTAAAAATTGCGCCCACTGCGCCCACGTAGTGTCGAGGTACAAAAAGTCTCACGCCCACTGCCAGCAGCCAACGTAAAGGGGGAAAACGCCGCAGCCAGCCGGCTAATTGCCGCTTGAAGGTCATTATTGGCCCTATTGTGTCTCAATGGCTGCCTGGCCTATGGCAAACCGTGATACGTTGCCAGAGGGTCTGGCTAGGCTTAAGCCGGACAAGCCCAAATTCATCTGGAATTTTTATCTCTCTTGAAATTTACCCCTAAACTATAGTGGCGAAGCAGCTAATCGCCAAATACCCCAATAAAAAAGTCCTGCCCAATTTTGCTAAATATTGGGCAGGACTTTAAGTTTATACAAGAAAGTTACAATTTAGGGCAGATACAGTACCTGGCCTACAAACAGTTGATTGGGATTGGCCAGGCCGTTGGCCCCGGCAATCGCCTCAGCCGAGACGCCGTAGCGACGGGCAATCGAGTAGAGAGTTTCACCGGCGGCTACCGTATGGGTGCCTGCTCTATCCGGCGAGGGATAATAGCCTCCATCTTGACCCGGCTGTTGGTAATAACCATCTACGGGTGGCTGTTGCGGATAGCCTTGACCCGGTTGTTGGTAATAGCCATCTACCGGTGGTTGTTGGGGGTAGCCTTGATCCGGCTGCTGGTAATAACCATCGCCAGGTTGCTGGTAGTAGCCATCTACCGGTGGTTGTTGTGGATAGCCTTGATCCGGCTGCTGGTAATAACCATCGCCAGGTTGCTGGGGATAACCTTGACCCGGTTGCTGGTAGTAGCCATCTACCGGCGGCTGTTGCGGATAGCCTTGATCCGGCTGTTGGTAATAACCATCGCCAGGTTGCTGGTCTGAATACCCCTGACCCGGTTGGGGATAATAATTCGGTGCTTGGGGATAACCTTGGTCTGGCTGCTGGTAGTAGCCATCTACCGGCGGCTGTTGTGGATAGCCCGGATTGGGAGCATAACCACTTGTTGGCGGTACACCATCATAGCCGGGAATAATCAGGGGTTGGCCCTCGTAAATGATGTAGGGATAGGGGATATTATTGGCACTGGCAATTGCCTCAACCGAAGTGCCGTATCTCATGGCAATGCTAAACAGGGTGTCACTGGGGGTGACCACATAAACGCCCCCCGGCCCACTTGGAGCAAATGGAGCAGGGGCGGGCGCAGCATAGTTGCCATTATCTGTGGGAGCAGGATAAGTGTAGTCCCCTTCGGGGATGGTTAAAGCCTGACCAATTTGTACCAGGTCAGAGGTCAGGCCGTTAGCAGTCACGATTGCTTCTACTGTCGTACCGTAGCGCTGGCTGATGCTGAAGAGTGTGTCACCCGCTTGAACGGTGTAGTTGCCACCTGAACTGGCCGCAGGGATGATTGGGTTGGTCTCGCTGACGGGAGGATTAGCCGCAATAGGACCGCCTTCAGGCAATTGTTCTGGTGTGGTGGCATCTACTACAATGGATTGAGCCGGAGCGGGTACTTCAGCCGCGGGAGCTTCTGTGGCAGCGCTGTTTTCGGCTACCGGTTCAGCAGCACTGGGGGCTTGGGCAGTCGGAGCTACAAGCTCAATAGGATTAGCCGTAGAGCCGCTTGCTTCCAGGGCTGCGGGGGTTGCTGTAGCCTGAACGCTGAGTACGGTGGGCACGGCTGTGGCCTCATTAACCATAGTGGAGTCTTCAGAGCCCAGCGGGGCCAGAGTGGGGGGGATAGCCTCTAGGGGACTCATATCGGAGACCTCGCTGTTATCTCGGGCCAGTTCACAGCCGGTCAAAACAAAAATTAGCGCCAGGACAAGCAGAAAATAATGGATTTTGGTCGAGCTTGTCATAAAAATCTCCTTCTGCCGAGTAGATAAAATCAGTAATTCGACATAACTCTGTATCACATTACATAATATTATCATAGGTACAATATTACGTCAAGTTGTACTTGAGTCCTGTACAACTCTGACCAAGTCTAGATTTTTAGGTTTTAAGCCTCTTTTTTGACAAATTAACCGTTACGAATATACTCAATCTTGTACTTTCAAAAAATTCTGAAAATTCAGTACAAAAAACTTCGCGACAAAATATATAAATTCTAATCTAAAAATTGAGAGGGGACTCTTCATGAAAACAATGACGATGTTGCGCTGGATCCCGGTGTTATTGGTTCTGTTGTTGGGGGTGAATGCCTGTACTTTAGGACCGCAAGCTGGCCAGGACAAAAAACTAAAAATGGGCCTGCTGCCAATCCTGGATGTGCTGCCATTTTATGTGGCCCAAGATAAAGGGTATTTTGAAGCTGAGGGCATCCAGGTTGAACTGGTCCCGGTCAAAAGTGCTCAGGAGCGGGATGCGCTGATGCAGGCGGGTGAAATTGATGGTCAATTAACCGACCTCATTTCGACCGTTTTGCTTGATAAAGAAAAGGCTCAAATTAAAGTTGTAACTAAGGCCCGCAAAGCCTACCCCGATTTTCCTCAATTTCGCATCTTGGCGGCTCCCGGCGTGACGGTCAACAGCCCCGCCGATTTAGCCAACGTGCCAGTAGGCATCAGCCAGAATACCACGATTGAGTACCTTAATGATCGCCTGTTGACCGAGTGGGGTCTGCCCGCCGATCAAATTGCCATCGAAGAGGTCAGTGCTATCCCGACCCGGTTTGAATTGCTGATGAACGGCCAACTCAAGGCGGCCCTATTGCCCGATCCCATGGCTCAGGCTGCCATTGCCGCCGGGGCGACTCTGGTTGTCGACGATACCAAAATTCCGCAATACTCGCAGAGCGTGTTGGCTTTCAGCACCGGCGCTTTGGAAAGCAAGCCTGATACCGTCCGCGCCTTTCTGCGGGCCTGGAACAAAGCCGTAGCCGATATCAACAAAGACCCTAACGCCTTTCGCGACGTGCTGATTGAGAAGACTCGCGTGCCGGAAAGCATTCAGGGGACGTACAATGTACCGGCTTTCCCCGAAAATGAAATCACCACCCAGGCTGAGTGGGAAGATGTGGTCAAATGGGCGCAGGGCAAGGGGCTGATTGAACAGCCAGTAACCTACGAAACAGCCATAGATCAAAGTTTTGTACAATAGATATAAAGAAGGAGCGCCGCATTTACACGGCGCTCCTTTTGGTTTACACAGGGAACCCAAATCGAAAATGCTACCGTTTTAACCAGCAGAACGGCCATAATTTTGGCGATTCTGTACTCAGTTGGCCGTGGTCGCTTTGGGGTACACCCACGCTTCAAACAGCGGGGTCAGGTCGCAGGCGCAGTGCTGCTCCGCTAATTGTTTGAACTCGTCGGTGGTGGCAATCCCCCATTTATAGGTTTGGTAATAGTCGCGCAAAAACGCTGTAAACGTTTCCTGCCCCATCGTCTCCACCAGCGTTTCTACAAATAGCGGCCCGCGTCCATAAACAAGCGCGCCATAGCTGCGGTCATCATAATCACGTACCGGCAGGCCGATGGGAATATCTGCCTTTGCGACCCGCTGCCAGCGCCTTTCCAGGGAGCGGCGGAACCCGTCCGCGCCTGCCTCACCGTGCACGTCCTGGTAGTACAGCAGGGTGGCGTACTGAGCCAGGGCTTCATCCAGCCACGGCTCATCGACTTGATCATTGCCTACCACGCCGTAAAACCACTGGTGGGCTACCTCGTGGGCGACCACCCCTTCCAGAAGCGGGCCGGTAGAGCTGCCACGCACCTGTCCCGCCGGGTCGTACAGGTCAACCAGAATAGCCACGATGCCGGGATACTCGACGCCGAGGGCAAAGGTGGTAGTGCTGACCAGGTCAAACTCGGTGAAGGGATAGGGGCCAAAGCGCTCGTTGTAGCTTTGGAGGGCCGCCTCGGCTTGATTTAACACGATTTCCGCGCCCTCCGCCAACTCGGTTGGGGCGTAACTGTTGATAGTGGTCTCGCCAACGATCCGGCTGACCGGGCTATAGCGCTCGCTGGTGGCCAGGTAAAAATCGCGCATGGGGCCGGCAGCAAAAGTGACCATCTGCTGCGAGTCGGTTTCTTTGCGACCGATTTGGAGACCGGAAGCTACTAGCGTTTGGGTGAGGTGAGCTGTAACCCGCGCCAGGTAGAAACTGGTATCGGCATAGATCACATCGCCGATGAAGGGGGCAATTTCCACGTTCCAGCCTTCATCATCGTAAACAGGAATCAGCGGGTAGAAGTGAGCCAGAGCCAGCACCCCGTCTTTGAAGGCAAATGTTCCATAATTACCGCCCTCGCCGTTGGGCGCTTGCACGGCGAAGTCTATTTGCAGTACAACCGACTGGCCCGGCAGCAGCGCCGGGGAGAGGGGCACGCGCAGGGCGCTCTGTTCCAGTTCGTAAACTGGCTCAGTGACCAGGCCGTTTACCTTGACGCTGCTTACAGTCACAGAACCGTCGGCCAGGTTGGGGAAAAGGCGAAAATAAACTTCCGCCAGCGGTGTATCTTCTTGATTGGTGTAGAGCACTTCCTCTCGCCCGGTTAAGTTGAGCAAATCATGGTCAAGCTGCACATCGAGGTGGTAAACACTGGCCCCGGAGAGTTGATCGAGTATGGGCTGCTCGCTGTCAATCAATCCGGCCCGAAAAGGCGAGCGGTCAGCCCAAGTGATGTCGAAGAGAGAAGAGGCGGGCAGGGCTGCTGCCTCCTCGGTGGGAGAGCCGGTTGGTGGATTATTTCTATGGGTTGTGCCAGCGGTGCGGATGACCACCAGCTTATCTGTGCCTGACTCCGCCCCCCAAACCTCACCGGGGCGGCCCAGCAGTTGGCGCACGTTGGCGGTCGGACTGAGTAGGGGGAATACCTCAAAAGTTTCTGCCTGCGGATCAAACCTCACCAGCGCATTGGCCGCAAAGTCGCTCAGCCAAACCATATCCTGCTCATCCACGTAGACGGCATAAGGTAGAGGCTGATCGCCGGGCAGCGCCCATTCGCGCCACTCGCCCGTAGCCGGATTGTACCGGGCAACCTGGCCAGCGTTCCACTCGCTAACCCAAAGCTGGCCCTGCGAGTCGGACCAGATCCGCCGCGCCCCCTGTGCGGCAGTAGGCGGGTCAATCGGCGTAGCCGCGCCGGTTTCTACATCTATTCGGGCGATGTGACTGCCGGCCAGCGAGGCATAGTAAACCTCGCCAGTGGGCGTGGCGTCAATGCCGTAGGGGCCGCGTCCACGCGGCGCAGCAAATACCTCCACTTGTCCGGTTGGCGGGTCTAACCGCCCGTAAACTCCGCTCTGGCCGGTAAACCAGAGCGTACCTTTGGGGTCGAAGGTGGCTGTATTGAGATTGGCATAGCCGGTTTCAGCCGGTAGGGGGAAAAGTTGGACCTCCTGGGTGGTCGGGTCTACCCGGATAATGGCGTTTAGCCCGCTGTCGGTGACCCAGGGCGCACCATCCGGTCCAACAATCACCCCATGCGGGGCTGCCCCCTGACCCAAAGCGATATGGTGAGTTTCGCCGGTGCGCGGGTCCAACTGGCCCAACTCACCCGAAGCTTGCGCAGTGTACCAAACCGTTCCATCCGGTGCGGGGGCGACATCGTGGGGATGGGAGCCAGCAGGAACGGGATATTCCTGCAAAGTTGGTTCAGTCTCCGGTACCGTCACGGTAGTGCTCGGTACGGTGGTTGGCAAGTCTGGCGGTGTTGCAGTGGGTGATGACTCTGAGATTGATTTAGCGGCAGGTGAAGCTGGAGAGGCTGGCTGAGACGTAGCTGTGGGCGAGAGAGTCGCCGTAGCCCTATTAGCCGTTGGAGTAGGCTGGGCGGCGACTGGGGTTAATGTGGCCGGTGGAGGTTGGTCGGCGCAGCCAGCCAGTAAGGTTATAGCCAATACACCGGTAAAGGCAAGGATCTTTCCCAAATTTGTTTGACCTGGTCTCATCTTTTCCCCCGCTTTGTATTGTTTTGGAAGGGGATTCTACCCGAAGATTGGGCCAAAGAAAAAAAGGGAATAAAAGGTAGATTTCAATCCACCCTATCTTTGGGCCACGTAAACCAGCCATTCGTCGGCATCGTACAGCGGCAGGTGATCCCAGGCCTGGTAAACCTCCACTGAGCGGAAGCCAGCCTGGCTCATCATTCCGGTCATTGTTTCTACGGCGTAGGTTTGATCGCTCAGTGAGATCTCGGTTAGTTGGCCGGTTTCTAAATGAATAACATAAAAATGTTCCAGCGACATTTGTTCGGTTTCATACCAGAAGCGTTCGCCCAGGTGCAAAAAAGGCCGGTCGCCCCATAGCCCTTTATCGTCGGTAAACCACCACTCGCTGTGAGTTTTATCCACCCGATCCTGGTTGAGCAATTCGACGCATAATTTTCCGCCAGGTTTGAGCAGGTGGGATAGTTTGGTCAACAATCCTTGAGCTTCGGCTTTGCTGAACACCGCCAGTTGGCCATAAAGGAAAATAGCCGCATCGAACTCTGCCTCGACGAAATCCATGCAGCGCACATCTTGCTCTATAAAAGTGCAGCCAGCGGCGACGCCCTGGCTTAGGGCCAAATCTTTGGCATAGGCAATCGCTGCCGGGCTGAAGTCCACCCCGGTCACCAGGCAGCCCCGGCGGGCCAGCTCGACGGCGTAAAGCCCCGGCCCACAGGTTACGTCCAGCAGGCGCGTGCCGGGATGGAGATCCAACTTGGTCCACAACCAGTCCAGTTGGGCGGTCCGTTCCGTCGTAATGCGGGTCGCCGCCCCGTGCGACTCATCCAGATGTTCTTGTAACATGCGTTCGGAAAAGGCGGGCTCATTCCAGGGTAGATTTTTGACCTCGGTTGAGGGCATAGACCGGTCAGGCCGATGATAAATTTTCCAAAGCGCTTGGGCCAATGATTGATTGACATGATTTGATTTTGATGTTGGCATGAAAGACACTCATTCCAGATGAATTTGGTTTCCAAATTACTGCATTTTACTGGAAACTTTATGATCGCCAAACTCGCCTGAAGGAGTCGTATCTGGTAAACTGTAGACATAATCTCTCCAAAAAGTAGGAATTTATGACGATGTTAATCGCCGGTTTTTACCCTCAAAATAGCAGTAATCTCCCCTGGCTGCTCGCAGCCGCAATTGCTGCGGCGGTGATTGTCAGTTTTGTGCCGATACTATCCTATCCATTTCGTCTGCTGTTTACTATTATCCACGAGTTAAGTCATGGCTTTATGGCCGGGTTGACGGGAGGACACTTTGTGAAGTTTGAATTATCGGCCAGAGGGAGTGGCATGGCTTATACGGCAGGTGGTACCGGCTGCCTCATTTTGCCGGCGGGTTATCTGGGGACGGCGTTATTCAGCGCCAGCTTGATTTTGCTTGGCGACATCGAAAACATCGCCCCGCATGTATTGGGCGCTTTGGGTGGCTTCTTGATCATATTTGTTTTGATTTTCGGTTGGGCGTCGCCCATGGCGCTGGTGAGCGGGCTAATTTTGGGGCTGAGTTTCATCGGCGTGGCCGGCTGGACTGATGAAGCATGGTCAATTTTTGGACTAAACTTTCTGGCCATTTTCGGTGGGTTTACGGCTGTAGACGATTTGCGCATGCTCACCTGGGTAGCCCGCTTTCGCTATCCAATTAAAAACGATGCTGATGATATGGCCCAGCTTATCGGCTGTCCAGCGTTGTTTTGGGCGGGCCTGTGGTTTTTGATGTCTTTGATAATCCTGGGTACAGCCATTTGGTTGACCTGGTTTAGTGCTTGGTTTTAGAAATTCGCGTAAATTCTAACCCGATTCATACCACTTTCTTATGGAAATCTTGAAAAATCTGTGTTACATTGAAGTCTGTCTATCAATCCCAATTTCCTGTACCTGTATCTGCGCTCTCAATTTCTCTGCCAGCACTCCTACCTCAAATAGCTGCCACACCTCATCGACTGGGTAATACCTCAAAAATTGCCTCGCTCAGGGGTTGAATAAACCCCTTATATTTTTTGTTGTAAAAAGACAGACAAATAGTTTTGATAGTCCGGGGGGTTCTTTAACATGGCTAAATACAGAAATGCACTGGCCGGTTTTATTCTGGTCTTACTGGTGTTTTGGGTTAGTTCTCTGGCCTCAGCTAAAAGCCTATCCGAAAACCCAATTTCAAACCTGTCAGGTCTGGCAGACCTGACAGGTTTTCGGATAGGTTCTAAGTCTGGCTTGGTGAACAACTCGACTTCCTGGCCCGATCGGTTTCAACTGCTGCAGACGCAGCCCATTTCACCGACCGAAACTCTGTTCGAGGTCAACATCACCGACGAGGGCATTTTCCCCCCCGTTTTAACCTTTCCGCCCGATGTCACCATCCGCTGGACCAACCAAACCAGCCAAACCCAGCGCCTCGCAGGTTCCCTCAGCACAGGCTCGGGCAGCCAGATTATCTATCTGCCCCTCATCTTCAAAGATTTAACCGGTCAAAACAGTAGTGTGGCTAGTGGTGAGTCTCCCGCCACCAGCAACCTCGCCAGCCAGGATACCAACTGGCAAAGCGGCGATATCCTTCCCGGCAGCTCATTTAGCCGCACTTTTGACCAGCCAGGCGAGTATACTTACAGCCTGACCGATTCACCCACTCTGACCGGTACAGTTGTGATTGAAGGTCAATCGGACCCGTCTATCGCCTCAGTTTTGATGGTCACTACCACGGCTGACGACCGGACCGTCAACGGCAACTGCACTCTGCGCGAAGCCATTATCGCCGCCAATACTAATAAGGCCGTAGATGCCTGCCCTGCTGGCGGCTATAGTGACACCATCATTTTAGGGAGCGATATCTATAGCCTGACTCTCAAAGGAAACAATGAAGACGCCGCTGCTACGGGTGACCTGGATATTAAGAGTAAAATAACGGTTGTAGGCGCCAGTGACGGGCAAACCACCATTGACGCCAGTAGATTATCCGACCGGGTCTTTCATATCCTTGGTTCTGGCAATGCGATCATTTCTAAGGTAACTTTCATCAATGGTCGTGGTTATGGTGCTGGTATCTTCAACGTAGGCACGCTAACCCTTAATAGCAGTACCATTCGGAACAATAGTACCGATGACGGCGGTGGCGGCCTTAAGAATGACGGCCAGGCCACAATCAACAGTAGTACCATCAGTGATAATAGTGCTAGCTTCGCCGCTGGCATCTTTAACCGGGGTATCCTCAAGGTCAATAATAGCACGATCAGCGGGAATACGGCCCAAAACATTGGCGGCGGTATCAAGAATGAAGGCACCCTCACCCTCAAACATACTACCCTCACGAATAATACCGCTCATCAGGGTGGGGGAATCATAAACTTCTACTATGGCACGGTTAAATTTCAAAATTCCATCATTGTCGGCAATATTGCCCCAGATGAACCTGAATTTGCCGATTGCAGTGACTTCCAATCCGGCAGCCTGGGTTACAATCTTGTGGGCAACAATACCGGCTGCCCCACCATAAATACCGACCTGAAGGTCAACCCTGCCGACGTCTTCACTACCGTCCTTGGTCCGCTCCAGGACAACGGCGGCAACATCCTAACCCATGCCTTGCTGCTTGGCAGCCCGGCTCTTGATGTTGTGCCGCTGGATAAATGTATTTTTGCCGCCGACCAGCGTGGCGTCGCCCGACCTCAGGGGACTGCCTGTGATATTGGCGCTTTTGAACTTGAACCCACGGACCCGGCCCAAACTGGCCCTATCTTCACCGTGAACACCGCAGATGATACCGATGACGGTGTTTGTAGCGTCGCTCACTGCTCCCTGCGCGAAGCCATCAAGGCGGCTAATGCCCGCCCTAATAGTAGCACACCCGACGAAATTCATTTCAATATTCCCACAGGTGGTCCCCAAACCATCCAGCCCGCCTCTGCCCTATCAGCTATTACCGACCCGGTGAAAATTGATGGCAGCACCCAACCCGGTTTTGTAAATGTGCCGATTATCACCCTGGACGGCAGTCAGGCTACAACCGTGTTCAATGGCCTCGACTTCAGCGCCGGGAATAGTGCGGTTCAAAATCTGGTCATTCATAATTTTGGCGGTGCTGGTATCCAAATTACGGGTGGGATCAGCCATACAACTATTCTTAGCAACACTATTTTCAACAATGGCGGCTTAGGCATTGATCTGGGCGGTGATGGCGTGACGCCAAATGACATCGGCACGCTGCAAACAGGTTTCGACCCAGACCAGGGCGCTAATAATCTGCAAAACTTCCCGCTTTTAACCGGCGCCTTCCCCGATGGCAGCAACACACGTATCGAGGGTCGGCTTAACAGTATCGCTAACGCCCAATTTACGCTTGAATTCTTTGCCAACCCCACCTGCGATCCTTCTAACTTTGGTGAGGGCCAAACCTTCCTGGGTTCAATCTCGCTGACCACAGATAATAGCGGCGATGCTATCTTTACGGGTACGGCTGTCTCCTTCCCCGTGGCTATCCCTCAAGGTCAGTTTGTCACCGCCACGGCCACCGGGCCAGATGGCACTTCGGAATTTTCTCAATGTGTGCCGGTCAGCCTGGGTAACGATTCCTGGCCAACGGCCCTTCGCTTGAATCTGAGCGGTAATCCGCTGGCAGCTTCATTCGACCAGTATGTGGACAAAGAAGGGCAATCGCGTTGGTTTAAATTTACCGTGCAGCCCAACAGCCAGGTCATCGTTACTTTGACCGATCTCCCGGAGAATTATGACTTGACCGTCTACAAGGATATTGACGCCACCTTCAAGGGTCTTATCTCTCCAGAGGTCCAAGACCTGATCCAATTGAATGCCGAATTCGCGAACGACGGCTTTGCGGCGGACTCAGTCGCCCGCGGCTCCCGTTCGCCCGATGCCCTGGCGCGGGGTTCGCGCTCACCGGATGCCTTTGCTGCTAACGTCTTCTCTCCTGATGCTATTGCCCGGGGTTCGCGCTCGCCCGACGACTTTGCCCGAGGTTCGCGCTCGCCCGATGTTTTTGCCCCGGACGCCTTTGCGCCCGACGCCTACACTCCCGATGCCCTCGCCCGCGGCTCGCGCTCGCCGGATGAGATTGCCCGGGGTTCGCGCTCGCCGGAGGCTTTCTCCAGCGCGCAGACTCTCAGCCTGATCGGCGTCTCGGCCTTTGATGGTACGGCCAGTGAAGGTATCATGGTTAATACCTGGAATAATACTGGCGACTTTTATGTGCGGGTAAAAGGACGCAACGGCGCTTTCAGCCTGGTGTCGCCTTTCCACCTTGAAGTAACACTGATAACTGGTACGTGCGGCAATATCCAGCCTGTTCAGACACCCTCAAACACCACGGTTACTGCCGGTAACTACCAAACTATCATCCTGACCGACCTGGGCCGGATGGAAGGTACTCCCGATGAAAAGGCAGCTCTCCAGGCCCGTCTGGTAGCTTTTGCTGCCCGGCCCGAAGTAGCTGGGGTGGTGGTCAACGTGGGCGCAGATGCCAGGGTGGTAGCGGCAAATACCCAGGCTGACAATAATTTAGCCTGCCCCTACGCCAAAAATCTTGTAGCTGAGGCTATTAAGGACATCATTGACCGCTACCGGACGGCTCCGAACCCCTTACGATACGTGGTCATCGTCGGCAACGATAATGTTATCCCCTTCTTCCGTCACCCCGATAGAGCGTTGTTAGGTCCTGAGTCCGATTATGTCCCGCCCGTGTTTGATTTCACTGCTTCTCAGGCCAGCCTGAAGCTTAACTACGTGCTCGGTCAGGATTTTTATGGCTCACAAGTCGACCTGTCGCTCCAGCTCAGCACTCTACCGATCCCAGATTTGGCGGTGGGCCGCCTGGTCGAAACGGCTTCCGATGCCAGCCGCATGGTGGACGCTTATCTTATCACCCCAAATGGGGTCGTGACCACCCCGACCTCTGCCCTCGTTACCGGCTATGATTTCTTTGCCGATGCCGCTGTGGAAATTCAATCTGAGCTTGAAAATGGCCTGGGTATCCCCCCCGGAACTGCCGACATCCTCATCGCGCCGCGTGAGGCGTCGCCGCAAGACCCCCGCGCCTGGACTGCCAGTCAACTGGCCGCCCAGTTGCTGGACCGCCGGCACGACGTGGTTTTCTTAGGAGGACACTTCAGCGCCAGCAGCGCCCTTGCCGCCGACTACGAGACACGCCTGCTCTCCACCGATCTGGTTTCCTCGCCAGTCAACCTGGAGAATGCGCTTATCTTCAGCATTGGTTGTCACTCCGGCTACAACGTTGTCAATCAAGATGGTATTCCCGGTGTTACAGCGGAACCGGATTGGGCCCAAGCTTTTGCCGAGAAGGGAGCGACCCTGATTGCCGGCACCGGCTATCAATACGGCGATACCGATTTTCTGGAATACAGTGAGCGGATCTATCGTGAATTCAGCCGGCAATTGCGCACCGGCTCAGGTCCGGTTTCCATTGGCCAGGCGCTGGTGACCGCCAAACAAATCTACCTGGCCCAGACGCCGCAACTGCGGGCCTTGCATGAGAAGTCGCTGCTCGAAACCACCCTTTTTGGTTTGCCTATGTTGAGTATCAACATGCCCGGCAATCGCCTGACTCCGGCCAGTGACAACTCTATTGTCCCTTCCGTTGCCAGCTTTAACACGGACCCTGGCTCTACCTTGAACCTAAAGTATGCAGACGTTGAGGTTACCCCAGCCTTTGACGAGTCCGTTGTCGAGCTGGAGGATATCGAAGACAACTCGACAGTCGAAGCGCTCATTTTGCGTGGCCGCAACGGCCTGGTCACCAATCCCAATGAGCCGGCTCTGCCCCTTGAGATGCGCAATGTCAGCGGGCCTGGCAACCTGGTGCTGCGCGGGGTGGGTTTCCGGGGCGGCGACTACGTTGATACTCCCAATGTACAAGCCTTAGTGGGCGCACCAACCACTGAAATTCGCAGTATCCACACGCCTTTCTTCTCCGACATCTTCTATCCGACCCAGCCCTGGAGTGTCAATTACTTTGACGCGCTGACTAATGTTGGTGGGACGACCCGTCTGGCGGCAATTCCTGCCCAGTTTAAGTCTACCACGCCCAACTCTGAGGCTAACACCCTGCGTAAGTTTACCAAAATGAACTTCCGCTTGTATTACAGTGACAACACAGCGGCTCCGGCTCTGGTGGCGGCCCCGGTTATTGCTAAGGTAGCGGCCCCACTCGTCGGGGGAGGAGTTAACTTTAGAATCAACGTGATTGGTAGCCCTGAGGCGGGGATTCAAGAGGTTTGGGTTAACTACACCACAGTGTGTGCCCCCAATAGTTCCTGCAACCGAAGCTGGCAATCCCTCGACCTGATCCAGAATGGGGAAGACTCCACCCTGTGGGAAGGAAGTCTTGGCACGGCCACTCCGCAGGATATCCGTTACATCGTGCAGGCGGTCAACGGGGTGGGTCTGGTCAGCCTGGCTACGAACCTGGGGGCCTATTACATTCCAGGCGTGGATGAAACCAACTTGCAGGCCACGGCCCTGTCTCTGGATCCGCCGGCGAGTACATCCGGCCCCTACGGCTCCGAGGCTACCTTTAGCGCCGTGCTGATGGCAGGTACTACGCCACTGTCTGGACAGGTCGTCATCTTCGGTCTTGGCGCGCAGAGCGACTTGGGGATTACCGACGGCAATGGTCGGGCTACCGTCACGCTGCCGCTCTTGGGACTGCCCGACACATACGAGGTTCGGGCCTCCTTCCCCGGAACAGCCGCCAACGCAGCCGCCTCGGCCCCGAACACATTCCAGTTCGAGATTACGAAGCAAGATAGCATCCTCTGTCTGGAACCAGATGCTGCCAGCAATGACGATCAGTGCGATTCGCAACCTATCTCCGGGCGTGCCGGTGATAATCGGTTAGTTGTGGCTACCTTAACCGACGCTTTGGGCCAGCGCTTGTTTGAGAAGACGGTCGTTTTCGTTGTCAGTGGTAGCGGGGGCACTTACCGGGCCTCTATCATCACCGATTACGCCGGTCGTGCTGCCCTGGGCAATATCCCCCTACCCCCCGGCGATTATACCATCAACGCTTACTTCAACGGTGATATTCCTGTGGGTAACAATCAGACGGTGACCCTGAATGACGCTCGCTATCGCGATACCAGCGTCACAGGCGCGCTTACCTTGATAAACACGCCTCCCGTGGCGGTGAACGATGCCTATAGCGTTAATGAGGATCATGTTCTAACAGTGGCTGCTTCTGGGGTGCTTAGCAACGATACAGACATCGACTCGGCGTCTCTGACGGCGGTGCTGGTTAGTGGTCCCACTAATGGCGTCTTAAGCCTTAACCCTGCTGGCTCTTTCGTCTACACCCCGACCCTCAACTTCAATGGGACCGACAGCTTTACCTACCAGGCCAATGATGGCAACCTTGACTCTAACGTAACCACGGTGACTCTTACAATCAATCCCGTCAACGATGCGCCCGTAGCGAATAATGACGTCTACACCGTTACTCAGAAGAGTAAGCTAATTGTCGCCGCCCCTGGAGTGCTGGCCAATGATACGGATATCGACTCGCCGTCTCTCACGGCGTTGCGGGTTAGCGGTCCCAGTCACGGCAGCTTGACCTTGCAGACCAGTGGAGCCTTCACTTACACGCCAACCCATGGCTTCCAGGGTACCGATATCTTCACCTACCAAGCTAACGATGGTATTGCCAGCTCTAACGTGGCGACCGTCACAATTACCGTAAAGCCCAAGCCTCTGGATTGTTCAGTGGCGAAACCTAATCCGGCGATCATCTGGTCACCGAACAACAAGTTCATATCCGTGGCTGTGACCGGCATAACCGGCTCCAATGAACATAATGATGATGTGAAAATTACGATTGTCAGCATCTTTCAGGATGAGCCGGTGGGTAAGGACAAATTCAGCCCAGATGGTCAGGGTATCGGCAGTGGGACAGCTAAACTGCGTGCTCAGCGTGATGGTGCCGGAAATGGTCGCGTTTATCATATTAGCTTCACCGCTGCTGATAAACAAGGCGGCTTCTGCTCAGGTGAGGTGCGTGTCGCCGTGCCGCACGACCAAAGTGGTCCGGTTGATCTGAACGCTATTGATGGCGGAGCGCTTTATGACTCGACCAAGAAGTCTAGATAGTGGGGTTTTTGAGGATTAAGAGCACATTCTTGCAGGCTGGTAATCGCCTTCCCGGTAGCTCGAAACAGTTTCCGGGAAGGCTTGAAACAAATCAATTGATTTGAAAGGCGTACTCAATCGCCTCTTCCAGCGACATGGCCCGACCTTCGGCCACCGCTACGGCTGACGTTGTTTCACCCAGCGCCTGTCTGGCTGGCTCAAGCAGACTTTCAAGTTTGGCCTGGTCGGCTGGCGGGCGAGGAGCTTGAATAGTCTCGCGCAGAATCTGGGCAGCGCCAAATAAACGCAAAGCGCGCTCAGGCTGTCCCTGGCGAGCAGCCAAGCTCCCGATATCTTCCAGGGCATAGGCAATACCCCATTTATGGCCCAAATCTCTGTCTATGGTTAGACTTTCTTCATAAAGGGCGCGGGCCGAGGTATAGTCGCCCTGTTCTCGAGCGACATTGCCCAGGTTATTGAGGGCGTCGGCCATCATTGATCTATCTCCCACCTCCCGTTGGAGTCCTACAGCGACTTCGAGTTGAGTGCGCGCTGCCTCGTAATCGCCTTGATCCAGGTTCAAAAAGCCCAGATTGTTAAGGGAAACGCCGATGGCCCACTTGTCTTTCAACTGATAACGCAGATCCAGACTTTCCTCGTAGAGTGCGCGGGCTGACTCGTAATCTCCTTGCTCATGAGCATTAAGACCGAGGTTGCTGAGCAAGCTGGCAATGTTTGCTTTGTCGTCCAACTCACGCCGGATGACCAGACTCTCCTCATAAAAGCTTTGGGAAGCTTTGTAATCGCCCTGCTGGGCGGCCAATGTTCCACTGTAATGCAACACCTGACCAACCCCGGTTCGATCTCCCAGGGCCTCAAAGCCTGTCCGCGCTCGTTCAAACCAGGTCGAGGCTTCGGCATACAAACCCTGTTTTCTGAGCAGTTCACCTATGGCGGTTTGGCACCAGGCTTGAGCCGAGCGCTCGTCTAACTGCTCGGCCAGTTTTAAGGTTCGCTGGAGCAAATCGCCCGCCTCATCCCATTGCCCGACCAGTTGAAGTACCTCACCCAACTTGAGCATGACTGCCACTTGTTCTGGTTCAGGCAGCAGCGGCAAAACGCGCTGATAATAGCTGATGGCGGCTTCGTTGGCATAGACAGCCTGAGCTGCTTCTCCAGCTTTGCGTAAGTACTCACGTTTCTTGGGCTCGTTCTGACTGTGCTCGTAATGATAGGCCAACAAATCAATATATTGTTCCAGACTCTGGCTATAGACTCGTTCGATAAACCAGGCCAGTTGCTCATGGAGAGTCGCCCTGGTGGCATAAGGGAGACTTTCGTAAGCGACTTCTTGAGTAATCACATGTTTAAAGAGGTATGTTAGTTCTGGTTCTGGCGAATCCAACGGGGTCAGTTCCATGCGGCCCAGGGTATCCAGATCGGCTTTGATATGAGTGGGGTCCCCCAATTCCGGGTATACCCCCCACAGCCAAGCGGCCCTGAACAGGCGGCCAATGATGCTGGCTACCTTGACCAGGCCTTTTTGGCTTTCGCTCAAACGATCGATCCGGCTGAGAATCAAGCTGTGGAGGCTGGTGGGCAGGTCAAATTGTTCCAGTGTTTCACTATTACGCAGGTCAAAGCCCTGATCCTGGAGGTAATTCAACAGTTCTTCGATATAGAAGGGGTTGCCCTGAGAGCGGACGGTGATCCGCTCCACAAATTCATGAGGCATTTCAGTTTGAGCGCCAAAAAACTGGCGCAGCTTGAGGGTAATGAGCCGTTCTGCTTCTTGCGGGGTAAAGTCGGCTAAATGGATTTCACTAAAGTAAGCCAACTGGCTCAGCCGAGGCGCCTGTAAACGCTGCAGTTCAAGTGGACGGTAGGCCAGCACCAATAGTACCGGCAGGTCAACAATGGCGCGCCCAATCTCTTCCAGCAGATCGTGTGAGAGAGGGTCGAGCCAGTGAACGTCTTCCAGGACGAAAAATAAGGGGGTTTTCTTAGCTCGCGCTCGCAGGCAGTCGACCAGCAGCGACTCTAGAGAGGTTTTGCGCAGCTTGGCGTCAAACGAGCGGGTCAGATCGTTGTCAGGCATGGGCACGTTGAGCACGGCTCCTAAAAGGGGCAGGCGTGGGACTAAGGCCGGATCAATCAGGGTGAGTTGCCGCTCTAGCTCGCTGATCTGCTCCTGTGTGTCTCCGGCTGAATCGAGGCCAAAGAAGCTGCGCCAGATCGGCTGCCAAACCAGATAACTGATGTTTGTACCGTAGGATTGACATTCCCCCCCGTAGCCAATCGATTGGTGCTCTTGGGCCAGGCGGATGATCTCGGCTACTAAGCGAGATTTGCCCATCCCGGCCTCGGCGGTGATGCCAATGATCTGACCGTGGCCTGAGAGAACCTGGGTCAATTTCTGCTCGACCAAGGTCAGTTCAGCTTCACGCCCCACCATCGGCAAAGCGTATTTAGGCTCTTGCAGATGAATAGCCCGGCGTTCTTTCAAACCACTCAGGCTGAAAACAAGCACCGCTTCTGCTTTGCCTTTAACTTTGAGGGGGGGTAGGCTCTCCCAGGTAAAGGTGTCGCCGGTGGCCTGCCGGGCGATGGAACTAGCCAGAACCTGCCCTGGTGCGGCAGCTTGCATCAGGCGAGCGGCCAGATTTACGTCGTCGCCCATCACCCCATAGGTACGCCGCATGGTCCCCCCATATGCGCCGGTGAAGATCTGGCCCTGGCTGATGCCAATTTGGACATTGGCAATAAAATTCAGCGTGTTGGGCAGATTGCGTAATTCCAGCGCCGCCGAAACAGCCCGCAGCGCATCATCTTCGTGAGCAATAGGCGCGCCAAAAGCAGTGTATAGATAACTGCCTTTGTCGCCCACGGTTAACTGCAGCAGATAGCCCTCGTAGCGAGCCAGGATGGTTTGAACCCAGCGGATGTAGGCGTCGAGCTTAGCCCCAGCCATCTCATCCTGATCGTAGTCAATGCCCTCAAAACTCAAGAATAACACCGCTGCCGGGCGCAACTCGGCTAAAAATTCGCCCTGGCTGGCCTCAAGCCGCTCATAAACTGGTGGCAACAACCAGGGGCGTACCTGGTCCTCGGTCAGGCTTGGTTCCAGGTTGAGCCAGGGCTGAGACAGGACAGCTTCGTTTAATCCGGCAACCACCGCAAATGATTGGCTTGAGGCAGGGTCGGTTCGGAGAGCGGCCACTTGCAAGGTCTGGCCGAGTTGGGCCAGCACCTCCGGCGCTACCACCACCTCACCCTTTATGGCATGATGCTCGGCCGCCGCCATCCGATCCAAAGTTGCGCCGGCCAACACGTCGATATATTGAATCTGCGGGTCGCCAACCAGAAAACGGCGTACCGGACCGGTGGCTACCGCCGCTTTCATAGCCAGAGAGACAGTATCGCCGGATGGGAATTTGAGGGCGGCAAATTGCCCCATCGCCTGCTGCATGGCCTGGCCGCAGGCAATAGCCCGGAGGCCATCGTCGCCGTCTAGCCAGCAGGTGATGGCATCGCCGTTCAAGGCGATAACGCTGCCGCCATAACGATGCACTTCAGCTACTAAAGCATCGAAAATGCGATTCAATTGCCGGGTTAGTTCCTCCGGACCACGCCGGGGGCCATAAGCCTTGAGCAAAGCCTCAGTGAGCGGGGTAAAACCGGAAATATCGGCAAAAAGAGCTGCCCCATAAGTTCGATTGGGTAGCTCTGTTCCGTTGAGCAGCGCCTGGCAGCGATCCATTGGGATATATGCACTTTTTGCTTCCATGGCTATATCTCCCCCAAGATTTTGTTACCCTACACCTGACCTGAAAGTGGCAAAATATGGACAGGGTTTATAAGATTAACAGGGTAAATTCTATTAAAAATCTTGTAAATCCTGTTAATCCTGTCTAATTTTTTAGGCTGGATTTGTATAGTGTAGGTAGCAAGCCCCAAGATATGAAACATCATACCATAGAAAACTTAAGATTAGAATGGTAATAACAGGCTATTTGAAGGGGCAATTTTAAGCAAAAACGTCCCCAAATTGGGGACGTTTCTAGTTGGGGCGTAGCATAGGGCCTTGTCAGCCGCCCACAAGGGGCTAAACTACGTATAATCCTGAAGAGGCTACCCCAGAAACAGGGTGATAACCTCCCAGTTGCTCCACAAATCGTAGAAACCAATCGCCACGAGCAAAATGCCGCCGATAAGATTAATCAATCGGGCATGCACAGCAAACTGGCGGGTGATCCAGCGTTGGGCTGCGCCGGAAAGAAAAGAGAGAACCAACAGCGGCAGACCAAAACCCAGGCCAAACCACAAAAAAACGCTCAGTTGGCTTAAGGCTTCGCTGGTGGTGAGCGATAGGGCAAAGATGCCGACCACCAGCGGTCCGGAACAGGGCAGGGCAATCGGTCCATAAAGCAGGCCGTACATGAAGGCATTCACATAGGGGTGTGACAGCACCGGCACTTGCAGTTGCGGCAGTCCCTTAAACGGATTACGATCTAGCAGCAGCATCACTCCCAGGCCAATAATCAACAGATCAGCCAGTGGAATCACCACCGCCAAGGCCCGGCCCACCGAAATGGACAGCAAGGCAATGACCAGCCCCAGGGCCAGCATCATGGTCAGCACACCGGCCAGGACAAAAAAACCCAGAAAGTAGCGACCCCAGGAGTGGCGGGTTAAAGTTTCCTGTCCCCCACTGAGATAGGCCAGGTAGCCGGGGTAGAGCGGCAAAACACAGGGGCTGGTGGTAGCCAGCAGGCCCAACGAGATAGAGGTGAGAATGGTATCGATCATTGGAATGTACCTTTTTTAACCCTCATCCAAAAAAGGTGTTAGGGCCTCCTGCAGGGCAGTGGACTCTTTTTGACCAAAAGGCAGCAGGTGCACCTCTCCCTGGCGGTCAATAATCAACATCGGGGTGGAAGGGGGATTGAGAAATTGCGCGCCATACAATTGACCGATTTCGCGGGCTACTTCGGGCGGCGCAACGGCATAGTGCCAGTCAAAACCGTTATTGCCCGCGTGGGCTTTGAGAAATTCGGCGTCCTCGTTGGGGTCAATATCCAGGGCCAGGCTGACAAAATCATCGCGCTCACCCAGCAACTCGTGCAGGGCGCGGACATGGTTCTGTTGTCGCATGCACAGGGGGCACCACACGGCCATTGTTTCCACTAAAACCACTTTGCCTTTGAAGTCACTTATTTTGAAGGTCTCCCCGCTGTTGACATTGGTTAACTCGGCCTGGAACCAGGCGGGCGCGGCCATGGCTTCTTCGGTCGGTTCTGTGGCCGTCATTGCCTCCTCGGTTCCCGCTTTTTCCATCATGGCTTCTTCGGTGGCCTTCTCAGCCAGCATGGCCTCTTCCGTCGACTCCGACATGGCTTCTTTTGTACCCTCTTTTTCCAACATGGCCTCTTCGCTCGCTTCCTCAGCCATAGCTTCAGCCGAGGTCTTTTCGGCCATCATGGCTTCTTCGGTGGCCTTCTCAGCCAGCATGGCCTCTTCTGTCGGCTTCATCATAGCTTCTTCGGTTGGAGCCTTTTCGGTCATGACGTCACCGGCCGCAGTCTCTTTTTCCGCCATTGCTTCTTCAGCCGGGGCTTCCGGCGCAGTGGTGGGGGCTGGGGCAGCGGCTCCGCCGCAGGCCGAAACAGCCACCGTTAGCCCCAGTAATACGCTTAATGTCATATATTTAATTTCCATCATTCCTCCGCAGGTATTGAGTGTAAATTGAAATAACGGTTAATTCCTTGGAAAGAGTATCGCTTATAGTTCTTACAGATTGATTACCAAATTCTGGCGTGGTTCAAAAACCCGTGGAATCAGATTGACACTTTTTTACCACAGAGACGCAGAGGCACAGAGATTTTTAATAATTTTCCTGTGTGTCTCCGCGCCTCTGTGGTTAATTTCTCGCTTCGATTTTGAGAAGTGTCAATCTAACTTGAAC
>CAZRYD010000036.1:0-3620 GCA_964604225.1 uncultured Caldilineaceae bacterium
ACTATAACATTTTGGGCTGGCCGGTTCTATATGGGGTTATCCCCATTTTGCCAAACGATACTAGGCGAATTAGTTCAGGCCAGGTGGGGGATTTAGAGGAAAAAGATAGGGTGTTTGCCCCATGCGGTTGAGGTCAAAATTGGGCAGGCAGTCACACCTGTCGAGAAAAAGGAAAAGGGCTGGCTTTGTGACAGGCCAGCCCTTTGCGGTAAAACAACCGGAATGATTAAGTAATCATCCCAGCCCTAGATTTTAGGGTCGGGTCATTGTACCGACATCAGCGCCGAGATCTTCCAAGCTGTCATAAACGACCTGGATGATATAAACGCCGTTGTGGGCAAATGCGCCCGGATCCTTGGTGCTGTATTGATAGTTGTAGGCGGCTTGCAGCATGCGCGGCGTCCAGGCAGAGTAACCTTCCTCCTCAGCGTCGGCTTCGCCATTACCGTTGGCGTCGGCAAAGAAGTAAGGATAGCTCTGCGGATTGTACACCAGAGCGGTGCCAGCCGTATTCGTGGCGTAATCCTGGATAGCGGCATAAAGCGCCTCACGCATAGTGTCAATCTCGCCGGCGAGACCTTCATCGGTATTTCCGTCGCCATCGAAATCGTCACTCGACTCGCGGATAGCTCGCAGGTCTTCCTCATTAGCCACGCCATCGTGACAATCCGCGCACAGCTCTACCTGGACCTCCAGGCCATGAGTGCTGTGGCACTCGGTGCAAGTGTCGGCCTCTTCAACGTGCTCATTCCGGCCGACGTAGGTCTTGCCCTCGTACTCATAGGCCCCTTTGGCTTCGGTGCCAAAGACAGTCGCGCCAGCAGCAAAGTAGTGGACGTTCAGGAAGCGCAGTTTCTCGTTTCCGGCATCCGGGTCCAGTCCTTCGATCAGTGTGTTGACGCTAACCGTTGACTCACGGCCCTGATGGCAGTTCATGCACAGGTTCATATTGGCATCGCCGCTGTCAATCACTGCGCCGCTGGGGAACTTGACCTCAGCCACTTCAAAGCGGGAGTAGGTGGTCAGGTCGTTGTGACAGGTCGCGCACTGCAGCCCGTTGGCCGGTTTCACCGAGACATTGGCCCCATCCTTGAGGAACGTCGGCAAACCAACGCCCGAATGGCACTTGGCGCAGTTCGCCGGTACTTCACCCTCTGCATCCCAGTGGCGGAACGCCTCTTCTGACCCGGCAAAGTGACCATCGTCAATCCGATTGGCTTGACCCAGGTCTACGGGTTGAGACAGGGCAGCGTTCAAGTCTTCGGTGGAGTCGTACAGCAGTTGGATGATGTACTTGCCGCCGTGAGCGAAAGCGCCGGGGTCCTTGATGGACACCTGATAGTTGAAGGCAGCCTTGGCCAGGCGAGCCGTCCAGGCGTTGTAGCGATTATCGCCGTTGGCCTCATCCGGATCAGCCGCACCGTTTTTGTTGGTGTCGAGGAAGAAGTAGGGGTGCGTGGCCGGCTCGTAGACGATAGGCGCTTTACCCTTTTCGATGGCATAGGTCTGGATGGCCCCGTAGAGTATATCCTGCATACCCGCGATTTCGGCGGCGATGCCTTCTTCGGTGTCGCCGTCGCCATCGTAGTCTACCAGCGAGCCGGGCATGCGGATGTTTTTCAGGTCCTCAGCCGAAGCGACGCCTTCATGACAACCCTGGCAGGCTTCTACTTTCACCTGCAGCGTGTGGGAGTCATGGCACTCAATACAAGTGTCAAACTCTTCCACGTGGGCAAAGTTGCCATCGTACGACTTGCCTTCATACTGGTAACCGCCTTTGGCCAGGGTGCCGTACTTGCTGGCGGCCGCGGCAAAGTAGTGGATGTTGGTAAAACCTAAGTCTGGACTGACGGCGTCAACGTCGGTTAGATTCGCGTTAGCAATGGACTCGTCAACCTGGACAGTGGAAGCCCGGCCCTGGTGGCACTGCATACAGCGGGACTCGTCGCCGAGACTGGTGAGTTCTGCGCCAGAGGGCATGACCACACTATTCATGGTCATCGTCGCATTGTTGTGGCAGGCCGCACATTCGACCACCGTACCGATGGGTGCGGTTTTGTCTACCGTGCCCGCTTCAGATCCATCCTCTCCGAGAAAGTCAAGATAACCGGGCGTGCTATGGCATTTGGCACAGTTTTCGGGAACTTCCGCCGGGGACTCTTCGTCCCAATGGACAAATGCCTCAGCCGTCGCATCGGCGTGGCCAGAAGACTGCCACTCCTCCAGGAAGGGAATATCTACCACTTCCTGGGCGCTGACGATATCGGTATCAGATAGATGGGCAAAGATGGCGCCCCCCACAACGAGGAAGACAACTAAACCGACGGTGAGCAAGATTATTGTTCTTTTCATGGTAACACTCACCTCCAAAAACTAAGTCATTCGTTGTTGGTTCATAATTTTGGTGAAGATCAAATGGTTTTACGGCTGACCCCCTTTCATTGAGAATTAGTTGTTTGTCCCCTCAATACTGTGGCGGTATTTAAGGGTGGATTTATTCAGCTTTTAGCAATCACCTCCTTTCAAAACTAGATTAAATACCCTGCCCGATCCATTGGCCGGAGGTATCACTCTTCCGGTTTATGGCAATTTAGACACTTCTCCACCTCACGATCCTCGTGGTTGGCCGGGAAGGGGTTAATCCCAGCCAAATTATGACATAAGAGACAATCCTGCCAGCCTTCTTCTACTGAGTGAGGAGTTTTAGGTCGTTTCTCGCCCTCCGCCTCAGCCGGAGCAGGTTCGACCTGTTCGTGGCACAACAGACAGGTGTCCGTGCCGAGCGACTGGTGATTGGCGGGGAAAGGAACCAGCGCGTCCTGATCATGGCAAGCCAGGCACTGATCCTCCTGATTTTCCACCAAGTGAGGAATTGCCGGAATGTCTACCGGCGTTACCGGGCCGCTTGTCTCAGCCGAACTGGGTTGGTGGCACAAAGTACACAGGATTGGCTCAAATTTGGCGTGATTGGCCGGGAAGGGTCGCACACCGTCGGAAGCATGGCAAATTTGGCAGTCGGTGCGCGGGCCGATGGGGTGCGGCACCGGGCGAGGCTCGCCGGAACCGGGCACTTTGGGTGGTTCAACCAGTGCCCGAATAGCGGGCGCATCCAGACCGACAAACTTCCATTCGCTGGCATGGCAGCCGCTGTTAGAACAGAAACTGCTGTTGTCGGTGCCACCGGGGTTGTTCACATCGTGACATTCGACGCACGTTAGGTCGAATTGGTAACGGTGGCGGGCCAGCCAGTTAGAGTCCCGGTGCGACTCCGGTTCGTCCGGCTTGTCAATCGTGATCACCGGCGGGGATTTTTCTTTATCCACCACTTCGGGGATAGAATGGCAGACGTTACACTCTAAACGGACAGTTTGGCCTTCGACCGAAGTATGCTTGCCGTCGTGGCAGCGGAAGCAACCAGGAAACTCCTTGTGTCCCAGGTTGTTAGGATGGGTTTGCCAGCCCACGCCCATGTTAGGGAACACAGTCGCGGTATAGATGTCCTTGATCGCGGTGACAGCGTTCTGGACCGCTTCTTTATTTTGAGCATAAAAATCCGGCTGTTTTTCCTGGTACCAGCTCTCAAGACCTTCGATAGCCTGCAACCCCTCGTCGGTGTTAGC
>CAZRYD010000036.1:3720-9028 GCA_964604225.1 uncultured Caldilineaceae bacterium
TTTTCGATGTGCCAGTGAATGCCCCGGCCCAAACCTTCGCGCCGGGTGCCGCCCCCGGTTTTGAGAACCAGGAAGATACTTTCCGGGGAGTTGGTTTCATCCGCGCTGTAGCGTTTGCGTTCAACAAAAGTATCTGAGGAAAATTTATCGGGATTGTGGCAGCGTTCGCAAGTATCGCGGGCCGGGCGCAAATTTTTGACGTAAATCGGCGGCTCATAGGCCTGCGTGAAAGCATTGATAACATGGTTTACCTCCCTCGCTTTGCGGGGGACCGTCAACAGAAAGCTTTCCCGGCCCAGGTGACAATCCACGCAATCAACCCGGGCGTGGGGAGAGACCTGATAGGCGGTGTATTCGGGGGGCATGGTGTGGCAAACCGTGCCACAAAATTCGGGGCTGTTGGTATACTCCCAGGTAGTAGCACTGACCGTGACGGCCATGAGCAGCAAGACAATGACGACAATTGCCCCCACGATCCAGCGAATAGGTGGTCGCAAGCGGGTAAACCACCCCATAATTCGGCGCATCGTTTCCTCCTTTGGAATTGACGGCAAACCTAAGAACAAGCAGGCCCAATTCTAGCTGTAAAAATATAAACGTATCTTATTCAATTAACCCGCCCTTAAATAGTAACAAATGTCATCCAAATAGGTGACACTTGTCACCAGCGGTTCAGTTGTTTTCAGCCCCGGCGGCAATCCAGGCAATCAACTTTTGCAGGTCTTGTCCTTCTAACTTGCGCCTGTGTTCTCCCTGCATGGTCTTCACAATGATACTTTCGTCGGGCGAGCCGGATACAAAGGCCGGGCCATTCGCGCCACCCTTGGCCAGGGCCTCGTAGCTGGTGACATTCAGATCGCCCATAGCGATTTCACCGTGACAAGTCTCGCAATTTTCTTGAAGCAGCGGCAGAAGATCCTTGGCAAAGCTAACATCGCCCACCGGCGCAGCGGCTTCGGCCTCATTTGCGGCGCTCTCCTCCGCCTGGGCGTCAGCTTCGGTTTGGGCGACTGCTTTCTCTTCAGGACGATGGCAGATCAGGCAGTTTTCGCTGGTAAAATTGCCCGCCTGATGGCTGTCCGGCAGGGTATCGAGTTCATGGCACTTCAAACACTCTTCCCGTCCTTTAATTTTATGCTGGACGGCTGGCGGCGGCGGATTTTCCTGGTCCGTGGAGTGGCAAACGGTACAGGTTGAAACCGGCCAGCCTTCGTGATTGGCCGGATAAGGTAGCGGGCCAGCCGCAGCGTGACATTCCAGGCAGTCCTCCCGGCCGCCCAAAGGGTGCGAGATGAGCGGCGCATTGCCTGACGCCGCTTCCGCCTGACCGGCTACCGTCGGAGTTGGGCTAGGCGTGGGCGTCGGGATTGGAGTGGGCGTCGGGGTGGCCGGAATAAAGGCCACCACAGTTTCAGCCGGCGGCACGGTGGTAATGGCGGTTTGCTCAAAGGTGACAAAACCATACAGGCTGACCAGTCCCACCGCGGTTGTGATGGAGGCAATTGGCACAAAAATACGTTCGCGCCGGAGCTTGACTTCTGGGGGAGGCGGTGGTGGCATACGACCCGACTCAAGCTCTTCTAGCTCAGCGGCGTGTTCGTGCTGCATCTGCTCACGGCTGAGATGTCCACTAAAGATCGAGCGGTTGAAAACTTTCAAGTGGACCCAATAGAAATGCCAGATGAGGATGGCCAAAAAAGCCAGCAGCGCTTCGGCGCTGTGAGCCGCTTTGGCCGCCGGAACAAATTCGCCGGGCAAAAAGCGGGTGGTCGCGATGGGATTCCACAGCATAAAGCCGGTGCTGACCATGATCACGCCACCCCAGACGACCGCCCAGTATTCCATCTTTTCGGCAAAGGTATAACGGGGAAGCTTGGGGGGGCGCCGAATTAGCCCAAATTGATAGCGAATACTGTCCAGCAAGTCGATGGCATCTTTGAGGCCGGGCAGCATGGTCAGACGGACCCGCCGGACATAAATACGATAAAACGTGGCGATGAGGTGATAGAGAAAGACCAGCATGAAAATTACTGCGGCCACCCGGTGAATAATCCGGGTACTCTCGATGCCGCCCAGACTTTGGATGATCCAGTCCGCCCAATTGGTCAAGGGATAGCGCTGGGGCAGACCGGTCAAGCACAACACGGAAAACGAAATCATCATGATCCAGTGTTCTAGCCGTTGGGAGAGGGTGAAGCGGAGGTAGCGTTTTTCCTGGTTTGCCATGGTTATGCCGCCTCCCCTTTATTTCTGCTACGCAGCCACCGCAGCGCATTGCTGCCAGCATCAACCACAACGTAAAGGCCCATAAAGCCCAAAACCGCCGGGATGAAGATTTTGTAAAAGAGGTCTACAAAATAGACCGCCGGATATTTATTGACATCAGGCTCGTAGTGACCCAGCCAGGTGGCCGAAAAATTTTCGGTGGCGTCGGGATGACATTTTTGACACGTTCCCAAAAGTCGCTCGTGGGAAACCTGGGCTTCGGGGTCTTTGTGGCTCTTCATATTGTGGACCCCGTGACAATCGTAGCAGACCGGTTTGTTGGTGGGTAAATCGGGCGACTGGCGTTCAAACAGGGTCACGGTGGTGCCATGAAAGTCAGCCACGTAAGTATCAAAAACGTGGGTGGAAATATTGTATTTGCTCATCAGGGCGTCGTCGGCATGACACTTGGCGCACAAATCAGGTGAGTTCAGGCGGAACTCGGTGGTACGGGGGTCTTCCTGGTTGTGGACCCCGTGACAATCAATGCAGGTAGGCACATCGGCGTTGTTATCGTCAACCAAGGCCTGGCCGTGGACACTCTCCAGGTACTCGTTGTAGATGCCGGAGTGGCACTTGGAACAGGTCAGCGGGATGGCCGTGCGCGGCTGATTAGGTTTCGTCGTCGCGTGCGGGTCGTGGCAATCGGTGCAGATGGCTGCATCCCAGTTACCGGAGGCAATCTCCTTGGCATGGATGCTATCCAACGTTTTCTGGTAAACTTCTTGGTGACATTGCTCACACGTTTTATACTGTTCAAGCTGATAAAAACGAACGCTATTTACTTCCAGGGGTGGGTGCGGATAATCGCTGATATCGGGGTGGCAGTCAGTGCAAAGCAGTTCCTCCTGACCATGGATAGAGGTATGAAAGGTGTCCTGATCCACGTACAGCGACCAGACTTCGCCCGACGAAAATTCATAGTTCAGCTCCGGCCGGCCGTGACAGGCCAGGCAGGCTTCATTAGGGCTGCTGCTGTCTTGTTGGGGAGGAGTATCAGCCAGGACAGGTTTGGTCCAGAACCAGGTGGTCAACAGGAGCAGCACTGCCATAGCCCATAAACGGCGTTGACTCATAAGCAAATCTCTCCAAAGGATTTTCTAACTTTTGAAACCGATTATAACACAAAGGGATTATAACACAACCACTAAAAACGGTTTAGTGACAGGACTCAGGGGTTTAAGTGACAAATGTCATCTATGATAGCTAAAGGTCAATGGTTTACTCAGCTTGGAATCCTTTTTTGTACCTCATAATGACATATGTCGCTACTTAAAGGTATAGACTCATACTGATTTGTATGATATATTAGGGTTACTCACCCATAATTTGATATGCCCTGAACCGCAGGTTGTTTGTAGTGAGTAGCTTTAGGTCAGGGAGTAGCAGCGGAGGGGCTGACCGAGAATTGCTCTCCTGTGCTTTATCGGTCAGTTCCTTTGAGAAAGGAGGCGGGTATCGAGTAAAGCAAGCCTGGTAACGTTTTATCCTAACGTGCCACACAACTTTAGGATAAAATCGCAAAATTGTCCTTTTGGAGAGAGGACCTTACCATGAAAAAAATATTGCTCATCATCAGTTTGTTGGCGGCAGGCTTAGTGTTGATGGCGCTGCTGGTGGTGCAGACTGGCCCGGTGATTTCTCCGGGTGAGGCGGTAGCGCAGACCAATTTTGGGGCTGAGTATGTGGGCAGCGCCAAATGTGGCGAGTGCCATACCGAAGTCTACTCCACCTTTATGAAGTCGGGCCACCCCTGGAAGGTGAACCCGGTGGTCAATGGTCAACCACCCAAATATCCTTTCACCGAAGTGCCCAATCCGCCGGAAGGTTATACCTGGAATGACATTTCGTATGTCATCGGTGGCTATAACTGGAAGGCTCGCTTCATGGACAAGCAGGGCTATATCATCACCGATAAGCCGGGGGCGACCATCAGCGATACCGAGTATCTCAACCAGTACAACTTTGCCAATGAGGCTGTGGGCAAAGAGGCAGGTTGGGTCAAGTACCACTCGGGTGAGAAAAATTATGTCTTCAACTGTGGGGTATGCCATACCACCGGCTACAAACCCGAAGGCAATCAGGATGGTATGCCCGGTATCATTGGAACCTGGGCGGAACCGGGTGTTCAATGCGAGGCTTGCCACGGCCCGGGTAGCCTGCATGCCGATAACCCCTACGGGGTAGCCGTCAAGGTCAACCGCGATGCCGCCGAGTGCGGCCAGTGCCACCGCCGTGACGCAGTTGAACAGGTCAATGCTGCGGGTGGCTTCATTGAACACCACGAGCAGTACGAAGAGCTGTTCCAGAGCAAGCATGCGGTCATTGACTGCGTCCAGTGCCACAACCCACACCAAGGAGTAGTCCAATTGCGCCGGGCAGGTGTGCAGACGACGCGGACCAAGTGCGAAAACTGCCACTTCCAGCAAGCCAAGAACCAGGGTGTTGAGGGTCACGGCGAAAATGAGGTGGCCTGCATTGACTGCCACATGCCGCGTATCGCCAAGAGTGCCTGGGGCAATGCCGAAATGTTCACCGGCGACATTCGTACCCACCTGATGGCGATTGACCCCGACCAAGTCGGTCAGTTTACCCAGGATGGCAAGAACGCTCTATCTCAAATTGGGCTGGACTTTGCCTGCCGCAGTTGCCACAACGCTGACGGCATCGCACCAGAACTATCCGACGGAATGTTGACCGGGGTTGCCAAAGGGTATCACACACCAGAGGAATAGCTTCAACCAAGCCGAGGTCAAGCAACTTAAGCATAGTGTGGGCTGGGAGACTTTCCCGGCCCACACGCTTTTGTTTTGGACTAAATCACCTTGTGTTCAAGCTGGCAGCGCCTCATCAGGGAGGTGATCTAGAATTCCTGCCGTACTCAGAAGTTTGGCCTTGGGCTGCGTTTCAGTTAAAATAGTGGCGGAGGGTTGCGTGTGTCGATTCCTGTGTCGCTCCTCACAACCAAACTTTACCTGCCGGCAGCGCGCCGTGATTTTGTAAGCCGCCCCCGCCTGTTGGCCCGGTTGGCCGAGGGGGTAAC
>CAZRYD010000036.1:9128-22192 GCA_964604225.1 uncultured Caldilineaceae bacterium
TGGCCTGGCTGGCCCTTGACGAAGACGACAATGATCCGACCCGCTTCCTGACTTACGTGATGGCCGCGCTGGCGACCCTCAAACCGGGCTTTGGTGAGGCCATTCTGGCCCTATTAAAATCGCCGCAGCCTTCACCCCCTAAAATCATCCTGACCAATCTTATCAACGAGGTAAACCAATTCCCCGCCTCCTTTGCCCTGGTGCTGGATGATTATCATGTAATCAGCGCCCCGCCAATTCATGAAGCCCTGACGTTTTTGCTGGAGCACCTGCCTCCGCCCATGCATATCGTCCTCACCACCCGCACCGACCCACCCTTGCCGCTGCCCCGCCTACGGGCCCGCCATCAACTGGTCGAAATTCGGGGTGACGAGCTGCGCTTCACTTCGGACGAAGCCTCACTATTCCTGAATCAAGTGATGAGGCTGAACCTTTCCGCCGCCGATATGGCCGTGCTGGAAACGCGCACTGAAGGCTGGATAGCCGGTTTACAAATGGTCGCCCTATCGATGCAAGGACGCGCTGACATCGTCTCCTTTATCCACAGTTTTAGCGGCGGTCATCGGTATATCATTGACTATCTCATGGATGAGGTGCTTCAGCAGCAGCCCGAAAATATCCAGCAGTTCCTCCTCCAAACTTCAATTCTCAACCACCTTTCTGGACCCTTATGTGACGCTGTGGTCGGCCAGAGTGACAGCCAGGCCACCCTGGAACAACTAGAGCAAGCCAACTTGTTTTTGCTGCCGTTGGACAATGAACGGCGCTGGTATCGCTATCATAACCTCTTTGTGGAGATGCTGCGCTACCGACTGCAACGCTTGCACCCGGAGCAGGTGTCAGTGCTGCACTACCGGGCCAGCCTGTGGCACGAGCAGCATGGCCTGCCGACTGAAGCCGTGGGTCATGCCTTGAGTGCGCAAGATTTCGAACGAGCGGCCCATTTGATCGAGCAGGTGGGTCAAAGTTTGTTAATGCGCAGTGAGATGACCACCCTCTTGAAATGGTTGAACACCCTGCCCAAGGCCTTGATTCAGACTCGGCCCCAATTGTGTATCTTTCATGCCTGGACCTTGATGCTCAACAGCCAGATGCCTGAGGCTGAAGAACGTCTCGAAGAAGCAAGCAGGCTGGGAAGCGAACCGGTTATCCTTGGCCAGGTGGCCGCAATTCGCGGCTTTATTACGATACTGCAAGGAGATGTGCAGCGGGCTACCGAGCTAACCAAGCAGGCCCTGGCGCTGCTACCCACAAATGACCTGCTTCTGCGCGGTATCACCGCCCTCAATTTGGGTGTCCCTTATTTTCTGAGCGGCGAGGTAGGAGCAGCCATTCAAACCTTTGCCGAAGCTGCGGTGATTAGCCAAAAAAGCGGCAACCTGATGATTGCCATCACAGCCCAATGCCAAGTGGCTGAAAGTCAAATATGGCAGGGACAACTGCATCAGGCTTTTGAAAGCTACCGGCGGGCGCTGATCATCGGGACAACTCAGGAGGGCCAGCTCCTGCCGGGGGTAGGTCAGGTCCACATAGGGTTAGCGGTTCTGTCATATGAGTGGGATGATTTTGAAGCTACGACGCACCATATTTCACAAGGTCTTCATCTGAACCAACAATGGGGCGAAATGGGCGCTTTTGATGGATATGTGGTTCTGGCCAATCTGAAACAGGCTCAGAAAGATATAGCTGGCGCGCTGGAGGCTATCGGCCACGCCGAACAACTCGTCCAGAAGTTTAGCGAACTGGCCAGTCGCTTATTGGAAGCTTATCGGGTGCGCCTCTGGGTCAGGCAGGGAAATCTAGCCGCGGCCAGCCGCTGGGCGACCACTATCTCCGATTTGCTCGATGACCGGCCGTCAGACTTCTCCTTTTATTACCATCTCCATGAATTTGAACAACTCACGCTGGCCCGGATCCTCATTGCCCAGGCTTCGGCTCAAGGTCTGGTTCCGGCGGGGCTGCCTGCTGCCCCCTCAATCCCAGACAATCCTGCCTCAAAAGCCCTCCAATTACTGGAGGCGCTTTACCCAGAGGCAGTAAAACTGGGCCGGGGCAGAAGCGTCATCGAAATTTTGCTGCTCCAGGCGCTGGCGCAGCAGGCCAAGGGAGACACCTCCCAGGCCATGAGTCTATTAGGCCAGGCTTTGACCCTGGCCCAGGCGGAGGGTTTTGTCCGTCTCTTTGTGGACGAAGGCGCGCCCATGGCCGAACTGCTGGCAAGGTTGGATGCTTCGCCTGAAGGCGGAACGCCAAGCGTGAAGGAATATATTCATAAACTCCGGGCCGCCTTTTCAATCTCGCTATTGACGCTACACACGATTGAAGCAAATACGGTAGATGAACTGAAAATCCAAAATCGCAAATCGCAAATCGCAAATCTGGTTGAGCCTCTCAGCGAACGCGAGCTTGAAATTTTGCAGCTCATCGCCGCCGGCCAGTCGAATGAAGAAATTGCCCAGACCCTCGTCATTGCCCTCGGTACGGTTAAGAAGCATATCAACAACATCTACGGCAAACTGGACGTGCACAGCCGGACCCAGGCTTTAGTCCAGGCCAAAGCCTTAAATCTCCTGCCCTAACCCCAAAATAACCCCACAATACGCCTTTCGGTAGCCGACAATACCCCTCATTGGCTGATATACTTACCCTAGATTCGTAAAACGTAATGAGTCTGAGCTTGTCCGCCATTACGTTTTACGGGGTGAAGTTTAGAAAGTGGGTAAACCTATGGGCGTCATTCGTTACAAAATCTGGAGCGAGGTGTGGCAGAACAAAGGCCGCACCCTGCAAATCGTTTTAATTATCGCCATAGGCGCTTTTGCCCTGGGCATGATTATCGGTGGCCGCAACCTGTTCCAGGGGCGAGCCAGCGCAAGTTGGCGGGCTACATCGCCGGCCATGATTAGCCTGGCCGTCAATCCGGCGGTTGACGATGCCATGATTACCTCGCTCAAGAGCCTCAAAGGAATCGAACAGGTGGAAGGCTATAGCGAGACCACGCTGGAATGGCGGCTCAACCCCAGCGATCCCTGGCAGTCGGGCGGTCTGATTGCCCGCGACGACTACACCAAGCAGCACTATAATCAATTGCAATTGATCAGCGGCTATTGGCCCAAAGACAAGACGTTTGCCTTTGAAAAAGGTGATGATACAGCCTTCGGTCTCCAGGCAGGCGGGCAGGTTTATATCCGGCTGAATGACCACGAGTATACGGTTCAACTGGGCGGGGTAGTGGTCAATTTAACCGCCTTGCCGCCCGGTTTTGGTGGCAATACCCAATTCTATACTACGCGGGATCGCCTGGGCGAGCTGACCGGCAGCCGTGATTTCAACCGGATTCTGGCCGGCGCGCCGGTGTATGATGAAAAGGTAGTCACCGCCATCGCCGACCGGATGCAGCGCCGCCTGGAAAAACAGGGCATCGAGGTTACCGGCGCGGCCCCGCCCGTTGATCAGCCCCGGCGCGTGGCCGATCCGGCCATCAACTATTTACAAGCCACCCTGGATGGTCTCTTCTTCATTCTGGGGGTGATGGCCGTCCTGGCCCTGTTTTTGGGCCTGCTGCTGGTCTATAACACCATCAACGCCGTAGTCAGCCAGCAGGTTAACCAGATTGGGATGATGAAAGCTGTTGGGGCCAGAAGCGGCCAAATCCTGGTGGTCTACCTGGCCAACATCTTGATTTATGGTCTGTTAGCCTTTATCATCGCCGCGCCCCTGGGGGCATTGGGCGCTTACGGGCTGTATACTTTTTTTATCAATATTTTTAATATCACCCCCGATCCCTTCAGCATCTCTCCACCGGCCATTCTGGCTCAGTTAGCCGTCGCCCTGATTGCGCCCATCATCGCTTCGCTAGGCCCCCTCTGGACCGCCATGCACATTACCGTGCGCGAAGCCATCAGCACCTATGGCCTGACCATTGCAGCCGGACTGTTGGAACGCTGGCTGGCCAGGATGCAGCAAATACCTCGGCTGGCGCTGTTGACCATCAGCAATACGTTTCGTAACAAATGGCGCGTACTGCTAACCCAGGCTACCCTGGTAGGCAGCGGGGTGATTTTTATGATGATTGTCAGCACCCAGGAATCGGTCACTTATACTTTTGGCGACCTCTTATTTTCCATTCTGCGTTTCAATGTGGCCTTTGAATTTGAACAGCCGGAACGCATCGAGCAGGTCGAGGCGCTGACCCTGGCTCAGCCGGGGGTCAAAGCCGTGGAGATGTGGGGCCTATCGACGCCCAAAATGTGGCCGGCTGACCAGCCCAAGTCGAACGAGAATCAGGCGGTGCAGCTATTTGGCGTCCCGCTGCCCACTCACCTGTACGACCCATATATCCAGGCCGGGCGCTGGCTGCAGCCGGACGATACCTACGCGGTGGTGCTCAACCAAAGACTGGCTAAGCGCACCGGGATCAAAGTGGGCGACCGGGTTATCTTTGATCATGGCCCCTATGGCAAATCAGAGTGGCGGGTGGTGGGCCTGTTTCTCGATCCGGCGCTTGTCCGCTCGGCTTATGCCCCGCGCGATACCCTGCTGCGTGAAATTCGCAGCTTCAACCGGGCCACGACGATCTGGATTCAAACAACCCACATCGATGCCGCCGGTGAAGCAGCCGTGGCTCAAGCCCTGCAACAATACTATGAACAGCGCAAATTTAAGCTAGACACCCAGGGCGTTTTTTTTGGCCGGAACACAGCCAGTCAAATTGTTGACCTGATTCTAAACAACTTCATGGTCATCATTGCCGTGCTGGGGGCTATGGCTGTTCTGATTGGGCTGGTGGGCGGCATAGCCCTGAGCGGTATCCTTTCGCTCAACGTGCTGGAACGGCGGCGCGAAATCGGGGTCATGCGGGCCATTGGCGCTTCGTCGGTCTCGATTGCCGGCATGTTTATCGGCGAGGGTATCCTGTTGGGCTGGCTCAGTTGGCTCATCGCCGTCGTCTTAAGTATTCCTGCCAGCTATAGCTTCACCCAGGCTTTTGCCGAAGTCGCCGACAACGACATCGTCTACAAATATACTCCCTCCGGCGCGCTCTACTGGCTGATCATCGTCACGATTCTAGCCATTATTGCCAGTTGGTTCCCCGCACACCGGGCTACCCAAATCAGTGTGCGCGAAAGCCTGGCCTATCAATGACCCAGACCTTTTTGTGGCCGACTCTTTACCCTGGGTATGACTTCTTCAGCAAAAGCGCGCAGGGTCGGGGTCACGGCCTGACGCGGGTTGGGCAGAATGGTCACCTGGCTAATTCCCAGGTCGACCACCCGCGCCACCTGGGCGGCGACCTGCTCAGCCGTCCCGGCCCAAGCAAAATGCTCCACAAATTCATCCGGCACCAACGACGCCGCAGCCCAGACACGCTCTTCGTCGCCAGTGCGGATGATCGCTTCCAATTCGGGTGGCAAGGTCAGGTCGACCGCCTCCACAAAAGCCTGATCCGGGTAACTGCTGCTCAATGACCCGGCGATAATCGGCTTGACGGCCGCGCGGGCCATGGGTACATCGTCGTTGATACAGGCATCCACACGCAAGACTACCTGCACCTCCTCCGGCGAGCGGCCGGCCTCTTGCGCCCCTTGGGCCACCTGGCTCAACGCGTGCCGGACGCCTACCGGCGTGGCATAGGTGGAAATCATAGCTCCGTCGGCCAGTCGCCCGGCCAGCCGCAGCATGCGGTCACCGCGCGTGGCAATGAGGATCGGAAGGTCGGGTCGGGCTGGAAAACCCAGGCAGGCCTCTTGGACCCGGACCACTTCACCGGCAAAAGTCACCGTTTCCCCGGCCCACAGCCGCCGCATCACATGAATGGCTTCCTCAATGGCCTTTAAAGGCTTGCGCCGCTCGACCCCCAGCGCCCGAAAACCCATCATACCGGCTCCCAGCACCAGCACCGCCCGCCCGCCGGATAATTCGTCGAGCGTGGCCAGAGCGGCCGCCGTCATGGCCGGATGGATGACATACGGATCAGCCACAAAAGTCCCGAGTGACAGCCGCTGCGAATGGACAGCCGCCAGGGTCAGGCCAACTGTCATATCCCGGTCGAGCTTGTGATTGGCATACCAGAATTGATCGAAGCCCAGCCTTTCAGCCAGCTTGACCGTTTCAATCAACTCCTGGGGCGGCAGTTGCCACATGCCTACCCCAAAACGGATCACCATGCTTTTTCCTTCAAAACTGCTACTACAGGAGTCCAAAGTGCACTTTGGACTCCTATTTTTTTAAGTCACACTCACCAAACGCCCCCTAGTATAGCGCACGTTAAACAATATGTCTACCAACAGCCAGGGATTTATCAACTTTGAGATTGACAAAATTTATAAAGTTTGCTAAACTCGTTAGAAGTCTAACGTTAGACTTCTAACGACGTATTCTCCTCCCAGCTCCACCCAAATTGGTCGAACCAACTGCAAAATTGATGGTCAAAGAGGACACCTTATGCTGTTACCCGACGATTTCCCAGCCGAGGAACTCGACGTCAGGCAGAGAATCGCCAACTTACCCACCAACCTCTTAGCCTATGGGGTGGTTTCTAATATTTGGCGGGTAGCTCAGGAACTCAAACTGAGCATGGAACGCACAGTTCTGCGTGAGTTCGATTTGACCTGGGCCGGTTTTGCTACCCTCTTTATCGTCTGGGTCTGGGGCCCCATCGAAACCCGCGCGATCGCCAGATCACAAGGAGTCACCCGGCCCACAGTGACCAGCACCGTGAGCTTGCTGGAAAAAAATGGGCTGTGCCTGCGCCACCCCGGCACCGAGGACCGCCGCCTGGTGGTGGTGGCGCTAACTCCTAAAGGTAAAACTGTGATCGAACAGGTCTTCCCTCTCTTCAACCAGGGTGAAGCCAAAATCGTGTCCGGTTTGTCTGAAGAAGAGCAAGAAACCCTGGCCTATTTATTACGCAAAGTGGTCAAATCCATGAGAAGCCAAAATGCCGGTCGCAACGGGACCATGGGCAGCAGCGCCTCTTGATTGGGCAGGTTTACGATCTGATGAATCGTTAAGAGATCACCGATAGATGGAGGTTCAGATGAGCATACGCGGTTACACCGCTCCCCTCTCGCCCGACGGACGGGCCAGCCTGGTGCCGCCGCCGCCCTGGCACTACTCCGGCGACTTTCTGATTGTGGAATATCGCACCAATCCCGCCAACGTCATAGCGCTGCTCCCGCCCGAACTCGAACCGGCGGACGACCCCGGCGCGGTCTGCGCTATGTTTGCCGACTGGCAGTCCTGCTCGGATGATTTGCACGAGTTGGTTGATCCTATCCAGTCCCAGTACAAAGAATTTTTGATTATCGTCGGCTGCAAATATCAGGGCCAACCGGCCAGCCGCTGCGTCTACATCTGGGTAGACAAGGATTTTGCCATGTACCGGGGCTGGATTCAAGGCTTCCCCAAAAAACTCGGCTCGATCCAGCTAACCCGCCTTTTCCCGGTGGGCAAAGCCACCCCGCGCCTTGAACCGGGGGCGCGTTTCGGGGCCACCTGCACGGCCAACGACCGGCAAATTGCCCGCGCTGTCGTCACCCTGCGCGAAATCTCCAAAACCGGCCCGACGGTCAACGGTCCGCCCATGCACAACACCCGCCATTTTCCGGCCTACGCTGGCCTGCGCCCCGACGTATTTGAGCTGGTCAAGGCCGGCGGCTACGACCGGGAAGTGACCGAAATTTGGGAAGGCGACGCCCAACTGACCTTCTACCCGGACACACTGGAAGATTTGCAGGCGATTGCCCCCCAAGAAATTATCAAAGGCTATCGTTTTAGCTTTAGCTACTCGGTTAACGGCGGCCAGGTGCTGGCCCAGCACAAGCAGGAGGCCCACCGATGAAGCACGCCAGAATTTTGTACCACGGCCAGCCCACCTGGGCCGTTCTGGAGGGCGACCAACTCAAGTTGGAGAACGGCGAAGTGGTCCAGGCTGATACGGCTCGTTATCTGCCGCCGGTCACACCCTCGAAGATCATCGCTACCCACCTGACCTACCGCAGCCGCTGTATCGAATATAAGATGAAACATCTGCCGGAGTACCCTTCGTACTTTATGATGCCACCCAGCGCCCTCTCGTACCACCGCGCGCCGGTGGCTCGACCACGGGGCTGCCGCTTTCTCAACTACGAAGGTGAGGTGGTGGTGGTGATCGGCCAGCGCTGCTCTAATGTTCCCGTCGCGGAAGCCCTGGATTACGTGCAAGGCTATTCGATTGCCAATGATTGGGGCATCCACGACTTTCGCCACGCCGACCGTGGCTCCATGTTTCGGGTTAAAGGACAGGACGGCTTTTGCCCCATCGGTCCGGTGCTGGTGGATGCCGCCGACATCGACCCCAATGACCTGACCTTGCAAACTTTGGTCAACGGCCAGGTGGTCCAAGAAGCCCATACCGGCAGCGACCTCTTGTTCTCTTTCGCCTACCAAATTGCCGATATCGCCCGGCTGATTACACTGGAACCAGGTGATGTGCTGCTAACCGGCACCCCGGCCCACTCACGTCCGGTCGAACCTGGCGATGTGGTCGCCGTGGAAGTTAGCGGCATTGGCCGCCTGGAAAACACGGTGGTTGAACTGGACCGCGAGCTGGTCCCGGTGGGCGAGCAGCCCCAGGTCACCGTCGCTACCTTGCACGTGGCTCTAGCCATGCCCGAAGCTGAAGCCGAGCAACGCGTCGCCGAGTATATCTCAAAAGCTTAATCGAAAGGAGATCTCATGACCCCAGAAGAATTTCGAACCATTGGCTACAAAATTGTTGACTGGATTGCCGACTACCGCACCCGCGTGGCCGAGTATCCGGTCATGTCAACCGTGGAACCGGGGCAGATTCGGGCCAAACTGCCGGCCACTCCTCCTCAAGCCGCCGAGCCTTTTGCGGCCATCTTTGAAGATTTGGACCAGATTATCCTGCCCGGCCTGTCCCACTGGAACCACCCCTCTTTTTTTGCCTATTTTCCCGCCAACAGCAGCCTGGCTTCAGTCTTGGGTGATTATCTCAGCTCCGGCCTGGGCGTTTTGGGACTTAACTGGCAGGCCAGCCCGGCCCTGACCGAACTGGAGGAAGTGGTTACCGATTGGCTGCGCCAGATGCTGGGTCTGTCGGACACGTGGAGCGGGGTCATTCAAGACACCGCTTCAACCTCGACCCTGGTCGCCCTCTTGTGCGCCCGCGAGTGGATCACCGACCACGGCCAGACTCGGGGCGGACTTCAAGCCGAACCTGCGCCGCTGGTTATCTACACCTCCACGCAGAGCCATAGTTCGGTGGAGAAGGCGGCGCTTTTGGCCGGTTTTGGCCGGGCTAACCTGCGGGCGATTGAGACGGACGAAAATTACGCTTTACGGGTCGACCTGCTGGAGCAAGCTATCCTGAACGACCGCCAACGCGGTCTCAAACCCTGCGCCGTCGTCGCCACTATTGGCACCACCGCGACTACGGCGCTCGACCCGCTCGAACCCATCGCTCAATTGACCCGCGCCCACACCATGTGGCTCCACGTTGATACGGCCATGGCCGGCTCGGCCATGATCTTGCCGGAGTGCCGCTGGATGTGGCAGGGGGTTGAAGGGGCCGACTCGCTGGTGCTCAACCCGCATAAGTGGCTGGGCGCCGTGTTTGATTGTTCGCTGTTTTACGTGCGCAACCCCGAACACCTCATCCGAGTCATGTCGACCAATCCGAGTTATTTGCAAACCGCCGCCGATGACCAGGTAAAAAATCTCCGGGATTGGGGCATTCCCCTGGGCCGGCGCTTTCGCGCGCTCAAGTTGTGGTGTCTCATTCGCGAGCAAGGCATCACCGGGCTGCAAAAACGCCTGCGCCGCGATTTGGTCAATGCCCGATGGTTGGCCGCGCAGGTGGATGCTGCACCCCATTGGGAGCGCCTGGCTCCGGTTCATTTGCAGACCATTTGTGTCCGCCATTCCCCGCCGGGGTTGAGCGGCGAGGCCCTGGACCAGCACACCCTTGACTGGGTAGGCCGTCTCAATCAAAGCGGCGCGGCTTATCTAACCCCGGCCAAACTAGCCGGGCGCTGGCTGGTGCGGGTCTCGATCGGGGCCGAGGCCACCGAACTGGAGCATGTTCGGGCCTTGTGGGAGCGGATGCAAAGCGAAGCCGAACGACGCTGAAAAAACTTCAGCAGAAAGGACAGGAGGGGGGCCAAAAATGAATACCTCGTAGTACAGCTTCATCATCATGCCTTAGCCTGGAGGGACTACTCAAGCAAATCAGTTTGACAAAGAGGTCATTTAGACCAGGAGGAAAAAATGTCCGGTATGTCTCATACGCAGTTAAAAAAGAATGTGCTTACCACCTGGGACGTTATTTCGCAGTCGCTTGCTTTTCTCGGCCCGGTGATGAGCATGGCCTTTTTAACGGCTTATATTGCTATTTATTCCGGGGCAGCCACGCCCCAGGCGGTGTTTCTGGGCGGCCTGACTATGGTTGCCCTCGGTTATGTGGTGGCCCAATTTGCCAGCCGGGTCCACGCCGCCGGAGCGATTTATAATTATGTCACCAAAGCTTTTGGGCCGGAGGCGGGCTTTGTCGGCGGCTGGATTTATATGGGTGCGGTGCTGCTGCTGACCATCGCCATTATTGCCGGGGTAGCGGGTTGGATTACCGAATTCCTGGCCATGATCGGTCTTTTGACTCAGCCGATGCCGTACTTGTGGTTAGCTGTGGCTGCAGTGGAATGTGTGGCCCTTTTCTTCCTTTCCTTTTATGATATTCGGATTGCCACGCGCACCCAATTGTGGCTGGTGTTCGGCTCGGTCTCTATTGTAGTGATCCTGGCGGCCTACGTTATCCTCACCGGCGGCGCTGCCGGCCACAGCCTGGCCCCCTTCTCTCTGTCCGTGGCCGGCGGTATGTCGGGCCTGGCTTTTGGTATGATCTTCGCCATCCTCATGTACACCGGCTTCGAGTCGGCGGCGGTGCTGGCCGAAGAAACTGCCAACCCCCGGCGAGCTATGCCCGTGGCCATTGTCGGCACGGTGGCCGCAGCCGTGCTGCTGTACGTTTTTGTGACCTACGCCTACTCGATTGGCTTTGGTGTAGCTAATGCCAGCGCCTGGCAAGACCCCAACAGCCCGGCCCTATTCGGCCTCGCCGGCATATATGGCGGCGATTGGCTGGTCGCGGTGATGTTCCTGGCCGCCATCGTGGATGGCTTTGCGGTGGCCATGGGCACCTTAACCACGGTCGCTCGTGTCGCTTTTGCCATTGCCCGTGATGGAGCGCTGCCCACTTTCCTGGCCCGCACCCACCCCACCCATAAAACGCCTTATTTCGCCAACGGGGCCATTTTAGCCCTGGCCTTTATCTGCGCCATCATCTTCGCCCTGGCTTTCCCGCCCGTCGACGGCGCCCCGCCCGCCTACATCATGGAGTTCGGCTACTTCTCCGGCATCGGCGCGATTGCCATCGAAGTCATTTATGTTTTTGTTTCCCTGGCCGCTATCGCCTGGTTCCGCCGGGAATTGCAGGAGGAGTACTCAGTGTTCAAGCATCTGCTGGTGCCTATTGTGGCCATGGTTGGCGCGGGCGCGGCGCTCTATGGTTCGCTCCAACCCCCGCCCGACCCCCTGTTACAGACCATGCCTTATGTGGCCCTGGCGCTGATCGTTATTGGACTGTTATATATCGCCTTCTTGCGTGCCAACAAGCCGGGCCTAGTCGCCCGCATCGGGCGCGACTTGAGCGCCATGGAGACGCCAGAGCCAGTCGACGTACGCTTCAGTCATGATAGCTAAGGAGCCTTCAAAAGCCTTAGACATACTACCGAGAATAAAAACGTAGCAAGGTAGCAAAGTTGCAGGGATGTAAAATCCCCGGCTACTGCCTACCGTCTGCTATTTTCAGGAGGATAACGATGACTGCTTACAAACGAATCCGCGCCCTCTTCCCCGATCATCTCGGTTTGGCGCGAGGCAAGTATCTGCCCAGCTACCACGCCGAACGCGGCGCGCGCCACTGTATTACCATGTTCGCCCTGGCCTTTGATCGGACCATGGTCCCCGCTCCCGGAGCCAAGCTGCTGGAGGGCCTGCCGGACTGCGAGCTGATGTTCTCGATGGAAGAGGTCCGGCCCTGCTGGGAAACTGATACCGGCGTGGTCGTGGGGGACTTGTTCTTTCGGGGCGAACCGCTGGCTATTTCGGCGCGCTATGCCCTGCGGCGGGCCATCGCCGATTGGGAGCGCCTGGGTTATAAGCCCAAGGTCGGCATTGAACTCGAAGCCTACATCATGCAGCCGGATGGCAGCGGCGGCTGGACCGAATGGCACACTCCCGGCGCGTACGTTTACGGCACCGGGCTGGCCGTTGATCCAATTGGGCTGTTTGACGAAATTATGGAAACCGCCGACCGCTGCGGGCTGCCAATCGAGTCGATCAATTCGGAGTATGATACCCCGCAGTTTGAACTCACCCTGGCCTTCAAAGACGCGTTGCAGGCCGTTGACGACATCTTTCTCTTTAAAGTCATGGCCCGCGAGCTGGCCGCCCGGCACGGGCTGTTGTTGACCTACCTGGGCAAACCCTTTGCGGAGCGCAGCGGCAGCGGCTTTCACGTCAACTTATCGCTACAAGATGAGCACACCAACAACCCCCTGGCTGACCCCAAGACGACCGACGGCCTGTCCACCCTGGCCCACCAGTGCATCGCCGGGATCATCGAGCATCACGAGGGCATGACCGCCCTGTGCGCCCCTACGGTCAACGCTTACAAGCGCTTGCGTCCCGGCCAACTGGCCGGCTATTGGGCCAACTGGGGCTACGATCACCGCGGCGTCACCGTGCGCGTCCCCATCGAACGTGGAGCAGCTACCCGCCTGGAACACCGCATGAGCGACGGCGCAGCCAATCCGTACCTGGCCACCGCCGCCGTCTTGCAGGCCGCTCGGCTGGGGATCGCTCATGGGCTAACCCCACCCCCGGCTGAGGAGCAAGATTGCCTCGAAAACCAGAGCACTGAGCGGCACACTCCGGACGACCTGAACCAGGCCCTCAATGTCCTGGAGGCAGACACAGCCCTGGTCGAGGCCATAGGACCGGAG
>CAZRYD010000036.1:22292-28816 GCA_964604225.1 uncultured Caldilineaceae bacterium
GCAGCAGTCTATTTTGAGGGGAGGTACGATGAAGGTTCATCAAGCTGATATTGATCTTGGCGAGGCTTTGGCCGACATCACGGCTCACGATACCTACGTTAACGGCGTGCCGCACGCGACCTTCAAACGCCTGCGCGACGAAGATCCGGTGAGCTGGTGGGACGAGCCAGACGGTTCGGGCTTCTGGGCCGTCACCCGCTACGACGACCTCTTGACTGTCAGTCACAACCCACGCCTGTTCACCAGCACGCGTGGTATCCGGCTGGAAGAGATGAGCGAGGAAGAAACTTACGCCCGCCGCACCCTGATGGAGATGGACCCGCCCGAACACACCGCCTATCGCCGCCTGGTGCAGCCGGCCTTTCTGCCGCGTGAAGTAGCCGCCTACGAGGCAGCGATCCGCCTGCTGGCGCGAGCGGTCATTGACGAAGTGCAGGGACAGAGCGAGTTCGACTTTGTCGAAGCCATCGCCCGGCAACTGCCAATGCGCATGCTGGGCAAGCTGCTGGGCGTGCCGGACAGCGACGGCTTGTGGCTGGTGGGCCGGGGCGACGCCCTCATCGGCAATACCGACCCGGAATTCACCAGCCACCCGGTGGATCTGGTCGACACCGCCGCCTATCGGCTTATGCCTTTCCGCAGCCCCGCTGGCTACGAACTTTTCAAATATGCCGAGGAGCAGGCCCGGCAGCGTCTGGCGCAGCCAAGCGACGATCTCGTCTCCCGGCTGCTCCAACCCAAGCGGGATGGCGAACCGCTCTCCGAGCACGAATTTAAAAACTTTTTTGCCCTGCTGGTCGCCGCCGGCAACGACACCACTCGCTACACCATGGCTGCCGGCCTACACGCGCTCATCGAGCATCCTGACCAACTGGCTGAGCTGCGCGACAATCTTGCGCTTATGCCCAGCGCGGTCGAGGAAATCCTGCGCTGGAGCACGGTGACGATGCACTTCCGCCGCACCGCAACGGCCGATACTGAGTTGGGCGGGCGACGGATCAAAATGGGCGATAAAGTGGTCATCTGGTATATTTCAGCCGATTACGACGAGCGCCAGTTTCCTGAACCGTACCGCTTCGACCTCAAACGCGCGCCCAATGAGCATGTCGCCTTTGGTTTGAAAAGCCCGCACAAATGCCTGGGCGAGCATCTGGCCCGGCTGGAAATCCAGGTCTTGTTTGAGGAGCTGCTGCCGCGCCTGGCCGACATCCGTCTGAACGGCGAAGTGCAGCGGCTGCGCTCCAATTTTATCGCCGGCATCAAGCATTTGCCGGTCAAAGTCGTTTGGACTTGAAAGGATAGTCTATGGCCTCACCAACTCCGCCGCTCATCGGCATTACCACCTATCATCGCAACGAAAACAACGTCTTTACCCTGCCGGCGCAGTATGTCGACGCGGTCCGGCGGGCCGGGGGTATTCCCATTCTGATTCCACCCGGCGAAACACAATTGGATGAACTATTGGCGCATTTGGATGGTTTGATTCTGTCCGGCGGCGGCGACGTGGACCCGGCCCTATATGGAGGCTCAGCGCATCAAACCGTCTACAACGTCAGCCTGGAACGCGATAGCAGCGAGACCGCCATCGTGGCCAAAATTGTCGAGGCGGACCTGCCGACGCTGTGCATTTGCCGCGGGCTGCAACTGCTCAACGTGGCCTTGGGCGGCACGCTCATCGAACATTTGCCGGACGTGGTCGGCGAGGAAGTGCCGCACCGCGCCCCGCCTCGCAACCCGGTTATGCACCCGGTTCAGATTCAGCCGGACTCTCAACTGGGCCAGATTCTGCAAACCGAGCGGGTTGAGGCGGCTTCCTGGCATCACCAAGCCCCCGACCGGGTTGCGCCCGCCCTGAAGGTAGTCGCCACCGCACCCGATGGGACCCTCGAAGCGCTGGAAATGCCCAAGCATCCCTGGCTGGTAGCCGTGCAGTGGCATCCCGAATTGACCGCTGCCGACGATCCAACCCAGCAGCGGCTGTTTGATACATTGGTGGAAGTGGCCCAACGCCACAAAGGAAATTTTGCCGGAAAGGAAGATCAATAAGTTTCAGTTAGCAAATTCGCGGTAATTGCTCGCCGATTTGCATGGGGATAACGCGGGTGCCGCCAATGCCGGTACGGGCGACCAGCATGCCCGGATGTTGCTCGACCACCCGCCCAATGACAGCCGCCTGTTGGCCCAGAGGGTGCCGGCGCATAGCCGCCAAAACGGCCTCGGTGCTGTCGGGCGGCACGATGGCGATCAGTTTACCCTCGTTGGCCACAAAGATGGGGTCCATACCCAACAGTTCACAGGCCGATCTGACCGCCAGATTGACCGGGATTTTGTTTTCATCAATCTGGATACCCACCTGGGAGATTTGGGCAATTTCGTTAAGCGAGGAAGCCACGCCGCCGCGAGTGGGATCGCGCAAAACGTGAATGCCGAGACTGGCGTCCAGCATCGCCGCCACCAGGCCGTTGAGCGCCGCCGTGTCGCTGGCGATGGTCGTTTCAAACTCCAAGCCCTCGCGCACGCTCATAATGGCCATGCCGTGGTCGCCAATGGTGCCGCTCAAGATGACCGCATCGCCCACTGTGGTCCGGTGCGGCCCGATATCCAGCCCATCCGGCACCAACCCGATGCCGCTGGTGTTGATAAATACACCATCCCCATGCCCCTTGTCCACCACTTTGGTATCGCCGGTGACCAGGACCACCCCGGCAGCCCGCGCCGCCGCGGCCATACTGTCCACGATGCGGCCCAGTGTCTCCAGGGGCAGCCCTTCTTCGAGGATAAAACCGACACTTAAGTAGAGCGGCCTGGCTCCGCTCATGCTAATATCGTTGACGGTGCCGTTGATGGCCAGTTCGCCGATGTTGCCGCCGGGGAAAAAGAGAGGCCGGACCACAAACGAGTCGGTGGACATAGCCAGGCGGGTGCCGTTGAGACTCAAAATGGAAGAATCGCCCAGGTTGCCCAGCATGTCATTTTGAAAAGCGGGTAAAAAAAGATGTTCAATCAGTTCGGCGGACAATTTGCCCCCACCGCCGTGTCCCAAAATGATATTGGGCTGGTCCCGTAGAGGCAGCGGGCAACTCCAACCTTCAAAGTTTAAATTATTAGCCATATTTATCTTAACTCAGACAAGCTACCTTCGGTCAAAAAATAAGAAATAAGAAATTAGAAAACTGTCTATCTCTTACTTCTTATTTCTAATTTCTTAAGTCTGTTCGAACGGAATAACACAAGATAGTTTGCCACCGCCAACTTTAAACCGCGCTGGCCGCCAGCGACTCCAGCGAAATAAAGCGGCCGTACTGGTAATAGGCCGCGCAAGCGCCCTCACTCGAAACCATGGTTGCCCCCAGCGGATTGCGCGGCGTGCACTCCTTGCCAAAAGCGGCGCACTCATTGGGTTTAATCAGCCCTTGCAGTACCTCACCACTGCGGCACAAGGGCGATTCCTGGGTGTGGATGTCGGACATAGTAAAACGTTGGGTGGCGTCAAATTCGGCGTAGGCGTCGCTCAACTCCCAGCCGCTGTAGGGAATTTCGCCAATACCGCGCCATTTGCGATGGGAGACCACAAACACAGCTTGCAGCATTTTTTGGGCCGCTGCATTGCCTTCGCGCTGGACGGCCCGCACGTAGGCGTTTTCCACCTCGGCCCGGCCTGCTTCCAACTGCTGCACCGCCCGGCGAATCCCCTCCAGCACATCCAGCGGCTCAAAGCCGGTGACTACAATGGGCACGTGATACTTTTCGGCCAGCGGCTCGTATTGCCAGTAGCCCATTACGCTGCATACATGCCCCGCCGCCAGAAAAGCCTGGACGCGGTTGGCCGGAGAACTCATAATCGCCTCGATGGCCGGCGGCACCAGAACGTGCGAGACCAGCATGGAAAAATTCTTGAGGCCCTGCTGCTTGGCCTGAAAAACGGCCATCGCGTTGGCCGGGGCAGTGGTTTCGAAGCCAATGCCAAAAAAGACTACCTCTTTATCCGGGTTGTCACGGGCAATTTTCACCGCATCCAGGGGAGAATAAACAATGCGGATGTCGCCCCCTTCGCTTTTGACCCGGAATAAATCTTTGTCGCTGCCCGGCACGCGCAGCATGTCGCCAAAAGAGCAGAAAATCACTCCCGGCAGCGAGGCAATGGCCAGGGCCTTATCAATCATCTCCAGCGGGGTCACGCAGACCGGACAGCCCGGCCCGTGGATCAGTTCAATCGTATCGGGCAGCAATTGGTCAATGCCGTTGCGAATAATGGAGTGAGTTTGTCCACCGCAGACTTCCATCATGACCCACTTGCGGGTGGCGGTTTGGCGAATCTCATCCAGGAGCTTTTGGGCCAATTCGGCGTCGCGGAATTCGTCTAAATATTTCATTGCGCCTCCTTAAAAATGGACCGGGGACGGGAGACCGGAGACCGGTCATCGGTCCCCGGTCTTCGGTCACGGTTCTTCTACAATCAATTCTTCCTCTAACCGCCCCATCTCATGAAAGAGGGCCAGGGTTTCTTTGGCCGACTCTTCGTCCAGTTGGGTAATGGCAAAACCGACATGGATGATGGTATAATCGCCCACCTGAATCTCCGGTAAGTAGGCCAGGCAGACTTCTTTTTGAATACCATCAAAGTCCACTTTGCCCATACGGGTGCCATGCAGCTCGTAAATTTCGGTTACTTTTCCGGGAATACCTAAACACATACGTTAAACCTCCATAGCTTAAATTCTAGCTCAAAGTCATTGCCCCGACAATTGCCTGCCCCAAGGCCAGGCCCCCATCGTTGGGTGGGACACGCCGATGGGTCAAAATGGTAAATTCGTTGGCCCGCAGCCGGCGGGTCACGAGTTCCAGCAGAGTGGTATTCTGGAAGACGCCGCCGCTCAAAGCGACTCGGTTCAGGCCGATTTGCCGGCGCAGGTCTAGACTGACTTGCTCAATTAAATGAGCAACCGCCTGGTGAAATTTAGCCGCAATTAGCGCGGTAGGCACACCGGCCATGACATCAGCGGCGACGGCCTGCACGACCGGTGCAGCGTCGAATTGGCTGCCGTCGAAATCAAAGTTATACCCTGCTGCAAGGCCGGGTGCAGCCAGGGCTTCAAACTCGATAGCCGCCTGGGCCTCATAGGTAACCACGTGGCGCACGCCGGCCAGCGAGGCTACGGCATCGAATAAACGGCCAAAGCTGCTGGTCGGTACGGCGTTCAAACCCGTTTCCAATTGGCGTTTGATGACGCCTCGTTCAACCCCGGAGCAGGCCGCCACGCAGGGCAGCCGCTCATCCCAGGAGACGCCCGCTGCCCACAATTGGGCCAACGCCTGGCGATAGGGTCGCTTGACCGCCGCATCACCCCCGACCAACGGGGTATACTTTAGATGGGCCACCCGCTCAAAGCCGCGATAATCGGCGATGAACACCTCGCCGCCCCAGATGGCGCCATCGGTACCGTAGCCGGTACCGTCAAAGCTGAAGCCGATAACCGGCTCCGTGCCGGCGAGCTGATGTTCGGCCATCACCGCCGCAATGTGAGCATAATGGTGCTGCACCGGCGCCAGCGGCAGACCGTTGGCGTGCTCCTGCGCCCAACGGGTCGAGAGATAGCCGGGGTGCATATCACAAGCGATGATTTCCGGTTGGACCCGAAAAATGTACTTAAAATGTTCGACGGCCTGGCCGAAAGCCGTCAGCGTTTCCAGATTTTCCATATCGCCGATATGCTGGCTCATAAAGGCGTAGTCGGCTTTGGCCAGGCAGAAGGTGCTCTTTAGTTCACCTCCCACAGCCAGGGTTGGAGCAATGACCAGGGGCAGTTTGACCGGAAAGGGAGCGTAGCCTCGCGAGCGGCGCAGCGGCAGTTCCGCGCCCTGAAAAATCCGCACCACCGAGTCGTCGCAGCGAGCGTGGATGTCGCGGTTGTGGAACAAAAAGGCGTCGGCCAGTCCGGACAGGCGCTCATGGGCCTCGTCGTTGTCCTTGACAATCGGTTCGTCGCTCTGATTGGCCGAGGTCATGATGAGGATTTTGGATTTTGGATTTTGACTATCTGCCGCCGCTTTGGACTTTTCCGCAGTTGGTGAGCTTAATAATAAGTAATGCAGCGGGGTGTAGGGCAGCATGACGCCGATGTATGGGTTGCCGGGGGCGATCAATTCCGAGAGGTGGTCCTCTGGCTTTTTACGCAGGAGCAGGATGGGCCGCTCTTTGCCGGTCAGCAGTTTCTCTTCCTCGGCGGAAAGTTCGGCAAATTGGCGGATAGCCTCGACATCCAAAGCCATCACGGCAAAGGGTTTGTCCACCCGGCCTTTGCGCTGGCGGAGTGTTTGCACGGCTGCGTTGCTGGTCGCAGCGCAGGCCAGGTGAAAACCACCCAGCCCCTTCACGGCGACGATTTGGTCTTCCGCCAGGAGTTGCTGCGCGGTTTGCAGGGCGTCGTCACCTGTAGGCGATTGGAGACTGCGAAACCTCGCTGTGGAATTAGCGAGTGGAGCTTGGAGATGTTGGTTAAGTTCCAACCAGATGTGCGGACCGC
>CAZRYD010000037.1:0-28677 GCA_964604225.1 uncultured Caldilineaceae bacterium
TTCGCGTCAGATGCGGCTCCGTTCGGCCTCTAAGGATGCCTCACTCCTCGAAAATTGGATCTGCGAGTCTGCTGGCAAGCATAGTTTTCAGGGATTTCTCCCTGTGGTCGAAATGACATGTCAAGTGGACATGGTTCAAGGTAGGTTGACACTTTTTATCACGAAAAGCGTAAAATGTAATGCGTAAGGGCTGATTGCTGGTAAAGCATTACGTTTTACGTTTTACGAACGTCAATCGAATTTGTCTGGTTTTTGAACCACGCCTAAAAACGATTAGGGTGTTTTGAGTCAGCTTGAGCTGACTTTAACGATTAGCCTGAGATTTATGAAGCTCAAGAAAATAATTCGGTAATGTCGTTGCGGTGTCGCCCCGAATTGAAATTCTGGGCTGATACCTAAAGTCGGTTAGAAACCGACTCGAAGCCATAAGTTCAAGCCAAGATGTGGTTCAATCAGCCCGTTTGAACGGACTTATTTGAACTATGCTGAAGAAAAAATCACCGCAGAGACGCCGAGAACGCAGAGAAATTTTACACCTGCCCCACCGCAGGTGCGGGTAAAAACTCAGCGAACTCTGCGCCTCTGCGGTAAAATTTTGGCCTTAGACTTTCGAACTGCGTAACCCCTATAATAGTACCCTACTTTGGGCGGCGGGGCAAGAGGTCGGCTAAAATTGGGGGTTATTTTCGCTTGTTGGGGATGATCAACTTCTGGCCGGTGCGGATCATGCGGGGGTCTTCGAGGCCGTTGCGGGTGACGATGGCCTCGATGGTGACGCCAAATTGCAGGGCGATGCCGCCCAGGGTGTCGCCGGGCTGGACGATGTAGATACGCGGGGTGGGGCTGGCCGTCGGCGTGGGCGGCGGGCTGGCGTCGGTGGGCCGGATAACGGCTTCTTCGGTGAAGCGGAAGCTGCTGAGCATGGCTTGAAACAGCGGCTCTACGGTTGGCCACTGTTCCGCCGGGGCCACGGCCACAACAAAATAGCCGACGTCGTTGTGAGCGGTCACGGCGGCCCTGGCTCGACCCGGCTGTCCGCTCGCTTCAGCCGTAAAATCCAGGTCGGTCAGGGTCCAGGTGGCTCCGGCCAGGGTGGTCAGACTTTGCTGAGAGGGTTTGGTGTTGGCCGGGAAGTCGGCTAAAATATCGGCCAGAACCTGGGCCGGTTCAAAACTGTTGTCGGCCGGGATGCCGAGCCACATAGCCGGTTCGTCGAACTGCCCCGGTTCAAGTCCCGCCGTTGTGGGGGCCAGGATGACCCGCAGCGAGCTTTCTTTTTTCCGCCAACTGCTGGGATAGTCCACGCTAAAGCCCAAAGCAATGCTGCGAAAGGAGGTCAGCTCGGCCGGGCCGGGGGTGACCTCCGCCAGCGGAGCGATGGTCGGGGTGGGGCCGGGGTGGGGCGAGGGCCGCGCCGCCAACATGACTGCCCGGCCGACGGCCAGGCTGTCGCCGGTGACCAGGGAAATGGCGGTGATAATGACAATTACAATAAAAGAAAAAACAAGCAGCGCCATGAAGGTGAGGCGGGCGATTTGCCCGAACCGGCTGCGCCGCTGGGTTGGCTGAAACATGGGTTAACTCCGCAGCCCCTAGTTAGTACCTTACGAGTCACAGTTTGTGCATTGAGCGAGAACTTTCGACAGGATTAACAGGATTAACAAGATTTTTAGCTAATCCTGTAAATCTTGTTAATCCTGTCTAAAACCTCTTTGGCCGAAGGTGGCTCGTCCCGGTTAGGCTATCAGGACATGATACTGAATTTGGGAGTTGTTGCCAATTTGCGCCGCTTAATAATTTGGTAAGAAAGTCGTTTTATAGTGAGGGTGTAACAAAACTTGAAGTAGAGAGACTAACCAAAGGTTAGGAGGCATGATGCTTAAGATTCCTTCGTCTGAGATTACCCCGGAACATATTTATCTTTCCCGGCGCAAATTTATGGTCGGCATGGGGGCGCTGGCGGCCACTTCGGCCCTGCTGGCGGCCTGCGGCCCGCAAAATGCGGCGGTGAAGAGCGATGAGGCGGCGGCCAAGGACCTGAAGATCAGCGCCACGAGCGATGAATTGGGCGACGCGCTGACCCCGTTTGAGTCCGTGACCAATTACAACAACTTCTATGAGTTTTCGACCAGCAAAGAGGCCGTGGCTAGTCTGGCCAAGGATTTCAAAACCTCGCCCTGGACGGTTGAAGTGGGCGGGCTGGTCAATAAACCCCAAAAGTACGGTGTTGAGGACCTGCTCAAGAAATTCACTCAGCAGGAGCGCATCTATCGCTTGCGCTGCGTCGAAGCCTGGTCGATGGTTATTCCCTGGCTGGGCTTTCCGCTGGCCGAGCTGTTGAAAGAGGTCGAACCGACCGCTCAGGCCAAATATGTGCGCTTTGAAACCCTGTACGACCCGGAGCAACTGCCGGGGCAAAGCAGCGGCTGGTACACCTGGCCTTATGCCGAAGGGCTGCGCCTGGACGAGGCCATGAATGATCTGGCCATCCTCTCGACCGGCCTGTACGGCAAACAGTTGCTGCCGCAGAACGGTGCACCGCTCCGCCTGGTGGTGCCGTGGAAGTACGGCTTCAAGAGCATCAAGTCCATTGTCAAAATTGATTTGGTCGCAGAACAGCCTACTTCGCTCTGGATGGCTGCGGCCCCCAACGAGTACGGCTTCTACGCCAACGTCAACCCGGCGGTGGATCACCCGCGCTGGTCTCAGGCCAGCGAGCGCCGCATCGGCGAATTTAGCCGGCGGCCCACCTTGCCCTTTAACGGCTATGAAGAGGAAGTGGCTTACCTCTATAAAGATATGGATTTGAGGGTCAATTACTAGCCCGACTCATCAAATAAGAAATGGCAAATAAGAAATAAGAAATGGCCAGTTTCTAAATTCTTATTTCTAAAATTTTAATCTGAAGGTATTTAATGGACACGCTACGAAAGAATTGGCTGCGTATTTTGACCCATATGGGGGCGCTTGTCCCGCTGGTCTGGCTGGTGTGGGATTACTGGACTAACCAATTGACGGTTAATCCTATCCAGGATATTACCTTTCGTACCGGCAAGCCGGCGCTGATCCTGTTGGTGTTGTCGCTGGCCTGCACCCCGGTCAATATGTTGTTCGGGTTCAGGCAGGTGCTGCCGCTGCGCAAGCCGCTGGGCTTGTACGGTTTCATGTACGTTTGCCTGCACTTTTTGACCTTTGTGGGGCTGGATTATGGTTTTGATTGGGGACTGCTCTACGGGGCCATTTTTGAGAAACGCTATGCCTTGGTCGGCTTTGCCGCTTTTTTGATCCTGCTGCCGCTGGCTCTCACTTCGACCCAGGGTTGGATGCGGCGGCTGGGCAAAAATTGGAAGCGGCTGCATCGCTGGGTTTACCTGGTTGGGATTCTGGCCGTGGTCCATTACGTCTGGCTGGTCAAGTCGGACGTTCGGGAGCCGTTGTTGTATGGGGCGGCGGTCGCCCTGCTGCTGATCTTGCGCCTGCCCGCTGTGCGTAAAAGTGTCACCCATTGGCGCAGCCGTTTCAAAAAGGAGCGCCGCGCACGGACGGTTGTTGACAGCGTTTAGCCTTTATAACAATACCTGAAAGCCCCGCTCTGATGCGGGGCTTTTTTACCCCTCGGAGAGCGCCTCGCGGGGAGCGGTGGCCGGGCTGGGGAGATTAGCGTAGGAGAAATAGGCTGAGAGGTTCAGAGCCTCGTGGCGTAACACGGTTTCTAATAGTTTTTTGCTGTCCAACACCACAATCGGCCCAAGCAGGTGTTCGGTAAATTCGGATTTGGGCTTGTGCATTTCAACAAAGAGGGTGGCGTGCTTGTTGAGCTTTTGGATACGGGAGACCGTGTGCAGGGTTTTTAGATCAGGCTCCTGAAAACGAGCGTTGGCAAAAACAAAAATGTAAGCCGCCTCTTGAATGTTGGCCTGTTGCAGCGCCGCCGGGCTGATCGGCACGCCGCGCACAAAGTGATATTGCGGATAGGGATTGACCTCCACCAAATCGGTGATAATGACCACCTCACGCCGGGCCAATTCCGGGTAGCACTCCAGCACTTGCAGCAGCTCGTCGGCAAAGGCGGTGTATTCGCAGATGACGATATGTTCTTTAGCCTTGATCTGGGCCATGCCCAGCCGATCCTTGTTGACGAAGCGTTCGACCGAATTAGCGGTCAGGGTGATAAAGTTGGTGTAGAGATAAATGCCGAAAATAAAGGTGATGGCCGCGGCTATCCGCCCCTGGACCGTATGGGGGGCAATATCGCCGTAGCCCACCGTGGTGGAACTGACAATCCACCACCAGATCACATCGCCAAATGACCTGATACCGGGATTGACTCCAGACTCATACGTCCAAAACAGGGTGGTTGTGGCGGCAAAACTGATTAATAGCAGCAGACCTAAAAATCGAATTTGCTTTCTCATCCAACCTCCAGACCCTAAATGTCTTAAAGACCTTTAGGGTCTTTTTCTGCTTAAATTTCGCTTAAATTTTAAGATCACCAAAGGGGATTTGTGCAGCCTGACCGAAATCATTATACACCGGGTTCGGATCAATAACGAATAGGAATTTTGGTTGCTTCTGGCCCAACGCCTCAATCCAGCCTGTGGCAAAGCGCTGCCCCCGCAAATCCAATTTTAATTGACATCCCCCCCCGCGTGGACTAGAATTTAGTAGCGAAAACGGTGGTAGGGAGTAAGGAGTAGGCAGTAGGGGAAAAGCCCTTACTCTCTACTCCCTCCTCCTTACTTCTTACTCTCCAGAGGTAAAGACCTTATGACTATGACCAGCTCCGAAATTCGGCAGGCGTTTTTAGATTACTTTGAAGAAAATAAACATACCATTGTCGCCAGTTCCTCATTGGTGCCAGCCGATGACCCCACCCTCCTTTTTACCAACGCTGGGATGGTGCAATTTAAAGATACCTTTCTGGGGCTGGAAGAACGCTCCTACAAACGGGCTACCACCTCGCAAAAATGTATGCGTGTCTCCGGCAAGCACAATGATCTGGAAAATGTCGGCCCTTCACCGCGCCACCACACCTTTTTTGAGATGCTGGGCAACTTTTCTTTTGGCGACTATTTCAAACGTGACGCCATTCGCTTTGCCTACGAGTGCCTGACCCGGGTTTACGGCATCCCCCCGGAGCGGCTCTACTACACCGTCCACACCAACGACGACGAAGCGTTTGACCTCTGGACCAAGGAGATGAAGGTCGGGCAGGAGCGCGTCTACCGCATGGGCGACAAGACCAACTTCTGGCAAATGGCCGATGTTGGCCCCTGCGGCCCCACCTCTGAATTGCATTACGATTGGGGTAAAGAGTTCTGCACCTGCGGCCAGCCCGATTGCTCGGTGTTTTTGGATAACGGCTGTGAACGCTGGCTGGAAATCTGGAACCTGGTCTTTATGCAGTTCAACCAGGCCGCCGATGGCAGCCGGACGCCCCTGCCCAAACCGGGCGTGGATACCGGCATGGGCCTGGAGCGGATTGTCTCGGTGGTGCAGAACAAACGGGCCAATTACGAAACCGACCTGTTTATGCCCATCATCAATCACATCCAAAAGCTGCTGGGCCACACCGAGGCCCAGGTGCAGCAAAACCTGATTGCCTACCGGGTGATTGCCGATCATGGCCGAGCCATTACCTTTATGATTGGCGATGGGGTCATGCCGGGCAATGAGGGCCGAGCTTCGGTGCTGCGCCTGATTCTGCGCCGGGCGGCGCGTTATGGCCGGCTGGCCGGTTTTGAGGGTCCCTTCCTGGCTAAAATTGCCGCTAAAGTCATCGAAGAAATGGGCGAGCACTACATCGAGTTGAAAGCTCGCCGCCAGTTCATCCTCAATGTTATCACCCAGGAAGAAGAGCGCTTTTTGAGGACCTTCACCAACGGCCTGGAATTGATCGCCGGACTGGTCGAGAAATTGAAAGCCTCCGGCAAAAGCCAGATTCCCGGCGACGAGGTATTCAAACTGTACGCCACCTATGGGTTCCCCAAAGATTTGACCCGTATCATCGCCGATGAGGAGTATGGTTTTACCCTTGACGAAGCCGGCTATCAGAAAGCTTTTGAGCGCCATACCGCCATCTCCGGCGGGGACAAACTGGGTGAGATTGCGGTGGATGTGTTACAAGTCTATGCGACGCTGCTTGACCGGCTTAAAAATGAAGGCAAGCTGCCTGAGAGCGGTGTGGCCTACAACCCCTACGACGGGACGGAACTACCCAGTTCGGTGGTGGCGATTTTGCGCGATGGGTTGCTGGTGAGCAGCGCCGGGGAAGGGCAAAAAGTCGAAATTGTGCTGGCGGCGACGCCTTTCTATGTGGAGTCGGGTGGCCAGGTAAGCGATATGGGCGAAATTGTCCATTATGCCAACCCTGAAACTACCCCTCAGTGGGCCATGGAGGTTAGCGCGGTAGCCAAGCCGGTCAACGGGTTGATGGTTCACGAAGGGATGATCATCGAGGGTACGGTCAATGTAGGCGACCCGGCCTGGGCGATTGTGGATTACGAGCGCCGTTGGGACATTATGCGTAACCACACGGCTACACATGTGCTGCATCGTGAGCTGCGCCGGGTGCTGGGCGACCATGTGGCTCAGGCTGGCTCGCTGGTGGCCCCGGATCGCCTGCGCTTCGACTTTAGCCACACCCAGATGGTCAGCCAATCGGAGCTGGATGAGATTGAACGGGCGGTCAATGAAGCGATTTTAGCCGATTTTCCGGTAACGGCCATCCAAAAGAGCTATAACGCCTTAAAGCAGGCAATTGCCGGCGGCGAGATTATGGCCCTCTTTGGCGAGAAATATGGCGACGTGGTCCGGGTGGTGCAGATTGGCGCAGATGGCCAGGCTTACAGCCGGGAATTGTGCGGCGGGACGCACGTGCAGAGAACGGCTCAAATTGGCGCGCTGCACATCACCAGCGAAGGCAGCGCTGCGGCGGGCGTGCGCCGGATCGAGGCGGTTACCGGGCGGATGGCGCAGGAATTGATTCAGGAGCGCCTGGTGACCCTGGAGCAAACCGCCGCCTTTTTGGGCGTGTCGCCGGAAGAGGTCTACCGCCGCTCGATCTCGTTGATGGCCCAGTTGCAAGAACACGAGAAAAAGTTGCGAGAGTTGCAGCGCAAACTGGCCCGGGTTGAATTTGAGCGGCTGTTGGCCAAAACCCGCGAGGTCAAGGGGATCAAGGTTATTTCCCTGCAAGTTGACGCGCCCGATGTGGCCCTACTGCGTGAGATGAGCGACTGGTTTCGCGACCGGCTCGGTTCCGGGGTGGTGGTTTTGGGAGCGGTGCTGGAAGGCAAACCCACGATTATCGCCACCGTGACCGACGATCTGGTCAAGCGCGGACTGCACGCGGGCAAGCTGGTCAAAGAAGTAGCCCAGGTTGTCGGCGGTGGGGGCGGCGGCAAACCGACTATGGCTCAGGCCGGCGGCAAAGATGCAGCCTATTTAGGTGACGCGCTGGCAAAGGTAGATGCATTGGTTGGAGAAGCGGTTGGATGAGGCGTGAGGGATTACATATGAGTCAGCCGTACAGTGCAGATAAAGTGCAGTTGGAAGGAGGAATAAATGGACAGGAAGGTAAAAGAAGCAGCCGCAGTTTTTCACATGCCTCCAAAAATGGTGCAAAATGATCGAGGTGAAATCGTTGAGGTCATCCTCAGTTATGCAGATTACAAAGCATTTTTGCATTTCCTGGCTGAATATGTGGATTGGGAATCACTACCCTCCTATTTACAGGACGCGGTTGACCATTTACTAGCCGAAGAAGCGAAAATAGAACAGGGTGATGAGCCTCCTACCCCGTTATTGGAAGCTCTGGCTGAACTGGGGATAGAGCTAAAAGAAGATATGGGATAAAAACGAGTTGGGTGCTCAAATGTGTTTATAAGTTTGCTATCTGGGGATAGAATTTTCATGGCAAAAATATCAGAGACAAAAGGACGCTCCGACGCAAATTCAGGTTACGCCCGTTTGTTTGGCAATCAACAACTTGGCCAATTAATGAGCAGAGTTCACGCAACAGTTATTCGTACCGGCAACGAACTTGAACATATTATCGAGGCTGAAACACCAGCACATCTAAAAACCACACTCGATACCATTCTTAGGCAACAAGAAGTGTTTGCAAGCGAGATTCAGGTAGTATTTCAGGGCCGAATGCCAGGAACAGCCGGACAGAGTGGCGGCACAATAGATGTAGCTGTGTTTGACCATCAGAACCGTAAAGTTCTGGTCATCGAACTCAAAGACGGGGACACATTTGATACCAAAAAGTCAAGTGGCGAGTTGGAAAGTATGACCAAGTTTGCTGATTGGGTTGCCCGTAAGACGGCATATAACGCAACTTTCTATTTTTGCTCCTTTAATCAGGATGACAAAGAAACCATAGTCAGAGGAGCTAAAGGACGGTTTGATATTAGCCATGCGATGACAGGCCGTGAATTGTGCGTTATCCTCGGCATTGATTATGATGCTTTACGGAAAAGACGTCAAAGTCAGCAATCAGAGAACCTGAGATACTTTTTATCTGAACTGCTGAAAATCTCAGAAATTCGCCGACTCATGCAGGAACTACTGAACAAATCTTAGGAGTGTTACCACGATGGCTGTAGTAGAGGAATTGATTTTGGATCATGTCATACAAGGGGACTGTGTCGAAATATTAAACTCATTGCCGGAGAAATCAGTTGATTTAATCTTTGCCGACCCTCCTTACAACCTGCAATTATCCCAAGAATTATGGCGGCCTAATATGACAAAAGTTGATGCCGTAGATGATAATTGGGATAAATTCGACGGTTTGGTTGAATACGACCAATTTACCAGGGAATGGTTAAATGCCTGCCGCCGCGTACTTAAAGACACTGGCACAATTTGGGTAATTGGTTCTTATCACAACATTTATCGAGTAGGCACAATTCTTATGGATTTAGGATATTGGATTCTGAATGACATCGTTTGGGTAAAGACGAATCCAATGCCTAATTTCAGAGGCGTGCGTTTCACAAACGCGCATGAAACTCTCATTTGGGCGCAGAAGATAAAAGGCGCTCGCTATACCTTCAACCATCATGCAATGAAATCCCTTAACGACGACCTGCAAATGCGAAGTGATTGGGAAATTCCTCTTTGTACAGGCAGTGAAAGAGTAAAGGTAAATGGCTATAAAGCACACTCAACTCAAAAGCCAGAAGCACTACTGTACAGGGTTATTCTCTCAAGTTCAAATCCTAGTGACATCGTGCTTGACCCATTTTTCGGCAGTGGTACTACCGGCGCGGTAGCCAAGAAACTACACCGGCACTGGATTGGTCTTGAGCGCGACCCAAGTTATGTAAAAATCGCTCAAGAAAGAATTGATGCTATACAGCAGCAGATGTTCATGGATGATGTGTTTGTGTTCACAACAAAACGTAATCGCCCACGTGTCCCGTTTGGTATATTACTGGAAAATGGCCTGATAAAGCCAGGCCAAGTGCTTTATTTTGGCAAAACAGGGGATACTACCGCCACAGTATTAGCTAATGGCTCGATAAAGTATGACGGCATAACTGGCTCAATACACCAAATTGGCAGAGAAATACAAAAAGCTCCTTGCAATGGGTGGGAACATTGGTTTTATGTGGATGAAAATACGGGGGAAAGATTACCAATTGATACTTTACGGGAAAAATATCTTGTAGAGGCAAGCAAAGCAATAGTAAATGGCAATTAGTTCTACATTGTCAATAGTAACACCGTATTTAGGGCCGGTGCGACCAACAAACGGCTGTAGCCGACTGCATATTGCTCCGTGAATTCCGGCAACTCTAGTCGGCAGCGTTGGTTGCTTGTGAGGTTGATCGTGTTAATTCCGGCGATTGAAACGTAGAGCGTTAGCCACCTATGAAATTCCTGCGCCGGTTTCCTCAAAGCAAAAAACAAAGGCCGAGCGCCTATAGTCTGGTTGATCTTGGCCGAGATACAGTTAAGGCGGTGGTGGTTCTCCGCAAGCCCGGCTCGGCTGAATGGGAAATCATCGGCTCCAGCCTGGCCCAGACGGGTGGGCACGACATCACCGGGGGCCGGCTGGAAGCAGCAGCGGTGACAGCTCCGGTCAATACGGCCCTGACCCAGGCTGAGGATAGCACCGAGGCCGTGGTTGGACACAAGATTGTGCCGGATAATGTGATTTTTGCGCTGGCAGGCCGGGCAGCCGTAGGGAAGTTGTTTACGATCCAACAAACTCGCCCCAAACCGGCGGATCCAATTGCGGCTAAAGAGTTGGCCGGTCTGAGAGGCCGGGCGGAGCGGCTGGTACGGCAAAATTTAGCCAACCTACCGCGCGGGGGGGGGCAATGGCAAGCCCTGGCGGTGACCGATGCGGGGATTCGTCTGGACGATCATCTGGTGTTGGACGGCCTGGGATTGACCGGGCAAGAGATTTCTTTTTCCGTTTTTGGTGTGGCCGGCCAAGCCGGCGCGTTACGAGCCTTGCGGGTGTTAGCCAATCGGCTGGATTTAGAAGTGACCAATGTGGTGGCGGCTGCGCAAGCCCTGGCGGCCATCACGCCTCAGGCCGAAGCCATCATCGTGGATACGGGTCTTTCCGGCACCGAAATTTGTTTAATTCGAGACAATGCCCTGGTTGCGGCTGGTTCGACCCCGTTTGGCGGGGCTTTTTTTACCCAAACCATCGCTCAGGCGCTGGAGCTTGACGGGGCGGAAGCGGAAAAATTAAAGCGAGCTTGGGCTGGTGGGGAATTGGTCCAAGCAGAGCGTGAGCGGGTGGAGGAGCATTTGGCCGGGGCACGCTGCCGCTGGTACGATGCTCTGATGGAGTTTTTGGTCGAGGCGGGCGGTGAAAAGCCGCTGCCGCGCAAAATCTATCTGACCGGTGGGGGCAATCTGCTGCCGGGACTGGACATGCTACTGCGATCTGATCCAGCTCCCTTTCAACGTGCGCCGGAGGTAGCCTGGTTGGGCCCGCATGCGCTGGCAACCACCAAAGATTTGACTCCTGGATTGGATGGTAATTTGTTTGGGCTGGCCTTAAGTTTAACGGTAGGCTTGCCGGATTAATTGTGAAGGGTGAAGGATTAACCTTATTTCTTGATGATGGAACAAATTGTGGTAGAGCTCCAAGATACAGACGATATTACGTCTATCCGCAGTAGAGTCGATTTTGCGCTGGTTCCGCCGGTGGCCGGCAGTGGCCGAGTCACTCGCTTGCTGTTGATTGTGCCGCGTAAAAATAAGGCGCTGCAAAGCTTAGTCAATATGAAGCTGCTGGCTCGAACGGTGCACACCCGGGCGGTGGAAATGGCGATTGTGAGCGACCACCCGGTCGTGCGTGATTATGCCAAAGCGGCTGGAGTCAAAGCGTTTGGCAGCCTGCGCAGCGCCAAATGGGCCGGTTGGGTTACCGCTGAAACACCGGTGGCCGCGCCGGAAGAAACATTGCCACCGGTAGTTCCTGCCCTGCCCGAGGAAGGGCAGGGCGAGGTCAAACGAGTCAGAAGAAAAAAATATCGGGTGGTGCAGGGAAGCGGGCGAATCAATATTTGGCAGCAGCTTGGGGCTTTTATATTGTTGGCTATCTTGGCCGTGGCGCTGGTGGTAGGAGTCCTGGCCCTTTTGCCTGAGGCGACGGTGACCCTGATCCCGGTGGCCAAACCGCTGGAAACGAATCTGGTGGTTAAGGCCGATCCCAACGTAAAGTCGGTTGATTTTAAAACCCTTACTTTTCCGGCCCGCACAGCTCAGGTAGAGTTGGCCCTGCCCGGCGAAATTGAAACCACCCAAACAGAATTGGCTCCGGTTGGCCAGGCTGAAGGGACGGTCACTTTTATCAACCGGACCGAACAGCCGCAGCTTATTCCTATCAGCACCACCCTGAGCACTTCAGCCGGGCAAGCGCTTCAATTTCTTACAGCCGTCACCACGACCATTCCGCCTGGCTCTGGCGCTACCTCAACCCCAACGCTGGTGATAGCGGTGGAGCCGGGCCCAAGCGGCAATGTTGGGGCCGGGCAGATTAATCGCTTTGAGGACCCTGCTCGTGACTTGCTGGCTCGTGTTATCAATGAGCAGTCATTATCCGGTGGCAAGATGGAGCCGGCCAAAATTGTGGTGCAAGATGATAAAGAGCGCTTACAAGCCTACCTGCAGCAGAAAATCCAGCAGGAAGGTTTGAGCCAATTGCAGGCATCTTTGGGGGAGCAGGAATTTATCTCGCCGGAGACGCTGCAAGTGATTGTGCTGGATGTGAAGTATCGCGAATTTGCCGGCGATTTTTCCGACACCTTTAGTGGGGAGATGCAGGCCGTAATACGTGGCACGGTGGTGGGTGGTTATAACGCCAATCGCTTGGCCTTAGCAGCCCTGGAAGCGCAAGTCCCTCCCGGTTATGAGTTGGATACCAGGGGCTTACATTTTGGGGCCGGTGAGGTATTGAATGTGCAGGACCAGACCGTGACATTCCGCATTATTGCTTCCGGTCTGGCCGTGCCAGTCATTGACGCGCATGACGTGGCTGGGGAAATCGCCTGGCTGCCCATTGGCGAAGCCCAAGATTTGTTAAGCCAGCAATACGATTTGGCTACCGTTCCCGGCATAGAACTGGAGCCCAATTGGTTTGTCGATTGGCTGGGCCGATTGCCTTACTCATCGTTTCGCATTGATGTGGTTATAAAAGATGCGGTCACTCTGGTGGCCGATGGTAATTGAACCGGCATGCGGTTGATGGCCTTGGATATTGGGGAGCGGCGCATTGGTATCGCCCTTAGCGAGAGCGGTATTTTGGCCAGACCCCATAGTGTTTTGCAGCGGAAATCTAAGCAGGAAGATTTTGTCCGGCTGGGACGCTTGATGGCGGAATTAAAGATAGAGCGGGTCATCGTGGGCTTGCCCTATTCTTTGGCTGGTTCGGAAAAAGTTGGGCCACAAGCCCGCCGCGTCAAGCGCTACGCCGAGGCTCTGGCGGCGACTGTAGCTGTTCCCTTTGAATATTTTGACGAGAGCTATTCAACGGTTGATGCGGCTACCTATTTGTCTAGCGCCGGTCAAAGAAAAGTAGCCATTGATGCTGCGGCGGCAGCCGTGATTTTGCAAAACTACCTAGACTCGATCAAGGACAAACCCGCAAATTAAGGACACACCCCCCGCAATGAGTAAGAAAATGGCAAAGAATGATAAAATGGTCGAAGTCTACATTCCCAGCGAATTGGGATATGAGAAAATTCCCATGGCCGCAGCAGCAACTGTGGCGCACCGCATGGGTTTTTCTGAAGATCGGATTGAAGACTTAAAGACTGCGGTCAGTGAAGCGGTGACGAATGCCATTGAGCATGGCAATCAATCCAGGGTGGAGGTAAGGGTTTTGGTTGAGTTGACCGTGCAAGAGAATTCCTTAACCCTGAATGTGGTTGACCAGGGAAATAAGCCCATCCCTGAGATAATTGATGTGGGTGAGGGATTTCAGAACCGGCCAGGTTTCCCCAGAGGACTAGGTATGTTTTTGATTAAACAATTGGTCGATGAAATGGTCGTATCGACCAAGCCGGGGCGTAATGAGGTGCGGATGGTCATCCATTTGGAACCAAAACACGTTTGAGGTTGTCGTTCTTTGGGGTAAAGCATTTATTGACTTTGAATTCTAACTTCAATCAGAAGCCGGCCAAGTTGCAGCACGTCGCCATCATTTAGGGTTTCGGGCAGATAGGGGACCAGGCGATTACCATTGATAAAGGTGCCATTGATGCTGGCCAGGTCTTCGATGACGATGACGCCGCTCTGGCGGAATATACCGGCGTGACGGCGCGAGACACTTTTGGCGAAATCACCTTCACCGGTCAGATCAATTTCGGGGAATATACTAGCGCCAGGGTCTATTCGACCCAGGTTGATGCATTTATTGAGGCTTATCTCAATTTCTCGATTGGCCCCACCTATTTTTAAGCGAAGCAGAGGCGATTTGGTAATTTCTTGATCGGCTGGGGTAATCTGAGAATGATGGGGTGGCCCACCAACCCAGCCGATGGCAGCAAAATCTAAAGGGTCCGTTTCCCGATTTTCCTCAACCAGCAGACAATGACCACACTCATCACAAAATACCGTATTAGCTACATGAGTTGTCTGACAGAGTGGACATTTAATCATTGTCAGTGGTGTTGGCCACATTCAGAATGCCTGATAGCCCCGTTTGTTAATGGTACAAGGTTATACATCAGTAATACCACATCTGAATTTGAAATTAGTTTGAGCTTTCTAGGAAAATGGTTTGGAATGGAGCTAAAGAAAGCTCAACTGGCCCCCTCTTGTCTTGAGTTAAGCAATTTTCCCCCAAACAAAGAATTTCTACCTATAAGACAAAGATAACCCTTGTCTAAACTCCAGTAATGTCGTAAAATTTAGAGTAAGCTTGCTTGCTAGATGAGACTGAGAACTTCACTCTTGCTTCTCTAAAGCTGAGCGCGACAGGTTTGTGACTCCAGTAGGGTAATTACCATGGCTACTATTCTTTACGTTGATTACGACGAGGCCGCCCAACAGTTAATTGAGAGTACCCTCGGCAAACAATATAATGTGGTGATTGCCGCCGACGGCCCCACTGCGGTGCAATATTGTGCCATGATTCAGCCGGATCTAATTTTGATAGACCTCGCTTTGCCAGATATTGACGGGCATGAATTGGTTTCTCGCTTAAAGATGTTTATGCCTCAAACTCCCATCATCGTGATTGGGAACGACAAACTGCGGCGCGATAAATTGCAAAGCTCTATCGCCAATTCCAATGGCTTGCTGACCAAGCCAATTCAAGTGGATGATTTGCGGCAAAGTGTTCATGCCTTGTTGCCGCCGCTGGCTGCTCTCCCCGAATTTCCAACCCCTTTAGCGGATGATCAAGCCGTTAAACAATTTCAGGTCCAAATTGCCGCCTTAAATCAGGCCAATCAAAGGTTGGCCTCGCTCAATGCCATCAGCGCGCTTATTGGCACCAGCCTGGATTTAGAGCATCTCACGGATGAGATTCTGGCTCAAATCCACAAAACCATTGCTTTTGATAGCGCCACCTTGTTGCTTTTAAAAGGAGATTTTCTGGAGGCAGCAGCCTCGCGCGGCTTTTCGGACTATCGGCGGGGCATGAATATTTATCGAAGAAATGAGAAAAATTCGGCCTGGCATGCCGTAAACAATAAACTGCCTCTGATCATTAAAGATGTAACCCAAAACGAATATTGGGAACCTCGACCCGAATTGAGCCGGATTCGCTCCTGGCTGGGGGTCCCGCTCATTTATAAAGATCGAGTGGTGGGCGTGCTCACCCTGGATAAAAATGAGCCGGACGCCTTTACCGACATAGACGCCCGCTATGTTTTTACCCTGGCTTATCAGATTGCCATTGCCGTAGAAAATACTCAGCTCTTTGAAGAGTGGGAGGATCAGGCCACTCGGCTCAAATTGATTAATGAGGTAGCCCGCGAAATTTCCACGATTCTGGAAATGAATAACCTTTTTGAAGCGTTGGCCAAAGTTATTTTTGAGCGGTTGCATTATGATCGGGTGGCCATTTTGCAGGTCGATGAAACTCGTTCTTTTCTGATTTTAAAAGCTATCTATGGCGAAGCGCCTCCTTCGATTAGCCCCGGCATCTATCGCCAAAGTATTGAGGTGGGCTTGATTGGCAAAGCCGCCAGAACGGGCAATTCTATTTTGGTCAATGATGTGACGCGGGATAACGATGTTTTTCTTATCGAGGGGTTGACGGTTAAATCTCAATTGGTTGTCCCCATTTTTGTTGAGAATCAGGTGGAAGCCGTCATCAATATTGACCGCAGCTATATCAATGGCTTTAGCGATCACGATTTATGGACGCTGAACAGTTTGGCCAGCCAGGCGGCCACCGCCCTGGCCAACGCCCGTTTGTATCGCGATTTGGCCCAACGCTTACGCGACCTGGCGGTATTGAACGACGCCAGCCAGGCTCTCACCTCGACGATTGCTCTTGATGAGCTTTTATCTATCATCACCGACCGGGTGTGTATTGCCTTATTAGCCGAGAATGGCTATGTCCTCCTGGTAGATGGCACTGATGATTATCTAACTCTGGCGGCTGCCAGTGGTTCTGGAGCGGCGGATCTGGCTGGGGTTAAATTAGATATTCACCTTAAATTGTTTGAGCAAGCCATTTTAGAAGGGGCTCCCTGTTTATTTAAACTCAGCCCTGATAACCCAGATTTGTTTGCCGAACTGGATCAAATGCTCAAGCGGAAAATTTATACGCTGCTGGTCGCGCCGCTTAAAACACGGGGGATTATTATTGGGCTGGTCATCCTGATCAATAAACAGACCGGCGATTTCAATACCAATGATTTGAATCTGCTCAGCGCCTTGAGTCAATTAATGGCCGGAGCAGTAGAAAACGCTCAACTCTTTAACCAGATCCACGCTTATTCCGATAAGTTGGAACGTACAGTTCAGGCTCGCACGGAACGTCTACAGGCGATTAAAAAAATCAGCCAGGTAGTCAGCCGAGGCCTGGATTTGGACAATTTGTTGGCCGTTGGCGGGCGCGATATTAGCCAAATCTTTACGCCGGATGCGGCCCTGCCAGGTATGGTCCAGGTGACGATAGGGCTAGTTGATGGCTCTAACTTGGTCCTCAGAAAGATTTATGATCCTGCCCGGGTTGACAAAAAAGAACCAGCGGATGGCCTGTCAATGGTCTCAATTTCAACTGGCCCGGAAGGTGAATTTGATCAGAACGCCAGAGTTTTGACGCTTAAAATCAATCCCAAAAAGCCGATTGGCCAGGTTATCACCCAGGGTAGACCCTTTATTCTTAATGAAATTTACACCCAAAACCTTTATCAGTTAGATTTAGGAGAAACAACTCATCTCGTCAGTTCGGCGATGATGGCTCCACTCATTACCGGTGGTAAAACGATTGGACTCATTATGGTAGCCAGCCAGGCGACAAATGCTTTTGACGAAAGCGATCTTGAAACCCTGGAATCGTTGGCTTTTCAGGTGGCCAGCGCCGTTGAACATGCCCGCCTTCTGCAAAAAACCCGCGAAATCGCCATTGTGGAAGAGCGCACCCGTTTGGCCCGAGATATGCACGATGGGGTAGCTCAAAACTTGGCTTATTTGCTCATTCAAGTGGACCGTTGCTTGAATATGGTGGAAGAAGGTGGTAAACTAGAGAAGCAGCTTGAGCAAATCAGCGCCCTCTTGAAACAAAACATAGAGGAAATTCGGCGGAATATTTTTGATTTACGCCCGGTAGAATTAGAGGGTAAATCGCTGTTTGGGGTGCTGGAAAATTTTGTCACCGAATTTGGCCAGCGCTGGAATTTGAAAACAACCTGCGTGTTTGAGGGCGAGTTTGTCGAGGTATCGCCAGAGATAGAAAGCAGCCTTTACCGCATTTTGCAGGAGACGCTTTCAAATGCCAGGCAACATGCCCAGTGTACCCAGTTATCGGTGAAGGTAGCCATCAAGGATAATCAGTGGGTTACCCTGGAAGTGCAAGATGATGGCCGAGGCTTTGATTTAGACCCCCTGGCCCAAGAGGTTCAGCGGGTACAGCCGGAACTTCGAGATCAAGCTCAACCCAAAAAGCGTCGCAGCGGCCTGGGCTTGATTTCGATGCGGGAGCGAGCCCAGCGGGTGGGTGGTCAATTAACCGTCGATAGCCAGCGAAATCAGGGGACCCGTATCTTTGCGCAGTTACCCTTGCAGGTCGGCCTGGCCACCAGTAATCAATGAAAATCTAAGAATTAAGGTAGGCAATTGTTTATGAGCAAAGTAAGAGTTTTGCTGGCCGATGATCACGCTCTTTTTAGAGAAGGAATCCGTTCCTTATTAGAAGATCAAGAGGATATTGAAATTGTTGGCGAGGCCGAAGATGGTTTGGAAGCAGTCAGATTAGCGGCGAAGCTCAAGCCAACGGTAATTTTGATGGATATTAACATGCCTGTAGTTGATGGCGTTGAGGCCACCCGGACTATTCTCGGCGATGACGAGGCGGTAGGGATTATTATTTTGACGATGTATCCTCAAGATGAGTATGTTTTTGAAGCCCTCAAAGCTGGGGCCAAAGCCTATCTGTTAAAAGATACCCGTTCCAAACGGCTGCTAGAAGTTATCAGAAGTGTTCATAAAGGCCAGGCCGTGATTGATAACGATATGACCACACGCTTGTTAAATGAATTTCGCCGCTTGGCTGATAAGGAAGAGAGCGCCCCCAAATTACAACCGCTGACCGATCAAGAACGCCGAATTTTAACCCTGGTGGCCGCCGGGGCCAGCAACAAAGATATTGCGGCTGATCTCAATTTGTCTGAGCGAACGATTAAAAATTACCTTTCGGTTATTTTTCAAAAATTGCAGGTTAATAACCGTACCGAGGCGGCCATTCGAGCCGTCCGCGATGGGTTGGTTGAAGGAAATTGAAGCAACCCTGGCTGAAAATTTTATGAAAAAACACCCCCGGTACCGGGGGTGTTTTTTCATGGTACTTTGGGGCAGGGGGACAGGTACTTTTTGTCAGAGGAATAAAGGCTCAATTGTCAGTACTTTTGCCTCTGTAAACCTAGCGTGTTATCTCATATAATGCTAAATAGTCAGTTAAAGTCTATCCCCGGTGTCCACATGTGGAGATAAAGTGGCGTAAGCTGAGGTAACATATGACTTGGTGGTTAGAATTTATTGTAATTTGGTTGTGTATTGACTTGGTAGTTTTGGCGACCGGTTGGTATGCCGTGACCACCCTCAAACGATATTTTCCTGATTGGTGGCAGCGAGCGATAGCCTGTGAAGTTGAATCAGATTTTGACCTTGAACCAGAGCTTATCGATGCCCCAACTTTCAAAGTCAAACCAAATTCAGTCAAGTGAACTTGTTAATTTTTAATAAAAATCCGTATCTTCGCGGGTAGTTGAATACCACAAAGTGACCATCATGGACAAACTAATTCGCGTATTAATTGCTCACCCCGATCAAAATTTTGCTAAAAAGCTGCAATCTTTTCTGGATCAGCAAGAAAATATCAAGGCTATTGACCTGGTGCGGGATGGTCAAGGGGCGGTCAATACTTGCAAAGTAGCGCTGCCCGATTTGGTCCTTATGGACTTACATTTGCCCGTTTTGGATAGTATTAGAGCGATTCAAGCAATCTTGGCTCAAAACGAACGGATTAGAATCCTGGGCATCTCCTCCATTCCCAACGACCGGTATGCGGTGGAGGCGATCAAAGCTGGAGCACGCGGCTGTATTGAGCGAAACGGCAAAGATGACTTCCGCTACATTACGACTGCCATTCGGCAAGTGGCCAATGGGGAAGTGATTTTGAATCCAACTCTGGCCTCCAGTATTTTGCAGGAATTTTATCGACTGTCTGATTAAATCTCCGATACCTGTCTATCGGTGAGGCTACTTTAGCCCTGTTCTTTCTAAATTTAAGGAGCTTGTCATGTTAGCACTAAAAGAATTTGCCAACTTTATCAGCCTGAATGTGGCAAATCTAGCTGCAACTTATGACCAACTATTGGTTGAAAATAGTGACGGCTATGCCGCTCTTTCAACCGATAGCCGTACCGTCCGGGCTCGCCGGCTGATCAAAACCGTAGCTGAAGCCTGCGAGTCGGAAACTTCCGAGCCTCTCCGCCGCTTTTTTGATAGCCGGGTCGCCCCTACCTCACCCGAACCGAGCAAGAGCGAGCTCCCCTCCCCTCTGCTAGAAATTGAATGTTTGGGGCAAACCCTCACCCCTGTTGTAACCAATTTAGAAGCCGGTAAATTTTTGTGGCAAATGCTGGCCGAAGCGCGAGCCACAATTTTTAATTCCATCTCCTTTGACTCCACCCCGGTTTCAAATTTGATTGTCCAACCCGAATTACCGCTAAGCAACGATAATACGGCAAATCAAGCGCCAGAAGCATCATCGTTTCAACAACGGAACCTGTTATCGACCCTCATTGACAATCTGCCGGATTATGTCTATGCCAAGGATGCTGAAAGCCGATTTATCCTCCTGAACACGGCTACGGCCCATTTGTTGGGCGCTTCGTCGGTAGACGAGGTTGTTGGCAAAACAGACTCTGACTTTTTTCCGTCTGAATTGGCTCGCCAATTTCGCGCCGATGAGCAGGCGCTTATGCAATCAGGTCAATCTTTACTCAACCATGAAGAACGCCTGGTAGACTCAGCAACGGGGCAGACCCGCTGGAATTTGACCTCCAAAATACCCCTCCGAGATGACAAAGGAAAAGTCATTGGACTGATTGGGATCAATCGCGACATCACCGCGCGCAAGCAGGCTGAGGAAGCTGTGCATGAATCGCAGCGAATGCTTCAACTCGTAATGGATAACGTCCCGCAATCCATTTTCTGGAAGAGCAAAAATCTGGTTTATTTGGGGTGTAATCGCCGCTTTGCCGCTGATGCTGGCTTGGATTCGCCCGAAGAGATTATCGGCAAGGTGGATGCCGATTTGGTGTGGCGAGAGCAGGCCGAACTCTACAATGCCGATGATCGTCGGGTGATGGAAACAAATCAAGCCAAGCTCAATTTTGAAGAACCCCAAACTACGCCAAGCGGTGAGCGGATTTGGTTGCAAACCAGTAAAGTGCCGCTCTATGATGCGCAGGGCAATGTCATAGGTATTCTGGGTATGTATGGCGACATCACCGCGCGCAAACGAGGGGAAGAGGCATTACAACAGGCTGAGGCAGACCATCGTACCTTGATCCAAAATCTACCTATAGGTCTTTACCGTAATACGCCCGGTCCGCAAGGCCGGTTCTTAATGGCTAATCCGGCCATTGCCCAGATTTTTGGTTATGACTCGGTTGACGAATTTATGCAGGTCAATGTGGCTGACTTGTATGTTGACCCGGCGGAACGACAAGTTTTTGCCGCAAAGCTGTTGGCCGAGGGATATGTGACCAGGGAGGAACTTCAGCTCAAGCGGAGGGATGGTAAACCGTTATGGGGCGCTGTGACCGCCCGAGTTGTCTACGACGAGCCAGGCGAGATTGCCCATTTTGACGGAATGATTGAAGACATCACCGAACGCAAACAGGCCGAAGAGGCTCTCCACGAGTCAGAGGAACGATCTGCGGCTATCGTCAGGCAGGCAAGCGACGGCGTCGTCATTGTCCAGGCCAATGAAGTTAAATTTTTAAATCAAGCACTGGCGGAGATGTTGGGATATTCAGTCGAAGAGATGATGAATACCTCCCTTATTAACTATGTAGCTCCTGAGAGTAGAAGTTTAGTGGCGGCCAGGATAAAAGCGCGCCTGGCCGGTGAGGATGTTCCCGCCATTTATGAAACCAAACTGCTCCGTAAGGACGGCACAATTATTGACGCCGAATTATCGGCCGGGGTTATTAAATACCTGGGTGAAGATGCCGACCTGGGACTTATCCGTAACATCACCGCGCGCAAACAAGCCGAGGCAGCCGCGCGTGAATCGCAGCAGCGGTTCCAGGGGTTAGTGGAAACCCTGAGCGACTGGATCTGGGAGGTGGACCAGAACGGGATGTACACCTATGTCAGCCCCAAAGTCCGAGACCTGTTGGGTTACGAGCCGGAAGAGGTCTTGGGCAAGACCCCCTTCGATTTCATGCTACCCGAAGAAGCGCAGCGGGTTGCGGGGGTATTTGGACCACTGCTGGCGGCTCAGCAGCCGTTGGTGGCTCTGGAGAATATGAACTGGCATAAAGATGGTCATCTGGTGGTGTTTGAAACCAGTGGCGTGCCGTTCTTTGATGCTGACGGGCAGTTCAAGGGGTATCGCGGCACCGACCGCGACGTCACCGAACGCAAACAGCTAGAGGGGCAAATTCAACAGGCATTGCTGCGCCTGACTCGCCAGATAGAGGCCATCACCGAAGTAGCGCAGCAGATTTCGGGGACTTTTACCCTGAATGACCTTTTCCAACAGGTCGTTGACTTGATGCAGACTCAGTTTGGCTATTATCACGCCCAAATTTACACCATGGTAGAAGGTGAAATGGCCTTACAGGCCGGCACCGGCGACATAGGTCGCCGCCTGAAAGAGAGGGGGCATCAAATCCCTCTCTCGGCCGAACAGAGCCTGGTCGTCCGCGCGGTGTGGGAGGGCGCCCCGGTGCTGGTGCCCGATGTGTCCCAGGAACCGACCTGGCTGCCCAACCCCCTGTTGCTCGAGACCAAAGCGGAACTGGCTGTGCCTATCACTTTGGGGGCCGAGGTCTTAGGGGTGCTAGATGTGCAAAGTGATCAAGTGGGCGGGTTGAACGAAGAGGATCGACTCTTGCTGGTAGGGCTATGTGGCCAGATTGCTATCGCTATCGAATCTCGTCGGGTTGAGGCCGAGCGGGTCGGGCTACTGGCTGAAACCGAACGCCGGGCTCGGCGGGAACAAACCATTCGCGAAATCACCGAGCGGATGCGGGCTGCCACCAGCCTGGAACAACTGGTCAAAACCACCGCCCGCGAATTGGGCCAGCGCCTTGCGGCGGGACATGCAGTGGTGGAGTTGGGGATGGAGCGGGAAACACCCGACTCAACCCCGGCTCCCAGCTTATCAAATAATGGTTATTGAAATTAGATTAGTTTTTTATTAATAAAAGGAGCTAAAAATGTCCACTCGTAAACATCTACTTATCGTTTATCTCATGCTGATCTGCTTGAGTCTCATTCTGGCTGCTTGTGGGGGGGCGCAAAACAATGCCCCGGCAGACTCCTCGGCTCCGGCCGCGCCCGGCGCTTTTAAGGTGGCTTTACTGTTGCCGGGCGAACACGATGACAAGAGTTGGAGCCAAGTTGGTTATGAAGGCTTAAAATTGATCGAAAAAGAACTCGGGGCGCAAGTGGCTTACACAGCTAACGTGTCCGATACTGGTGCAGAAGAAGTCGCTCGCCAATATGCCAAAGAAAACTATGATTTTATCGTTGGTCATGGCGGTGAATACGTCGCAGCATTTGAGGTTGTGGCAAAAGAATTTCCACGGATCAAATTTGCGGTGGTGGGCGGTTATCCCGGCAATAATGAAAACTTTGGGGCGCTAGGCTTCCGCGCCGACGAAATTGGCTATTTACCTGGAGTGGTCGCCGCCCTCAAGACTAAAACCAATAAGCTTGCCTTCATTGGGGGTGTAGATTACCCCGATCCGAAAATAAATGCTGAGGCCTTTGTGAAAGGAGCCAAGTCAATTAACCCGCAAGTGGAAGTGTCCATTGAGTGGGTAGGCAGTTGGTCAGACGTCGACAAGGCGGCGGAGATTGCCCGGGCCCAAATTGCTGCGGGAGCCGATGTTCTCACGGTTAACGCCGATACCGCCGGGTTGGGGGTGATCGAAGAGGCTAAAAAGGCCGGAGTTTACGCCATCGGCTGGTCGGTGGATCAAAACGACCTGGCTCCACAGACCGTCTTAACCAGCGGTATCCAGCAGACGCCGGGGATCTTTTTAGAAGGGGCAACCCTGGTGCAACAGGGTCGCTGGGAAGGTAAGCAATACCGGTTTGGGCTGCAAGAGGGTGTTCAAGATCTGGCGCCTTTCCATGGGCTGTTGACCCCCGAACAAGAGGCTAAGGTTAAAGCTATTCGGGAAGATATCCTGACCAGTAAAATAGATACGACGCCTTAAGCGTTTCCAAAAAATAACCTCATTCCAACCAGGTGTGCGGAAGTTACCCCGCACGCCTGGCCAAGATGATATTTTTGACCGGCCAGAAATTAATTTATTTCTTGAATGTCCGCGGGTAGTTTGCAGGGTGAAAGGTCCAGCAAGTCAACGCTTGGAGAGTGACAGATGAATAACACAGATAGTCATACCGATAAAACCAAAGAGGCTCCCGTTGCTCCACGGCTGGGTGTTTTTTCTATCGCCAACCAGTTTAGATACGGCCTCTTCTTGTTGGTCGGGTTGAGTTTACTGCTCATGGCCGGGACCTTAATCTATCTTGCTTTCCAGGCCCAACTCCAACAGTTGGAAGGGGCTCAGCGAGAACGCAGCCGGGCTGCCGCTAGCGAGATCAACGCCTATATGGATGACTTGCAGCGTAAATTGGCCTATTTGGCCAGGACGCGCGGGCTAACTGACATAACGTTTGCCATTCAGCATGACCTACTGGAAGGATTAGCCAGGCATAACGACGCTTACGAAACTATCGCTATTTTGGATCGTACGGGTGAGGTTGTGCTGTCTTTGTCTGCTCACGGCGAACCCCTACCGGATAATCTGGCTGACTCACCCCTATTCGTGCGGGCTTTCAAGCAGCAGGAAGATTATGTTGGCCCGGTTGAGATTAATCCCACGACCGGTTTACCGGAGACAACCCTGGCCGTCCCTATCCGAAACTGGCAAGACAAGGTAGATGGCGTCTTGCTGGCTCGAGTTAATCTGGAGTTTCTCTGGTTTGTCGTCTCCCAGACTGAGGTTGGGGAAACCGGTTACGTTTATGTAATTGATAATCGCAACTTCTTGATCGCCGAGAAAGGTAGTACCGCTGAGACTTTTGAGTTACAAGATATCTCAGACCGCCCGTTCATTCGGGACTTTATCTCTGGCAATATTGATACGTTGACACCTTATCCAGGCTTGACGGGGCAGGATGTCCTGGGCGCGATTGCCCCGGTGCGGAGCGTGCACTGGAATGTGGTGGTTGAACTGCCTGCCGCTGAAGCTTATGCCCCTATTGGAGAAATGTTAGGGGTTATGGGCATTGCTCTGATAATTGCCCTGCTGGCCACCGTGGGGGCAGGCATCTACTTCTCCCGCCAGATTGTCCGGCCCCTGCAACGCTTAACCGCAGCTTCGGCCCAAATTAGCGCCGGCAATATGGAGACGCAAGTAGATATCCACAGCCACAACGAGATGGGGATTTTGGCCACCACCTTTAATCAAATGACTGCTCAGCTAAAAGATTTGTATACGACTCTGGAGCAGCGGGTGGCCAGCCGGACGCATCGTTTGGAAGTGTCGGCCACCCTGGGAGAGCGCCTGAGCAGTATTCTCAACCAGGCAGAGCTACTCAACGAAGTTGTTAATCAGATTAAAGATAATTTTGGCTACTATCACGCCCACATTTATTTGTTGGATGATAAAGGTGAGAATTTGGTGGTCGCCGCAGGCACCGGGGAGGCCGGGGCCGAGATGAAGGCTAAAAGTCACAGCATTCGCTTGGATGCGCCTACCAGCTTGGTGGCCCGTGCGGCTCGCACCAGTGAAATTGTTACGGTTGATAACGTGCGCGAGGCCGAGGATTGGCTGCCCAATCCGCTCTTGCCGGATACCTATGCTGAAATGGCCGTGCCGATTGTTCTGGAAGGCCGGGTTGTTGGGGTTTTGGATGTGCAAGAGGCTGAGCTGGCCGGGCTGGATGAGGGCGATGCCAACTTACTCCGCTCCCTGGCTAACCAGGTAGCCGTAACCATCCGCAATGCTCGCCTCTTTAATGAAGTGGAAACTGCCCTGGCTGAAGCGCACGCCGCTCAAGCGCGCTACCTGGAACAAGCCTGGGACAAGACTAAGATTGTGACCCGGCGGGGGCAGTACCATTACCAGCGTCCTGATGCGCCTATTCTGGCTGAAGCCACTCTGGCCACGGCCAAGCAGCAGGCCCTGGCCCAACACCAGCCAGCCATCATCTCTATCAACGGCAGCGACTCTGACTCGCAGCCGGTGGTGGCTCCGGTAACCTTACGCAACACCTTGATTGGGGCCTTACAGCTTCATCCGGCCCAGGCAGAGCAACAGTGGACCGAGGATGACCTGGCCATTGTTGAAGCGATAGCAGAAGAGTTGGCCCAAACCGCCGAAAACCTGCGCCTGTTTGAAGAAACCCGTGAGCGGGCCGGGCGCGAGCGAGTCATCCGCGAAATTACCGACAAAATGCGGGCCGCCACCGGCCTGGAACACCTGCTCAAAATCACCACAACTGAGTTAGGCCAACACTTTTCGGCAGAGTATACCCTGGTGAGCTTGGGACTTGAGACGCCGGAGCAAGATGCCGAGAAAACTCCAAATGTTGATTAAAATTTTAGCTGGAGAAAGATAATGATAAAGCACCCTAAACTTCAAATATTCAAAGGGATTTGGCTGGTCGGACTGATTGGGTTACTGGCTAGCCTACAGTTGAGCGCCTGTGGCGCTACCCAGGCCGCCCCCAAAGTCTATCGGATCGGGATACTATCCGGCGTGGATTCCTTCATTCCGATGGCCGATGGCTTTAAGGCCAAAATGACAGAGTTAGGTTATGTGGAAGGCGAGGATGTCACTTACGACTTACAGAGAGTCAGTAATATTAGCAATGACCAGGCCAAAGCCGAGGAGATTCTTAATAAATTCGTGGCGGATGACGTTGACCTGATTTTTACGTTTCCAACCGGGGCAGCCGAGATGGCCAAAGCCGCCACCGCCGGAACAAACATCCCCGTGGTGTTTGCTAATACCGCTGTGGAAGGGAATGACCTGGTCAAAAGTGTCCGCGAACCGGGCGGCAATCTCACCGGCGTCCGTTCCCGAGGTCCCGATTTAGCTCCCAAACGGCTCGAATTTCTGCACCAGATCGTCCCGCAGGCTAAGAAAGTGTTGCTGCTGCACAATCCAGACTATCCCACGAGTGTTGGGGCGTTGAAGGGATTGGAGCCGGTGGCTCCAGGATTGGGGATTGAGTTGGTGGTGGCGCCCATCAAAAATGTGGACGATATAAAAGCCAGTTTGCAGCAACAAGTGGGCGAAGCGGGGCAGCTAAAGGTTGAGGCGATTTTGATTATGTCTGAGCCGGTGAACCAATCCGCTGAAGGTTGGAAAGCCATCAGTACGTTCGCGGCTGACCACAATCTGCCTGTTGGCGGCATCGGGCCCTTGCAGGCCGAGCAGGGGGCGATTTTTAGCTATACCCCTAATAATGTTGAAGTAGGACGGTTAGCTGCGCCGTTGGCCGATAAAATATTACACGGGATACCGGCAGGCACCATTCCGGTTGTAACCCCCGAGGCGTGGTTGTTGATTAACTACAAGCGGGCCCAAAAACTCGGCTTAACCGTACCCGAAGGTTTGCTGAAGCAAGCAAATGAGATTATTCGCTAAACTTTGGTTACGGGCCTTTTGAGCTAATCCAGCCCCTGAAGGTCTTAAAGACCTTTAGAGTTTTCAGCCCGAGGAGGTGAGATTATGTCGGCGCAGCGCACAGCCAAAAAGTCAAAACGTTCAACCAGCCTGGCAGCAACCCTGGCGACAGCTTTTGTGATCTTGGCTATCTTATCATTGCTTCTGGTCAGTGGTTTCCAGATGACGCTTAACTTTTGGGCCCAACAGGATGTGATTGCCAGCCAGCAAGAAAACATTGCCCTGGGCGCAGCCCAGCAGGTTTCGAACTTTGTGGAGCAAATCTTCAGCGCCCTGGGATCGGCGGTGCAGGTGAGTAGCCCTTTCGCCAGCTCGGCTGAAGAACAGAGAGCCTTGCTGGAAAAGTTGCTAGGGCTTGAACCGGCCTTGCGCGAGGCGACTTTGCTGGATAGCCGGGGCCAGGCGGTAGCCAAGCTATCGCGCCAGTCTGTGGTCATCTCGGCTGATTTGGCCAATTGGGCCGGCAGTGATCTATTCATCCAAGCCAGCCAGGGCCAAAGATATATCAGTTCAGTCCATATTGACGAAACGACCAGCGAGCCGTTGATCACGGTCGCTGTCCCCGTTAAAAACGTTTTTGGTGAATTTGAAGGTGCGTTGGCGGCCGAAGTTAATCTGAAGTTTATGTGGGATTTGGTAGCTTCATTGCAGGTGGGGCAGACAGGGCTGGCTTATGTGGTTGACCGGCAAGGCAACCTGCTGGCCCTTGGCGATACCTCGCGGGTGTTGCGCGGTGAAAATTTGAACCACTTAGAAGAAGTGGCTGAGTTTGTAGAGCGCGAGGATGTGCTTCTTGAATTTGAAGAGGGGAATACGCCTATCTCGACCGGCATCAATGGGACCAGTGTTCTGGCTAAGTATGCCCCCCTGGGTACACCCGATTGGGCGGTGGTGGTAGAGTTGCCGGTGACAGAGGCCTACCAAACTACCGTGTTAAACCTGGCCCTCTCGGTGGGAATTTTGTTGGGGGTGGCTCTTCTGGCCGGCATTGCTGGTGTTTTTGTAGCTCGCCGTCTGGCTGAACCACTGCGTCACTTAACCGCAACGGCTACTCGTATCGCCCAGGGAGAAGTGGAGTTGACCGCGCCTATTGATGAAGGTCCGACTGAGGTAACCCTTTTGGCCGGGGCATTTAACAGTATGACGGCTCAGTTACGGGAGTTAATCGGCTCGTTAGAGCAGCGCGTGGTTGATCGCACCCGGCGTCTGGAGCTGGCAGCCACGCTTGGCGAGCATGTGAGTGCTACTCTTAAGCTGGATCAGTTGTTGGCCGAGGTGGTGAATCAGATCAAAGATAGTTTTGGCTATTACCATGCGCATATTTATTTGCTTGATAATAATCAAGGAGCGTTAGTCGTAGCCGAGGGCACTGGTGCGGCTGGGGCGGAGATGAAAGCAAAAGGCCACAGTATCTCCCTTAATGCCCCAACTAGCCTGGTAGCTCTGGCCGCCCGTAATGGTCAGATTGTCAAGGTTGATAATGTACGCGAGGCGACAGATTGGCTGCCTAACCCGCTCTTGCCAGATACTTATGCCGAGATGGCCGTTCCCATTATCCTGGAAGGGGAAG
>CAZRYD010000038.1:0-28498 GCA_964604225.1 uncultured Caldilineaceae bacterium
CTGCATATCCATTATGAGCAACAAGAGGGTCATTATTGTCCCAGTTATCAAAAGTACCTGGCGATAATGGATTCTTTCGTTCCATACTTATTCGAGGAGAAACTTGACCGGCACGCCAGTTAAGCCCCTCTGGATTGACAATATCAATTAGGACGCTTCCAACCGACAAAAACAAAGTATCACTAATATTTGATAATGCTCCGAAAGATCGCGTTAAATCGGCAGTAATATCAATAATGGTAGTGTCATCGGTTCGTTCAATAAGATAGTAACCATTAGGTGAAATTGTATGATTTAATGGGATGTTCAGACCTCTGGTACTTGTAATGCTCCAACCTGTCAGAGTTATTGTCAAGGAAGTTGTGTTATAAAGTTCTATCCACTCATCGTTGGCGCTGGCTGCCGTTCCACTCCAAGCCACTTCGTTGATGACCACATCGCCCGGTGCAGCCAAGGCAGTAATTGGCGCATCGGCGGCAGACAGAGGTGCAGGGGATGGGGTATCTGTCGCTACTGGCGTGGCGGTGAGAGTTGGCGTAGGTGTGGTAGTGGCGGTTTCTGTCGGGGTCTCACTTGGGACGGAAGTTGCCGTAGGGGTATCGGTTGGGATGGGAGTGGGGGTTAGGGTTTCGGCCGGGGTTGGCGTGGCTGTGGCGGTGTCAATCAGGCTGGAGGGTGTCGGAGTAACCGTGGGAGTATCGGTTGGTAAGGGGGTTGGGGTTGAAGTTTCAACCACGGTAAGCGGGTCAGTCGGTGTCTCAATAACGTCAGCATGCACGGAAGAAACACCCAGGCTGGTTACCAGCAAAAAGCCGACGCTCAAGAATAAGAACAGGAGCGTACCGGCAGTTTTCATTTGTAGGTGATAATTGCCCACGTTCGGCATGCGAATTCCCCATCAAAAATCTTTAACATAGCACAATTTAACCTAATAGCTCTGGCTATTAGGTTAGCCAACACATCATTGGAATTTAAAAGGCAAGGAGTTGGGTTAGGAGACCTGACTCTTAACAATACTAAAGTTATAACTCAAAATTGCGAGGAACAGTACCCTAAAAATTGGGGATAAAATGGGTAAATGGGAACTATTCGTAAGAAGCAAAACATAGGACAAGATCAAAAAGCCCCGCGTTGAGCGGGGCAAATGTCATTTTGGTTAGGCTGCTTCCCAGGGGCTGCGGTAGGTTTTGAGAACCACTTCATCAATCTGCAAGCGCTCCGGCTGGGTCAGCACCCAGCGGACAGCGTCGGCCACTTCTTCGGGCCGGATCATCTTGCGCTTGACCTCTTCCGGTTGAGGATTGTTGACCGTTTCCCACCAGGAGGTGCCCACCGCGCCCGGGCAGATCAGGTGAAACCGAATATTGCGGCCGGCCAATTCAACCCGTAGGGCCTCGGTAAAGCCATGCACGCCCCACTTGGCCGCGCAGTAGGCCGAGCGATTCTCGTAACCATATTTGCCGGCATTAGAAGAAATATTGACCACCGTACCTCGATCCTGCTCCAGCATCATCGCCATCGCAGCCCGAGTCATCAGATAGACTCCTTTGAGACAAATGTCGATGGTACTGTCCCAGATCTCTTCGCTCGTGTCCAGCAGGCTGGCCGGTGGGGCATAGCCGGCATTGTTAACCAAAACATCCACCGCCCCAAACGCATCTACCGTGGCTCGAACCAGGGCCTGGCAATCAGCCTCACGGGTTACATCGGTGGGGACGACGATCAGAGGCGCTCCAGTGGCGGCCAGTTCAGCCGCAGCCGACTCCAGTTTGTCCATTGACCGAGCAGCCAGAGCCAGCCTGGCGCCCTCGGCAGCCAGGGTGCGAGCTATCTCCAAGCCTATGCCAGAACTGGCCCCGGTGATGATGACAGCTTTATTTTGTAGTTCCATGCGAGTTAACCTCTATGATTGGATAAATGAAAGCGTACCAACTTTTGTTATTGAGAACGAGAAAGGAAGTGACGAGCCAGAAAACCAAGCAAGATACCTCCCAGGAGGAGAAACCACCAGAGAGGCCGGCTGGTGAGTGTCGCTATTATGAAATTCGAGACCATGCCAGGAAGCAGCGGTTGGGGGGCAGGAGTCGGTTCGGAAGTTGAGTCAACCGCTTGAGGGGCAACTCGCTCTATTTTTAGCGAGGCTTCGCTTGGCTGGCTCAAAGTTTCTTTACCTTTGACTTCAGGATGCAAAGGGACTGCGGTCAAATCCTGAGGCAGAGAGGCCGGGGGCGAAAAACCTCTTTCGGTATAGTTCGCCTTGACCAGAAAAATCGTAATTGCCTGATATTCGTCGTCGGACAACAAATTGGGCGACCAGTAAGGCATGGTGGCGCGGGCGTATATGTATAAGTCTTGCGCAGTGGTAAATTTGGTTAATACATCCTGGCCAATGAGGGCCGGGACATTTTTGGGGAAAGAAAAACCGTCAGGGGGATGATTAGTGGCATGGCACTTGGATTGCCAACAGTTTTGTTTGCCTTCGGGCCACTCTGCTCGCCACTCAGGCGTAAGGCCCTGGCCTCGGTCGCCATGACAAGTAGAACACCAAAACTGATAGAGTCCGGCCCCATCTGTGGGAGACGGGGAAGAAAAGGCTGAAGGTTGAAGGTTGAAGGCTGAAAGGTAGAGATTGGAAGCTGAAAGGCGCTCGGCGGTCGGCGGTCGGCGGTCGTTATTCGCGGCCAAGGCGCTGCCAGTGAAGATGAGCATAAAGCTAAAAATGATGACTATTTTGGGCCAATCGAGGCGGCGCTGTAGCAGCGTTATAAAGTGAAACGTAATACGTGAAACGTAATGAGTTACCGTGGGAAGTTTCATATTTCACGCATCACCTCAAAGGAGCCATAGGCGCTATATTACGTTGCCTATCAGTCTGACCCCTGCAAACGGGGATCGAGGGCGTCACGCAGGCCATCACCTAAAAAGTTGAAAGCAAACATGGTAATGGCCAAGGCCAGGGCCGGGAAGATGGCTTGGTGGGGATAGGTCCGAATGGCTGAAGCTCCATCAACAATCATCGCACCCCAGCTAGGGGTCGGGCGCAACACGCCCAAACCAATGAAACTAAGAAAGGCTTCGGTAGCAATATAGCGAGGGATATCTAAGGTTTGGTTGACCACAATCGGGCCGAGAATGTTCGGTAAGACGTGGCGAGTCATAATCCGAATGTCAAACGTGCCGATGGAACGGGCTGCTTCGATGAATTCTTTTTCTCTGAGGGAGAGAATCTGCCCCCGGGTGAGGCGGGCCATAGACATCCAGGCGGTCACACCCAGGCCAACAAAGATAAAGAACATGCCCCCCATGGCGTTATCAATGGTTGTTAAGGTTGACCGGAAGGTTCCTGTTTCTGCCGCAGTCGTAGTTGAGCGAAAGAGGGCCATTAGCAGGATAATGAACAAAATATCGGGAAAGCCATACATCACATCGACAAAGCGCATCATCAAATTATCCACGCGCCCGCCAAAGTAGCCGGAGATAGTGCCGTAAGTCACCCCAATCAACAGGCTGACCAATGGTCCAACCAGGGCTACGGCCAGCGAAACACGGGTGCCGTAGATAAGGCGGCTCAACAAATCACGGCCATTATAATCGGCGCCCAAAATGAACTTATCGCTGATTTTGGCGTAGCCACCCTCCACCCCCACCGGCTTCATGGAGGGAAAGACAACGGTGATCCAACGAGGCACTACGTTGTTGTCAACCAGGCTTTGTTTGGCGTAATCCTGTGGGGCGAGCAGAGGCTGCGGTTCGCCGCCGGTGAACCAGGTAAAAACGGTCGTATCAGCAAAAATAGCCGTCAGGGTGATCATAATAATTATTACGCCTCCCAGGACCGCGGCTTTGTTTTTGAGCAGCCGCCGCCAGGCGTCACCCCACAAACTGGCTTCACGCCGGCGGATAGTAGTGACTGCTCCCGGCGCTCTGGGTGCTACGGCTTGTTGTTGAACGGCCATGTGAAACCTCCAAATCTGCAGGTAGACTGTAGACGGTAAACAGAGATTTAAATTCCCCGTCTACCGTCTACTGTCTACTGGTTAAGTATATCGAATGCGCGGGTCCAACCAGGCATACAAAATATCGACGGTCAAATTGGCCAGAACAATAATGACGGCAAAGAGCAAAATAGTGCCCATGATGACCGGGTAATCCCGGTTAGTAATGCTCGTCACAAAATATCGCCCCATGCCGGGAACGCCAAAAATTGTCTCGGTCACGATTGTGCCGGTCACCAAATAGGCAAAAATGGGGCCCATGATCGTGACCACAGGGATGAGCGAGTTGCGCAGGGCGTGCCGGATGATAATAACATTTTCTCGCAAGCCTTTAGCCCGGGCGGTGCGGATGTAATCTTCACGAATCACTTGCAGCAAACTGGCTCGCGTTAACCGGGCAATTACGGCTGAACTGCCGACCCCCAAGGCCACAGAAGGCAGCACATTTTGCCGCCAACTGCCCCAGCCGGTGGGCAAAAACCAGCCCGTTTCTACGGCAAAGAGCCAAATAAAAATGGGACCCAGTACAATCACCGGCACAGATACCCCCAAAATAGCCACCGACATGGCCAGATAATCCCAGAGTGAATTTTGTTTAAGCGCGGCCAGCACCCCTAAAGGTAGGCCGATCACCGTGGCGATGATAAAGGCATACAGGCCCAATTCAACTGAAACCGGCAAATTTTCTCGAAAAATATCGTTAACGGAGCGGGCCAGGTTTTTGTAGGAGGGGCCAAAATTCATCCATTGAAAAGTGTAAGTGGAACCGAGGGGAATATTGATGAGATAATCTTCTTGCAGCGACCCCCCGATTGACCCACCGTTGAGGCGGGGGATCAAAATATCGCCCATGTAATTAAAATACTGCTTCCAAACCGGGTCATCCAGCTTGTACTTTTTCTCCAACTGGGCCAGGATAGGTTTGGGCAATTTTTTCTCGCCCGAGAAGGGGCCGCCGGGCACCGCATGGGCAAAAGCAAAGGTGATAATCGAGACAAAAAAAACCACTACAAACAGCCACAGTAAACGGCGGGCAATATAACGGGCCATAAAACCTCCAAACAATCACCTTCCCGGAAGCTCCGGAGCTTCCGGGAAGGTTTACTCTCAAGTGTGTTGCGGCTTACATCTTCCGTTTATGAACCGGACCCTACGCAACACGAAACACAAACTATTTATTCAAGGTCCACTTCTCGTAAGCTTCATGGCCGGTCATACTCTTGGTGCGAGTTACGTACGGCTTGGTCACTTCCACGCGAGTGTACCAGTAAATTGGGGCGATGGCGACATCTTCCTCAACCAAGATCTTGTCAGCCTGGGTGTACAGTTCCTTGCGCTTGGCCTGGTTGGTTTCTTTGGCCGCTTCATCTACCAGCTTATCAAATTCAGGATTCCCCCAGCGGGTATCATTGTTCGTAGAGTCGGAGCGCATGACCACGCGCAGGAAGTTGTCGGCGTCGGGGTAGTCCTGGCACCAGCCGTTGCGGGCCACCTGGGGCGGGTCGTTATGCCGGGTTTCCAGGAAAACTTTCCATTCCTGAGTCACCAGGTTGACCTTGACGCCCAAAGCATCCTGCCACATCTGCTGAATCGCTTCGGCGATTTTGACGTGACCTTCGACCTGGTTGGTCATCAAGGTAATTTCGCCCAGGTCTCCGGCGGTGGGATACTTGGAGGCCGCCAAGAACTCTTTGGCTTTTTCCAAATCGGCCGTTACCGGCGGGCCAAAGTCGGCATTTTCGTCAGGCGCGCCGGTCAAACCGGGGCGGGCAAAGAAGCGGGCCGGGATTTGGCCGCCTTTGGTCACGTTTTCCACGATGGCGGTGCGGTCAATGGCCCAAGAGAAAGCCTTGCGCACATTCACGTCGTCAAACGGCGGCTTGGTCACATTGAAGCCGTAGAAGTAGGTGCAGAGAATACCGGGGGTTTGCAGTTCCTGGGAGAGGGCGGCATCGGCCCGGATCCGGTCCAACTCAGGCAGAGGCACGTCGGAAACATCCACCAGCCCGGACTCGTAGTTGGCGAATTGAGCCGACTGATCCAGGAATTGCTGATGGACGTACTTGATTGATGGCTTGGGAACGGAGTCGGTGCCCGGCCAGAAGGGGTTAGCGATCAACGTTGACGAAACATCGTGTTCCCATGCTTTTAAAGCATAGGGGCCGTAGGTCTGGACGATGCCGCCTTCGACCCAGCGGTCGCCTTTCTCCGCAATTAGCCATTCCGGTTGGGCATAATTCATCCACATGCTGGCGATGCCCAGAAAGTAAGACGCCGGTTGGGTCAGGGTGAATTCCAGGGTGAAATCATCTACGGCGCGCACGCCAATTTCTTCCAACTTGCCGTAGAGGGGATCCTCTTCGGCTTTTTCCCCGCCGCCATTCACTTCGGCGCCATTCTTAACAATATAGTTGACATAGGCATAAACGCCGCCGGTCTTGGGATCAAGGGTGCGCCGAATACCGTAGACAAAGTCATTGGCGTTGACGATACGGGGATTGCCTTCGTCGTCCAGCACTTGCTCAACTTCGCCGGTGGCGTTGTTATACTTAACCCAGGATATGTCGTCGCGCAGCTTGAAGGTGTAGACCAGGCCATCCTTCGAGATCTCCCAATCAGTGGCCATGCCAGGTTCGATATCGGTGTTTTCTTCGTTCAGATGGGTTGGGCCGCCAAACATTTCCTGGACCATCTGAATGCTGACGCTATCCTGAGATGTTGATGGGTCAAGAGTGGGGATATCGCCCACACCGGCGTTCGCGCCACCGTAGAAGAGGGTTTCTTCAGGGGGCAGGGCGTCGGGGTCAACTTCTTTGACCACTTCTTGAGTGACGACTTTTTCAACTTCTTTAACCACTTCTACCGTCTCGACAACGGTGACCGTTTCACCTTGAACCTCTTTCTCCACCACCACCGTTTCAACCACGGTGACGGTTTGCGGTTGGGCCGCGCCGCATTGAGCGGCAATAACACTTAACAAGGCTACAGTTACAAGCAATAGAAAAGCTTTTTTAGAAAACATTTGTTTTCTCCTCCTAACTAGGTAAAAATTTGTTTTCAATTAAAGGATTTAATTAAAACATAAAGTGTAATGGGTAATGTCTGGAAGCGAAGCGTAATGACTACATGGAGAGTAAATTTGCTTTAAGACATTACATTTTACGTTTTGCTTCGTCACCTCCTTTTCTGTACCTACTAAGTATAGCCGACAAAACCACCCAGGATTAGTGATAAATATCATCATTTAATAAGACACATGACACATGGTAGAGCTATCGAGATAGTTAACAACCCCTCAATTAAAAAGATGGCAAGCCACCCAATGGCCTGATTCTACTTCTTTAAACTCAGGTTCGACCACAGCGCAATCTATTTTCTGTTCTTTCAAGACCCGCTCTCTGGCCGGGCAGCGGGTGCAGAAATTGCAGCCTTGGGGGGGGTTGGCCGGGCTGGGCACGTCGCCTTGCAAAATCACGCGCCGTTTCTCGCGCTCCGCTTCGGCCACCGGGTCGGGGATAGGGATGGCAGAAAGTAAAGCCTGGGTATAAGGATGGAGCGGGTTGCGATACAACGTATCACGGTCGGTCAATTCCATGATTTTACCCAGATACATCACGGCCACCCGATTGCTGATATGACGAACTACAGCCAGATCATGGGCAATGAACAGGTAAGTCAGATTAAAATCTTCTTGCAGCTTTTCCAGCAGGTTGATTACCTGGGCCTGAATGGACACGTCGAGGGCGGAGATGGGCTCGTCACAAACAATAAAATGGGGCTGAACCGCCAGGGCACGGGCAATACCGATGCGCTGCCGTTGTCCGCCGGAAAATTCGTGCGGGTAACGGTTGATAAAATACGGGTTCAAGCCCACCACGTCCAACAATTCTTTCACTCGTTCACGGCGCTCTTTGCCGCTTGAGATGTTATGCACTTCCAACGGTTCGCCCACAATATTGCCGACAGTCATGCGAGGATTGAGTGAGGCGTAGGGGTCTTGGAAAATCATTTGCATGTGGCGGCGCATTTTGCGCATGTCTTCGCCTTTAAGGGAGGTCAATTCGGTATCCTCAAACTTTACGGAGCCGCTGGTGGGACGGTAGAGCTGCAAAATAGCCCGGCCCGTGGTACTTTTGCCGCAGCCGCTCTCGCCGACCAGGCCGAGTGTTTCACCTCGGTTCACCGCAAAGTTTAAACCATCTACAGCCTTAATATCGCCAATATGGCGCTGGAAGATGATACCCTGGGTGATAGGAAAATACATCTTCAGGTCTTTAACCCGAAGAAGGACATCATCTTTTTGATTGCCGTTGCTTGTCGTCATCTCTCATCTTCCTCATTAGCTAATTTATGGCAGTACGAACAATAGGTCACGCTAAAAGCGTGACCTACCTTTATACTTCTTGATACGGGTGTTCGGTCGTTGGTTGAGCCGTAGTTACATCCACCCAACAAGCAGCTTTATGCCCTACCCCAACCGTCTTTAACTCGGGGTTTTCCTGGGCACAAATATCAACCCGATAATTACAACGGACATAAAAAGGACAACCCTTGGGATAGTTTACTAAATCAGGTGGTAACCCTTCAATTGAGTGGAGTTTTTTAGGACGTTCTGCATCCAGGCGAGGCAGGGAGCCAAGCAAGCCCAAGGTGTAGGGATGGCGGGGGCTTTGATACAATTCTTTGACCGACGCTTCTTCGACAATACAGCCGGCGTACATCACAATCACCCGGTCGGCCAGACCGGCTACCACACCTAAATCGTGGGTTATCCAGATGATAGCCATACCAATTTCATCACGCAAGCGTTTGACCAGGTCCACAATTTGAGCTTGAATAGTCACATCGAGAGCCGTCGTCGGTTCATCAGCAATGAGAAGCTGGGGGTTACAGGAAAGCCCCATGGCAATCATCACCCGCTGGCGCATACCACCGGAGAATTGGTGCGGGTAGTTATTCAACCGGTCCCTGGCGGAAGGAATCCCCACCAATTCCAGTAATTCGACGGTTCTGTCTCTGGCCTGATTTTTGTCCATACCCAGGTGAAGTTCCAAGGCCTCGCCAATCTGGCGACCAATGGTTAAAACCGGATTGAGCGAAGTCATCGGGTCTTGAAAAATCATGGCAATTTTGTTGCCTCGAATGGACCGGATTTCATCATCATTCATTTTCAGCAGGTCTTGCCCATCAAAAAGAACCTCACCTTCGACAATTTTGCCGGGTGGTGAAGGGATAAGGCGGATGAGTGACATAACGCCCACGCTTTTGCCAGAACCACTCTCACCGACAATGCCCAATGTTTCACCTTCATTCAAACTATAGCTGATCCCATTCACAGCGTGAACAACGCCATCTTGGGTAAAAAATTGGGTTCTTAAATTTTTCACATCCAACAGTATGGGCATGCCTCGTTGTCCTCTCCAAATTAGTTTAGTGTTGTAACAATGTCATCCGTAGCATAGGGCCTTGCGCCCGCCCACAAGGGGCTAAACTACGCTCACAATCCTGCAACTTGTTTTAATGTTCAGCAATAGACATGTATTGAAACTTTGGCACGTGCAGCGGCGGAATCCAAAAATCTTGAACGTAAGGTTTGACCAGCCAATTTTCCACTGAAAAATAGAGCGGTATCCAGGCTGCGTCATCTAATATTTTTTGCTCGGCCTGCTGATACAGAGCCAAACGCTCTTTTGGATCCTGTGCGCCGCGCGCCTGATCCAGCAACGTATCCACTTCGGGGTTACTATAATGGCCTTGATTCTGGGTACTGGTGGAATAGAAGAGTACTTCCAGAAAATCTTGCGGATCGGGGTAATCGGCCACCCAGCCAAGCTGATACATTTGGTATGGCATATCGGGCTTGTTTAGATCGGCCAAAAACTGGGCCCACGGAGTTTGTTCAACCGAAATTTCCAGACCCAGATTGGTTTTAAAGGATTCGACAATAGTCTCGATAATCGGCCCCACTTGACTACCTTCACCCGGCACATTCAGGGTTATATCAGGCAGCTCGGTCACATCGCCATAGGAAGACTCGGCAATCAATTCCAGAGCACGCTCGGGGTCAAATTCATAATCACTCAAATCAGGATTTTCATAGCCGGGCATGTCGGGCGGAACAATGCCATTAGCCACCGGCACGGTATCCTGAAAGACCAGTTTCACCATCCGCCGTTTATCCAGGGCCAGATTCAACGCCTGGCGAATTTTAGGATCATCAAACGGGGGCTTTTTAACATTAAAGCCAACATAGGAAACGCTCAAGGTAGGGGCGGAGACAAACTCTTTGCTCAGAGGATTGTTAGGATCAGTGGCCCGGCTCAAATCGCTGATACCAAGCGGAATGGCATCATAGGTTACCCCCGTCGATGCGCCCAGGGAACTTAGACCTTCCTCATAACCAGTCATCGGGCTAAGAGGGGCGCTAATCAGATAAATCACTCGCTCCAGAATGGGTTGGGGGCTGCCATAAAAATTCTCGTTACGGTCCAAAATAATCACATTTTTATCAGGGGCATACTCTTCCAGTTTGAAGGGACCGCTGCCGTTTGGCTTTTCAAACCATTTCTCACCGCCGTTTTCAACATTTTCCCGGTCGAGGACATAGGCCGTGGGGTAGGTCATTTTGGCCAGGAAAAAGCCTTTGGGTTCGTCAATGGTTAACTGGAGGGTCAGGTCGTCAATTACTTCAACCCCTTTGACCTCTTTGGCTTTGCCCTGGAGCTTGTCCCGGCAGCCGACTATATCCCCTAAATAGGTATCCGCCGTCGTGGAGCCGGTGGCCGGATCGCAGGCGCGTTCAAATGACCATTTAAAATCTTCAGCCTGGATCGACTTACCATCTTGAAAAACAGCCTCGTCCCTGAGCTTAAAAGTGTAAACCAACCCATCAGCCGAAACCTTATAGCTTGCGGCAATATCGGGGACTAACTGCAAATCTCGATCATACTTCATCAAGCCGCTAAAAAGCTCAACCGAATACCCAGCCGAGGTAGAGTCACCGCTTAGATGAGGGTCGAGCGCGGTTGGCTCCGCACCGGGCAAAATAAAAATCTGATCGGCGGCCAGATTGACCTCTTTGGCTGGTTCTTGGGTGGGGGCGCTGCTTTCTTCAGTCCCCGGCAATTCTTGCGGCGTTGCCGCTGGGGCGGTAGTAGCGGCAGGCGTATTCTGTTCAATACTGCTTGCTTCGCTGCCGCTATTGCCCGTGGAGCCTGCACCAGCATCTAAATCTATTGAGGGGGTACTCTCTTGGCCACCAAAACCGGGGATATCTAATCCACAAGCGAGGCTAAAACTCAACAGAAAAATAATAACCAGAGGAATAAAACGAGCCTGATATCGCATTAACTTCTCTTCTTTAAGGATCAACCGTTGATCCTAGGCTACTCAACGTTTTAAAATTATTGCACTCAAATATCGAAAGTGGGCAATATTTTACGAGGAATGAGGGCAAAAGTCAAACATCCTTTAGGTAAGACTCACCTGCAAAGTGCGTTGCTACCAGAAATGTGGTAGGATACCGGGTGATATGTATTGGCTAAGGCGTAAAATTTACGCCTCAACCCCGCAAACCTTGAGCTATGCTGGACCGTGAATTTGTTAGCGAGTTAATCCTTCAATCAAAACAGGTTCCCCCCGAACAACTGGCCCGGTTGATTGGCCAGGCCGGTGCAGCCCCCTTTGCCGAAGATTTATTAGAGGTAGAGGAGTCTCTCTGGGGTGGTTTTTGGCAGGGCGATGTCATCGCCCCCGGTTACAGCCTGCCTGCCGTCGAGTTAGCTTTGCTCCGGGCCATCCGCCTCGAAGAAACCTGGCCGGAAGGCACAACTGTAACCGAATTTCTGGCCGACCTGCGCCAGGCCATAACCGAGCCACACGCCGGAGTATGGATGCTGGCCGTAGCTGGCGAGCCGTGTATTGCGTTTGCCTCAACGGGCGAGAGAAGGGCAGAGACAGGAAACCGCACGCCTGAGACTAGCGGTCAACGGTCAGCGGTCAACGGTCGATTTCTGGCGACGGTGGTCTGGCATTGTGCCACGACAGAACGGCTGCACGCGGGGTATCGAACCCCAATCGCCTCATTGAATTTCAAGGGAGCAGTTGAGCAACGCCCCCTTCAAGTCTCATATGCGTCGCACGAAGAGTCAACCAGTCAGTCGAGTTGGCTGGAGCAAATGGTAGAGCAGGCCACAGCTACTGACGGTTGGCGGTCAGCGGTCAGCGGTCATAGCTTGGCCGCCCAATTGGATGCCGAGATTTTGCGAATACAGGCCCAAATGAGGTAGTTTCCACTCGCTTGCGCCCCCTCCCATTCATGGTACAATCCACCAAGGTTAAGTCATACCCTCGGAGGGACTCATGCCAAAGGCTAATAAAAAAATGCGCGTGGCCATGCCGGCCTGGGAAATTGGTCGAGTTAGCAGCGGCTTAGGGGCCAAAATTGGTGGGTTAGGCGTAGTAGTTGAAGAGCTGCCGCCAGAGTTGGTCAAAGCCGCCGCCCGCCAGGGCATTGACCTGGAAGTCGAAACGCTAACCCCCTGCTTTGCCCATTATGATAGAAGCCAACTGACCAAACTTGACCTGCGCCTGCCCGTCACCATTGAAGGGCATACTTTTGCCTTTGAAGTTTATGAGCACGTTTTCCCCGATGGGCAGAAGGCTATCTATTTTTGGGATGAGTGGCAGTTGAGTTGGACCAATGCCAACGCTATCTACCCGTCTGACCCGCAACTGGCGCTTAAGTTATTTGCCGCCGTTGGGCAGGCTATGGCCGGTTACATCCGGCAGGGCCAGTTTGATACCGTTCATCTGCACGACTATCATGTCGGCTTGGTTCCTTTTTATCTGGGTGATGAGTACCTGCACCACACCGCGTCGGCTCACTTGACCATTCACAACGCCACCTACCAGGGTATCACCCCCCTCATCGGCGGCGGCTACATGTCGCTGGATCGGCTCAACCTACCCGGTGAACAGTTGTTCCATAAATATTTCGATTTCTTCGACAACTTAAACATCATGAAAGCCTGCATGCTCAAAGTGCATGAAACGGGCGGTAAAATCACCACCGTCAGCGGCGATATTGCCGGGACCTGGGGCTATGCGGCAGAGCTGAAAGAGAACCACGCAGCGGTTTGGGCCAAAGCTTATGCTCAAAAAGGCAGCCCGCCCGGCGAGGTTTTTGTGCCCAACCGCCACCTTGATCTGTTTGAGAAGCTGCCCATTGCCGGCATCACCAACGGTATGAGCGAGATCAATCGCCCGGAGAATTTGCCGGAACTCAAAGCCGAACCACTGCGTCAGATGCAGACTCGGCGCGGCTCGCACAATCCTATTTTCAAAAACCCGACCGCCCAAACCGAGATGCTAGCTCAAGACCACAACTTTGACGTGAATAACCTGACTATGAAGGTCGAATTGAAACGCCTGCTCCATCTGGAGACTTTTGGTACCGAGCCCGTCTGGGACCCGATTCTGATCACAGCAGTGGGCCGGTTGGTGGACCAGAAAAACCTGGGGCTGGCCGCCGATATCATTGAACGAACCCTGGCTTACGATGGCGGCGTCAAATTCATCATTCTGGCCTCCGCCCCGGAAGGCGACGCGGGTGGCAAAGCCACTGAGGCCAATTTCTTTCGGCTGGCGGGGCTGTACCCCCAGCGGGTTTACTTCAACAACACCTTCAACCAGCCCCTGTCTAAACTTATTCTGGCCGGAGGTGATTTCACTTTAATCCCCTCCCGCTTTGAGCCATGCGGCCTGGTGGATTACGAAGCTTCATTGGTAGGTAACATCGTCATTGGCCGGGCTATCGGTGGCCTGGTTAAGGTGAGCCATTGCGCCTACCTCTATGAGTGGCTCGACATCAGCGACCGGGGAGGCGAGGCCAACGCTTTCTTTGGGCAAATCAGAGCCGCCATTGACACCTATCGTCAAAACCATGCCCACCACGATTATCTTATCCGTACCGCTATGGCCATCAACAGCAGTTGGGACGCTTCCGCCGCTAAATACATAGAGATGTATCGCTATGGTTGCTTGACCCAAAAGTGGCACGCGGAGCGCCGCCAATTGATTGACACCTTCATTCGCAACCTCAAAAAAGAGCGAGCCTTGTTCTCCGAATTTTTTATCCCCGGCCAGCAGGAGTACGCAGATCGCTTTGATTGGGAGCTAAAACAGACCCTTTCCTGATATGCCATGTGTCCGATTTAATTGTGACATTTATCACTAAACTTAAGGGCCTTCATCGGCTATACTGATAGTTGGTCGCATGTTGCCTTTGACTCCGGGTTATACATCGTCTATAATGGCAGCAAATTAATATCAAGATATAGGTATAAACTTGATGCTCGCCAGCCTCAAATCCGCTTTGCGCTGGCTTCACCCCGGCCTTGGTCTGAAACGATGGTTGGCGCCGCTTTTGTTAGGGGTCGTTATTTTGGCCCTGGGTATTACCCTTTTTTTATGGGATTTATACGCTGAAAGTGCTTACCCCCGTCTCCTGCACTTCGTACTGCAAACCTGGCCCAGTTGGTCGGGAGCCATTTTGTTTAGCCTTATCGGCTTGGGGCTGGTCGCTTTCAGTATTTACCAACTCAATAAAACGCTCCTGAGTGCATTTTTGCCCCAAAAAGCTACGGCTGCCTATGTAGCTGAACAAGTTTACTCCCGGCAGCGGCAACGCCAAGGCCCCAAAGTGGTGGTCATCGGCGGGGGCACAGGGCTGAGTGTTCTTTTACGCGGCCTGAAACGCCACACCGACAATATCGTCGCTATTGTGACCGTAGCCGACGATGGCGGCTCCTCCGGCAAACTTCGTCGCGAGCTGGGTGTACTCCCCCCAGGCGACTTTCGCAATTGTATTGCCGCGCTGGCTGACGACGAAGCTTTGACCACGCAGCTTTTTCAGTATCGATTTCGGAGTGGGCAGGGCCTGGAAGGACACAGCTTTGGCAACCTTTTTATCACGGCCATGGCCGGGGTAACCGGCACCTTTGAGCAAGCCCTTTACGAAAGTGGCCGCGTCCTCAACATTCGGGGAACTATTTTGCCGAGCACCCTGGAAAACGTGACCTTGATGGCCGAGGTTAGCGAAGGTTCACAAACCCGCAAGGTTGAAGGCGAAAGCGCCATTCCTGCGACCAAACTGCCCATTGAGCGCGTTTATCTTGAGCCGGATGCACCTCGACCGTTTCCACCTGCCTTGCAAGCCATTTTAAGCGCCGATTTAATTGTGGCTGGACCGGGCAGCCTTTACACCAGCGTCATTCCTAATCTCCTGGTGGCTGAAATTGCTTCGGCCCTTCGCGCCAGCAGCGCGCCCAAAATTTATATTTGTAATGTTGCTACGCAGCCGGGCGAAACTGATGGGTACTCACTGGATGATCATGTGCGGGCGATTGAGGCCCATGCTGGTACCATTTTTAATTTTGTGCTGGCCAATGACAATCTCGCTCACCCTATCCCCAGCGCTATGAACCACCTCCAGCCAATCGTGCCCGTTCCACCCAGCGATAACCATTACGCCGTCATCGTTGCCGACGTGGTTGACGAACAATATCCCTGGCGTCACGATCCGGTTAAGCTGGCAGATGAATTGATGAGTTGGTATAAAAAAATCAAGTAAAACAGGTCGCAGGGTAACAGATCACAGGGTTGCAAGTAGTAGTGAATTAAAGTTTTGTTTGGCCACACGTCACCTTGCTACTTTGCTGCCTGCTACCTTGCAATTTTGTAAATTTAACTATATTCAAGATTTGGAGGAAAATTTATCATGGCAACAAAAGTTGGTATCAATGGCTTTGGCCGTATTGGCCGCCAGGTATTCAAAGCCATCCGTGACATCTATGGCGACAGCCTCGAGGTGGTCGCCGTCAACGACATTGGCGACATCCCCACCATGGCCCACTTGCTCAAGTACGACTCAAACTATGGCAAGTTTGATGGCACGGTGGAAGCCGTCGAGGGCGGCATCAAAGTTGACGGCAAGCTCTTAAAAGTGCTGGCCGAACGCGACCCGGCCAACCTGCCCTGGGGGGCAATGGGCGTCGACATCGTTGTTGAAAGCACCGGCCTCTTCACCGATGCCTCAAAAGCAGCCGCGCATCTCAAAGCTGGGGCCAAAAAAGTTATCATCAGCGCCCCGGCCAAAGGCGAGGATTTGACGATTGTGTTGGGCGTTAACGAGAATATGTACGACCCGGCCAAGCATCACATTGTTTCCAATGCCTCCTGCACCACCAACTGCCTGGCTCCGGCGGCTAAAGTCGTCAACGACCACTTTAAAATCCAGAAAGCGTTGATGACCACTATTCACGCCTACACCAATGACCAGAAGATTCTGGATTTACCTCACAAAGACCTGCGCCGTGCCCGCGCTGCGGCCATGAGCATCATCCCCACCACCACTGGCGCAGCCAAAGCCGTGGCTTTGGCTATTCCTGATCTCAAAGGAAAATTCGACGGTTATGCCCTGCGCGTGCCGACCAGCACCGTGTCTTTGGTCGACTTCACCGCTTTGGTAGAAAAAGATACCACCACCGACGAATTGCGCGCCGCCTTGAAAAAAGCCGCCAACGGTCCCATGAAACACGTAATGAATTATGTGGAAGAGCCGCTGGTTTCGATTGACTATAAAGGCAACCCGGCTTCCAGCTCCATTGACGCTGAGCTGTGTCAGGTGTTGGGTGGCAATTTGGTCAAGGTTGTCACCTGGTATGATAATGAGTGGGGATATTCCAACCGCACTGCCGATTTGGCGCAACTGATGGCCAGTAAACTCTAAGCAAAATATGGCTCTCTGGGCTGGTTCTCAAACTGAGTTTGGGAACCAGCCTAAAGTTGACGACATATCTAAAAGATGCTATAATCCTCTACCGAAGCCTGAACGTGTAAGAATGTCTCCACACAATTTCGGGCAATTTAGACGCTACCCCCTCAAGGCAAAACTTAAAAATCCAATTTCTCTAAAATAATAAACCATTAAGTAGCTAATTTTGGCCGCGTCCCCTAAAATTACCACTAAATTGGACTTACCATAGCGTACAAATAACCCGTTAAAGTATAAATCCTTATTATTTCTCTATCAATACGCTTATCTCTGTAATAAACTTGGTCATACATCTATAATTTGATAACCATATATAGCCAAAGGCGGCATGTTGAAGCAGGCTCAGAGCTTTATCACTCCCTTTGGCCGTTGCCCTCGTTAGGCATATTAAAAAGAAGCACAATACAATCTGTGGCAAAATAAATTGCAGGAATCTGAATTTTTGGTGCTGTGAATTTATTTGCTCCAGACTTGGGCCAGCGGACTCAATCTGCGATCTACTGATCATCAGTTAAATACTTATTCCCGTTTGCTCAAAAAATAAATCCCAAGTCGTAATAATATTCACTCGCAATCATTGCAGGAGCTTTTACCATGAACATGGCTCAACTCGAGGCCAAAACCCTTGAAGAACTACGCAGTTTGGCCCGGGAATTAGAAATTTCCGGTTACAGCAAGCTTAAAAAGGATGATCTTATCCTCAGAATCCTCAAAAACAACGCCGAAGCCCAGGGCTTTATTTTTGGCGGTGGGGTGCTCGAAATCATTCAGGATGGCATTGGCTTTCTACGTTCCGTAGACTTGTTGCCCGGCCCAGATGACATTTACGTGTCGCAGAGCCAAATCCGGCGCTTTGGCCTGCGCACCGGCGATATGGTCATTGGGCAGGTCCGCCCGCCCAAAGATACCGAGAAATATTTCGGCCTGTTGCGGGTCGAAGCTGTAAATGGGCTGGATCCGGAAACGGCCAAGCAGCGGCCCATCTTTGAACGCCTCACGCCCATCTTTCCCTTGCAGCGGTTCAAACTGGAAACACAAAAAGACATTCTGGCAACCCGGCTGCTCGACATTCTGGCCCCCATTGGCCGGGGCCAACGCGGCTTGATCGTTTCACCGCCCAAGGCCGGTAAAACCACTATCCTCAAACAAATGGCCAACGGCATTAGCGCCAATTATCAGGATGTCCACATGATGGTGGTGCTGATTGGCGAACGGCCCGAAGAAGTGACCGATATGGATCGCTCTGTGGACGCCGAGGTCATGGCTGCCACCTTTGATGATCCTGAGTCCGACCAGACTCGGGTGGCAGAGATGGCCCTGGCCAAAGCCAAGCGTTTAGTTGAAGGCGGGCGAGATGTCGTTATTTTGATGGACTCGCTGACCCGCCTGGCTCGCGCCTACAACCTGGTGGTACCGCCCAGTGGTCGTACCCTGTCCGGCGGTATTGATCCAGCGGCCCTGTATCCCCCCAAGCGTTTCTTTGGCGCCGCCCGCAACATCGAAGAGGGCGGCAGCCTGACCATTATCGCCACCTGCCTGGTCGATACCGGCAGCCGCATGGACGATGTGATCTACGAAGAATTTAAGGGGACAGGCAACATGGAAATGCACCTCAGCCGCAAACTGGCTGAACGGCGCTTCTTCCCGGCCATCGACATTGAGCGCTCCAGCACCCGCCGCGAAGATCTGCTTTTACCCCCCGAAGACCTGGCCAAAGTCTGGACTTTACGCCGGATGATCACAGCCGTAGGCGGCGGCCCAGAAGCCACCGAAATGATTCTGGAACGCTTGCCCAAAACCGACAACAACGCCGAATTTTTGGCCACTTTGAATAAAGAGATTTATTGATACCCAGATAACCGCTGACCGCCCCAAGCATCAAAGATGTGTTACCTTCGGTCAGCGGCCAATGCTCGTATTTGACACTTCGGCAGAGGTCAGCTATCATGCTGACCTCTTTTGTGTTTGGGTCGATTTTTTAAGCATATTCGCCTAAGCTATTTGGCTTAGCCTAAAAATATATGCAACAACCGCTTAGCAAAAAATATCCCAAGAACCCTCCCTCCGCCGCCCCAGTGAACACCCCGGCGGCCAGCCCTCTACTCGATGCCTCTGGTGCGTCGAGTTTGGCCGGCTTGATTAATCCAACCCAATTCAACCTGGTTTATTTTGCCGAGATTACTCGCGACTGGTTCAAAAACTTCGCCGGCAATGAGGCGCTCATGAGCCGCACTTCGGCTCATCTCACCTTGTTATTAATCGTTGCTCTGGCTCTGGCTGTGGGGAGTCTGCAAATTCAATGGGGTCGAATTTCGGCGCTGCGGCCGGTTAGCCAAACGGCCCCAGCCGCCCCGACGGTTAATGAAGAGACCGGCACTCCACTGACGCTGCCGACCCAGCTAAACGATTTTCTGGATGATGTGCTGGTTTCGGCGGCGGTACCTCATACCATTATTCCCGAACGCGCCCGTGAAGAGGTTTCAAGCTACGAAGTTCAGAGTGGCGACACCATCTACGGCATTGCCGCCAAATTTGGCCTGGACCCGGAAACCATTATGTGGTCAAACAGCGATCTGGAAAAAGCCCCAGATTTACTGAGTGTGGGCCAAAAATTGACCATCCTGCCGGTGAATGGTGTTTACCATCAAGTCGGCCAGGGAGACACCATCCAGAGTATTGCCGATACGTTCAAAGCAGATCCATCGGCTATAATCAACTACCCGCTTAACCAGCTTGATCCAGATAACCCGATGATTACATCGGGCCAGTGGCTGGTGGTACCGGGCGGCAGTAAGCCGTTTATTCCCCGCGCGGTGACCGCCTACACCGGCCCTATCCCCGAGGGAGCCAGCCAAGGCAGCGGTGCATTTGAATGGCCAGCCAGCGGCACCATTTATCAAGGCTTCTTTCCTTGGCACCCCGCTGTTGACATTGCCGCCTATATCGGCGCGCCGGTGCTGGCTGCCGACTCCGGTTATGTGATTGTATCGGGTTGGGATAATACCGGTTATGGTTTCCATGTGGTCATTGATCACGGCAACGGCTATCAAACCTTGTATGCCCACCTCAATTCCATTTACGTAAACGTGGGCAACAACCTGGCCAAAGGGCAGCAAATCGGCGAAATGGGCAACACCGGCAACGCTACCGGCCCCCACCTCCATTTTGAGGTCCGCCAGAATACGGTCCAGCGCAATCCCATTGGCTTTTTGCCGTAGGAAAAAAACAACCGCAGAGGTCTGAGATATCTCTGCGGTCTCAAAACAAAAGCCGCTCAACGTTGAGTGGCTTTTTTAATTATTGTCCGGCCAACTCTCTGCCTTTTTGCAGCAAAGCCTTAACCGCTTCCTCACTACCGGCTTCAGCATAAACACGCAATAGCGGCTCAGTGCCGGAGGGACGGATAAGCAGCCAGCTATCGTCGGCCAGGTGATATTTGACCCCATCGTAGCTGTCAACTTTGACCACACTTTCGCCGATAAGTTGTACCGGGGCAGCCTCTACCAGGCGCTTAACCATCTCTTCTTTGGAAATGGGGTTTTTCAGGTGAATGTCATTACGCTGGTAAACAGTTGGCCCAAAAGTTCGCTGCAAATCGGCAATCAACTCGGTTAAGGGTACGCCCGCTTCGGCCACAATCTCCAACATCAGGAGCCCCATCAAAATCCCGTCGCCTTCGGGAATATGCCCCTTGATGCTGATACCGCCCGACTCTTCGCCGCCCAGCAGCACATCATCGTTGATCATCAGTTCGGCAATACCGTCAAAGCCCACCGGAGTCTCATACAGAGCCAGGCCATACTTTTTAGCCAGGCGATTGAGTAATAAGGTACTGCTAATGGTTTTGGCTATCGCCCCGGTCATCTTCCGTTTCTCGACCAGATAGCGCACCGAGAGGGCCATAATCGTATGAGGGTCAACAAAATGACCCTTTTCGTCTACCGCGCCAATGCGATCAGCGTCGCCGTCGGTAGCCAGACCCAGGTGAGCATTTTCAGTCTGGACGATGCTGATCAACTCTTTGAGATTTTTGCCCAATGGCTCCGGGTGGATACCGCCAAAACCGGGATTGAGGTCACTGTGCAGTTCATGGATTTTGGTGCGGGTACGCGCTAAAATCTCCCGAAAGACGCCCCGGCCCGCGCCATACATCGAGTCAGTCACCACTTTCAACTCGCCATTTGAGATAATATCCATATTTATCAAGTTGGTGGTCAGGTGCTCGTAATAAGGCCAGGCCGGGTCAAATTTGCGAATCAGGCCGCGTTCTTCAGCCAGTTTGTAGTCCATCAGGTTAACGCCGTGGGGTTCATGCACCGAATAAAGTTTTTGCGCAATACCCTGAGTTTGATGTTTGGGGGCTGACCCCCCATAGGCTGCTTTAACCTTGAAGCCATTATAACGGGGCGGGTTGTGGCTGGCCGTAATCATCACCCCGCCGGCGGCTTTTTTGTGGACAATGTTGTAGCTGATGGCCGGAGTGGGGGCGTCGGCGCGGGCCAGATGGGCGATAATACCGTTAGCAGCCATTACCCGGGCTACCTCGGCGGCAAAACGATCCGACAGGAAACGAGTATCAAAACCAATCACCACCTCAAGCTGAGCACCCGGCTCAGCGGCATCCAGCAAATAACTGGCCACGGCCTGACTCACCAGGCGCACATTTTCAAAGGTAAAGCTCTCGGCGATGACGGCTCGCCACCCATCAGTGCCAAAACGAATAGTCATAGATTGGATCTCCTGTTCAAGTAGTAGATTTTACACTCTGCGTTTCAGGCAGGTTGATAAGCTTGCCAGCGGTCCTTGAGATAAGGACGGGTTTCTTCAAATTCGACAGCCTGGGCGGCTACGGTTCCCTCGTAGCCCACCAGCGACAATCCGGCTACTTCCTGCAAAAAGGCGGCCAAGCGGCCCTGGTACACCGGCCAGAGCGAACTGACGACCTGAGATGGGTCACACACGCCCTTATTAAAAACGACCGCAAAATCATAGACAATCCGCGCCCACAAATCAGCCGGGAAGTAAAACCTATCCGGAGGAAGAACGGCCAACGCTTCAAGCGCAGCCAAATTAGCTGGAGTAAGCACCTGCTGCCACAACAGCCGATACTCAATCCAGCCCAGCGCCAGCTCATCCAGCAAGGGTGATGGGTCTATTACTGGAGTAAGATTGGGCTCAACTGCCTCCGCAGTTGCCGGTGAAACAAATTGGGTCAGGGTTGAGAGGGAATCAAAATTAGTCACGTTGTCCCAGTGCTGCCGATAATCATAAACCAGACGCAGCATGGCGCTCACGACTGTTTGAAATTGGGCTTGCCATTGGATAGCCTGGGCTTTAGCATTTCTGCGTTCAGCCCGGCTGGTGAGGGCTGGGGCTGGATCAAGAAACAGGTATTTCTCTCCCAAAGCGGATTGAGCCACCCGCCAGGGGCCTAAAATGGCATAAGTTGTCAACCATGGCGGCAAACCAAACGTTGCCGCTTCCGTTTCCCACACATCTTCGTCCAGCACGGCGGTGGCCAGGCGAGGAGAGAGGGCAAAATCGGGGGCAGCGGGATGGCGGACACTCCGGCCCCACAACGCCCGGAAGAGGGGGTAAACGATTAGGTCGCTCAAAGCGCCATGAGGTAAGGCCCAGCGGTAACGGGAGGTAACCAAATCAACTTTATCGGCTAGAATTAAATGAGCCAGCCCGGCTACCCAATTGGGTGTAATGGTGCGGTTCCGGCTATCTAAAATAATAATGGCCTTAGCATCCAGCGCCAGCGCCGCATCCAAGAGGGCCGCAGTGGCACTGCCCTGGCCCAAAAGCCCCTCGTAGCGGCCGGTAACCACCATATCCGTGGAACCATTGCTGACGGCTTGAGCTGCGACCGTCCGGCGGGTGGTCGTCTCAAGGCCAGCATCGGCGTTGACGAGCACCGTCCGCAGATGAGGGTAATACTGATGCGCGCCAGCCAGCGCTATTCTGGCGACATGGGCCGCAGCCTGGGCATTTTTGTAAGTCGGCAAGCCAATCACCAAATCAGCCTCGCCGATATTTTTCAGTCGACGTTGCGCCCCAGGACGCAGGATAGGATGATACATACTAATTGTCAATAATCAACGGTTAATGGCCAATAGCCAATTTTGTCTTGCAACTTGCTAACTACCTTACTGCTTGCTTCAACTTACCATGCCAAAATAAAGGTCAAATCGTTAACATTGGTATTGGTGGGGCCGGTCAGAATCAGGTCATCCAGAGCGGCAAAGAAATTATAGGCGTCATTACGGTTCAGATACTCTACGGCTGCTACACCTATTGCTTGGGCTCGACCCACAGTTTGACCGTCGGCAAAAGCCCCGGCGGCATCGGTGGGACCGTCACTGCCATCGGTGCCGAGACAGGTGACCAAAAGATTGGGCCAACCGGCCAAAGCCAGGGCCGCGGCCAGAGCCATTTCCTGATTACGTCCCCCCTGGCCAGTTCCTCGGAGCGTTACGGTTGTTTCACCGCCCAAAACCAGGCAAGCCGGACGTGGAATCGGCCCCTCGTCGCGGGCCAGTCCTTTGGCCAGGGCCGCCACAACTTTACCGACCTCGCGGGCCTCACCTTCCAAAAACGTGGTCAGCAAGCGAGCCTCAAAACCAGCCGCTTTCGCCGCCTGAACCGCCGCCTGGGCGGCCAGCCGATTGCTACCGATGATGATATTGTGGACTCGCTCAAAAATTGGATCGCCAGGTTTGGGCGTGTCGGGTACCTGGCCCGCAAGCCCAGCCTGGAGTCGCTGGACGACGGCCTGAGGCAGAGCGCTCTGGAGTTCAAATTGCTCGACAATGGTCCAGGCATCGATAAAGGTGGTGGGATCGGGTACGGTGGGGCCAGAAGCGATCACTTCCAGCGGGTCGCCCACAACATCAGACAGAATCAGCGCGTAAACAGTCGCCGGGGTAGCTATCTGGGCCAGCCGCCCGCCTTTGATGGCGGAGAGATGCTTGCGGATGGTATTAACCTGGTTGATGGTGGCCCCGGCGGCCAGCAAGGCGGTGGTGGTAGCCTGCAAGTCACTCAAAGTCAGCGGCTCTGCCGGCAGGGTCAACAGGGCCGAGCCGCCGCCTGAAATTAAACAGATGACCACATCATCGGCCTCAGTTTGCTTGAGCAGTTCGGCTATTTCTTGAGCGGCCAGCCATCCGGCCTGGTCCGGCACCGGGTGTCCAGCCTCCAAAATGTGGATTTTAGATTTTATATTTTGGATTTTGGATTTTTCAGTCACATAACCATATTTGACGATGACCCGACCGGCAGTGATTTTATCCGTAAAAATTTCGGAGACAGCTTCGGCCATCGGCGCGCCGGCTTTGCCAGCGCCCACCACAATTACCCGGCCTGAGGTTGCTTTGATCTGGTTAACTACATCAGGCCGGCTGCTGAAGTAATTTTTGACAGCCATCGCCGGGTTGACAGCTTCCAGGGCAGCCCGAATCATCTGCCAGGCTATCTGGCGGGGGTTAATAGAAAAAGGAGTCATTGGCCTATTCATGGGGTTAGCGCATCCACAACGGTGGCGGTGGCCTCCTCAGGAGTAGCCTCGCCCCGTATGACTTGCTCGACTGCTTGCTGAAAAATCCGGCCCAACTGGTCATAACCGGGAAAGCCGGGTTGTGGCTGGGCTGTATTGAGCTGCTCGGTCAGAAACGCCCAATAAGGATCGTCGCCTTCCAATTCTTGAAAGGCGGTATCTCTGGTAGGGATAGATTTGTTGAGATTATTCCAGGTAGCGTTGTTGCTGGTCGATAAAAACCACTCCATCAGGCGCAAGGCAGCTCTTTGGCGATTAATATCGCCGGTGATTAAAACCAAGGTCCAGCCGTGAGTAATCGCCACCGATGTATCCTTGTCGCTTTGCACAGGCAGAGGGGCAAAGGCAGTGCTATTGAGTGACCCCCGATCGGTCAAATACTGGCGGACACTAATCTGGGTCAGGCCAGCTCCGCCTTCTCGATAAATGGGCCAAAGCTCTTCAGTAGAAGCCGCTTCCAAAATGGATGGGTCAATGACCTTATTTTCGAGCGCCTGCTGGTAAAAGGTTAAAACATCTTGTAAAACGCGGTCATCGATTTTTAGCGTACCCTGATCATTGTGGAAGACACCCCCCGCCGAGAAGTATTGAGACAACGTGGCATCATTGATCAAGCCGTTGACACCTTTGGCTGGAAAAAGATAACGGTTATTGCTGCTTAAAACATCGCTCCACAACATGGGCGTGGCGGTAAAAATCTTGGTGTTATAAACCATATGTTCCATTTCCAGGCTCAGTGGAACGCCGACCAGCCGCTCATTAACCGTGCCCATTTTGCGTGCGGCGGGGAGCAAATCCTGAACGATAGATCGATCGAGTCGGTTATCAAGTGTTTGCAGCAGACCCTCAGCGTAGGCCTGATTAAGATCCGTTGCATTCATAATGGCCACATCCGGCAAAATAGAAGGAGCTACTTCTCTGGCCGTTCTTAGAAAATCTAACACCCCACCCTTACCGCTGGGCTTTTTTAGTTGCAATTTTATTTTGATGTTAGGGTTGTTTGCTTCAAAGGTGCGCAGGCTGCGGGTCATAAAGCTGCCCAATTCATCGGGAGCTTTGGGCGAAATGGCCTCAACGGTCCAAAAAGTGAGCGTTAAAACTTCGCTTTCTGAAGTACTGGTAGCGGTCAGCGTCGGCGTTGTTACCAGGGTAGGGGTGCTGGCCGGTTGGAGTGTCGTGGTCGGTTGAACAGCCGGCGTTGAATCGGTCGTTGCGCCCGCCGAACTAGCAGTTTGACAGCCGGTGGCCACAATTAGGGCCAGGCCGGCCATCAGCGGCACAAACCACTTCTCCCAATGGGAGAAACAATAGCTCAATAAACTCATGTTGTTTCCTTGCCTGAACCTCATAAAAATACGCCACCATATTATACCACAAAGGGCCTTGCTGATTCCACAGGGTTCTGCTAGAATGGGCCAACAGCTTAAATTTTAATCATGGGGAGCAATTTTATGGACCTAGCGGCGACAATTCGGAGTGTGCCCGATTTTCCAATCGAAGGCATCTTATTTTACGACATTACAACCTTGTTGAAAAACCCAGCCGCTCTTAAGGAGAGCATTGACCGCCTGACTGCGCGATATCAGAATGCTGGAGTAGATAGGGTGGTTGGCATCGAGTCGAGAGGATTCATCTTTGGCATTCCTTTGGCCTATAACTTGGGGGTCGGCTTTGTACCGGTGCGGAAGCCAGGCAAACTGCCGGCAGCAACTGTTGCCGAAAGTTATGCCCTGGAATACGGCAGCAATACCCTGGAAATCCATGTAGATGCCGTGGAAAAGGGTCAAAAAATATTAATTGTAGACGATCTGCTGGCCACGGGTGGTACAGCCAAGGCCACATGCAACCTGGTTGAAAAATTAGGTGGACAAGTGCTGGGGCTGGCCTTCGCCATCGAGTTAACTTTTTTGAAAGGGCGCGAAAATTTAAAAGGTTACGATGTCTTCTCTTTGCTCCAATACGATGAGTAAGGGTTGACCGCCGGCCGCCGGGAGATTACATCTCTTATTTTTGCGGTGGTCGGCGGTCCTTTTTAGCTCGCCAGCTTAAACATCATGGTGGCCAGAGGCGGCAGGGTAAGAGACAACGATTGAGCGTGGCCGTGCCACGGCACATCTTCGGTTGCTCTGCCGCCGCCATTACCCACGTTGCTGCCCCCATAATGGGCGGAATCACTGTTGAGAATTTCTTGATAGTAGCCCGGTTTGGGTACGCCAATCCGATAGTTATGGCGCGGTACCGGGGTAAAGTTGCTGATCACCACCACAAACTCATCTACCGACTTGGCATTACGCGTAAATGAAAAGATGCTGTTATCACTGTCGTTAGCATCAATCCAGGTGAAACCGGTCCACTCGAAATCAATTTCGTACAGGGCCGGTTCATTTTGATAAAGCTGGTTCAAATCTTTGACAAAGCGCTGCATGCCCTGGTGGGTCGGGGCAGTCAGCGCGGCCCACTCCAAGCTGGCGCTAAAATTCCACTCCTGCCATTGACCAAATTCACCCCCCATAAAGAGTAGTTTCTTGCCCGGATGTCCCCACATAAAGCCATAATAAGCGCGCAGGTTGGCAAATTTTTGCCATTCATCGCCCGCCATTTTGTTGAGCAGTGAGCCTTTGCCGTGCACCACTTCATCATGCGAGAGGGGCAGTACAAAATTCTCGGTAAAGGCGTAGAGCAAGCTAAAGGTCATATCATTGTGATGATACTTGCGATGAATAGCTTCTTTGCTCATATACTTCAAGGTGTCGTGCATCCAACCCATATTCCATTTGAGAGAAAAACCCAGGCCGCCCGTGTAGGTAGGGCGGGAGACCATGGGCCAGGCGGTTGACTCTTCGGCCACGGTGACCACGCCGGGGAAGAGGCCATGCACCACCTCATTGGTCTTGCGTAAAAAACTGACCGCGGCCAGGTTTTCGCGGCCCCCATATTCATTGGGCATCCACTCGCCCTCTTGACGCGAATAGTCCAGATAGAGCATCGAGGCCACCGCATCAACCCGCAGCCCGTCGAAGTGATATTTGTCCAGCCAAAACACAGCATTGGAAATGAGGAAGACTCGCACTTCGTTGCGCCCATAATTAAAGATCAGCGTGCCCCAGTCTTGATGCTCACCCTGGCGCGGATCGGCGTGCGAGTAGAGATGGGTGCCGTCAAAGTAATTGAGACCGGAGCCATCTTTGGGAAAGTGGGCCGGCACCCAATCCAGGATGACGCCGATATTGTGCTGGTGGCATTGATCGATGAAATACATCAAATCTTCCGGGGTACCAAAACGGCTGGTGGGAGCATAAAACCCCAGCACTTGATACCCCCACGAGGCATCCAGCGGGTGCTCGGCAATGGGCAACAGTTCGATATGGGTATAGCCCAGTTCCAAGACATAGGGAATCAATTCGGCAGCCAACTCACGATAACTCAAGTAACGAGTGCCCCACTGCTCATCCGGCACCTTGCGCCACGACCCCAGGTGAACTTCGTAAACTGACATAGGGCGGTCAAAAGCCTGTCGCCGAGTACGCTGGCTCACCCAATCAGCATCGCCCCATTGGTAGCGATCAAGGTTAACCACCACCGACCCGGTTCTGGGCCGCTGCTCCATAGCAAAGCCATAGGGGTCGGCTTTGTCAAAACTCTGGCCGCTTTGGCTAACCACACGATATTTATAAACCGTAAACTCTTCTAGCCCTGGCACAAACAGCGTCCAGATGCCGCTGTCGCTGGAGTTCAAGGGGTGGCTCTCGCCGTGCCAGCCATTAAAATCGCCCATCACAAAAACCTGCCGAGCGTTGGGCGCCCAGACAGCAAAATGGACGCCTTTTTGGCCGTTCATTTCAGTCAGATGCACCCCCATTTTTTCGTAGGCGCGTTCATGCGTACCCTGCGCCATAAGATAAATATCAAAGTCAGTCAAGAATGGAGCAGGGCTAGCTGACGGCGTTTCTTGGGTGGAAGCTGTTTTTCGCTTGGTCATCTTCGCTATTCACTTTCTCTATTTTTGGATGAATTCATATTAACACAATCACAGCATAGGTGCAATTTGCCAGCGGGGGCGTCCCAAAAATTAGGCGAGTTTAGGGACCTTGAACAAGGAGAGCCAAA
>CAZRYD010000039.1:0-8557 GCA_964604225.1 uncultured Caldilineaceae bacterium
TGGTGGAATACGGCCCCACCCAGGACCTGTTCACCAATCCCAAAGACAAGCGGACTGAGGATTATATTACGGGCCGATTTGGATAACAACAGAGGGGTAGGGGTGCAAGAAATAATTTTTCTCCCCTGCTCCCCCACGAAATATCAACGAGTAGGGGGTAACCACCATGAAACAAGTACTTTTCCTATGTACGGGCAATTCCTGCCGCAGTCAGATGGCCGAGGGTTTGGTCAATTACTTTAGGGACGATGAGTGGGAGGCTTACTCGGCGGGAACCAAACCGGCGGGTTATGTCCATCCGCTGGCCATCCAGACGATGGCTGAGCTGGGGATTGACATCTCACAAAACCGGTCCAAATCGGCCGACGAATTTCGCTATGTCGGCCCCGATTTGGTGGTCACGGTGTGTGATGACGCGGCCGAGGATTGCCCGGTCTGGCTGGGGCAGGGGAAGGTAGCGCACATCAGCTTTCCCGATCCGGCCAAAGCCACCGGCAGTGAGGCAGAGCGATTGGCCGTTTTCCGAGCCGTGCGAGATGATATCCGGCAACGGGTGCTTGATTATCTGGCCACGGTGCAGATACCAACTTCCTCCACAGCGGTTTGAGTAGCTTGCATGTTAAGGCAAGCTTTTGAGCAAAAGCTGCAAATGTTACAGACCGAGCTGCAGCTCTTGGGGTGCATGGTTGATGGTGCGCTCGAGGGGGCGGTGGAGGCGCTCATCCAACAGGATTTGTCCAGCGCCCGGCGTATTATCGTTGACAATCGTACTCTCACCAGCAAACGAGCCGCAATTGAAGCCGAGACGCTCTCGCAAATTGCCACGCAGCAGCCGGTGGCGAGTGATTTGCGTACCCTGGTAGCCGTGCTGGAAGTAGTGGCCGAACTGGAACGTATGGGCGGCTATGCCGCCAGTATTGCTCAATCGACGCTTAACCTGGCCGAACAGCCTCTGTCTGAACCTTTTGTGCATATTATCCCGCAGATGGGTGCAAAGGGGCGGGCGATGCTGCGCCAATCGCTCTTAGCTTTGGCCGAGCGAGATCTAACCCTGGCTCGGTCTATTCCGGCTCGGGATGATGAAGTCGATCAACTTTACCATGAGGTTTGCCAAGCCCTTGTCGTAGTCATCAAAACTGACCCGTCTAACACCCATCACGCGGCATGCCTGTCACGCGTAGCCCACAACCTGGAGCGCACCGCCGATCGGGTGGTCAATATCTGTGAGTGGGTGGTTTTTGCCGTAACCGGCGAGATGAAAGAGTTGAACCGGGCTTGACCTCACTCTATACTCCAACACTTGAAAGGATGTAAGGAATGCGAGAAAGTTTTCACCGAGACCTAAAGCGTCTGCAGGATGAGGTTCTGTTATTGGGTAGCATGGTCGAAAGCATGTTGATGGATGCCGTTGACGTGCTCAAACGGCGTGATATGGAGGGTTCGCAGCGCTTGATAGCCTACGATCAACGGGTCAATGAAAAGCGGCTGACCATTGAACACGATACCCTGACCCTCATTGCTACTCAGCAGCCCACGGCCGGCGACGTGCGCACCCTGGCGGCCATCCTGGATATCGCTTCAGAATTGGAACGGATTGGCGACTACGCCAAAGGGATTGCCAAGATCAACCTGATGATTGGTCCGGGCGAGCTCATCAAGCCCCTGATAGATATTCCGCGCATGGCCGAGAAGGCCCGCGACATGTTGCACCGCTCCCTGGAGGCTTTTATCAACCGCGATGTTGAACTGGCCCGCTCCATTCCCCCCGAAGATGATGAGGTAGACTCGCTTTATAACCAGGTTTATCGGGAACTCTTGACCCTGATTATGCAAAACCCCCAAAATATTGACCAGGCTAACTATCTGACCTGGGCAGCGCACAACCTGGAACGCACGGCCGACCGGGTCAACAACATCTGCGAGCGGGTCATCTTTACCGTAACCGGCGAGGTAGTGGAGTTTAGTATGGTCGCTCAAGAGGCTTGAGTCGGTTTCATTCAAAATCAATTGCCAGAAACAGTTTGGAAGATGAATAATCCGCCCTCTTGAGCCGCCACATAAATGTAATCATCTACCAGCGTGATCCGCCTGGCCCAGGCCGGCAGCGAATAATAACCGACCTCGGTGGGAGTGGTTGGATCCGAGACATCTAGCACCCGCAAGCCAACGGGGCCATCGGCCAGGTAGAGATATTGATCCACGGCCAGCAAATCCTGGGGATGCCACGACGTACCAAACAAGCCTAAATCCACCTCGCCGACAAGCGCCGGAGCCGCCGGGTTAGAGACATCATACACCTGAGGCCCCTTTTCAGAGTTGACCAGGTAGGCATAATCACCGCTAACAGCAACATAGTAGGGCCTGATGTTCTCAACCTTGCCAAGTTCAACCGGCGCGGCGGGGTCTGAGATGTTGAACAGGCGCAGCCCAATTTCTGGCCCGGCCAGGTAGAGGGTAGGCCCTGCGGCGGTTATTTCCGTAGGACAATAGTTGCTCGATAAGCTGCGCGTTGCTACCTGTGTCCAGGTGATGGGGTTTGACACAGTCATTACTTGCAGGGTAGCGTTTGAGCAGGTATAGATATAATCTCCCACTGCCGTGACCTGTGTCCAGTTATTGTTACGCAGCCCCACCTCTTGAGGGGTAGGTGGATCTGAAATATCCACTACCCGCATTCGAGTTTGGTCAAAGATATAGGCGTGGGTATGGGCCAGACGCACCTCTCCGTCGGAGCCATATTTGATGGTGGGGTCTGTAGATAGGGAAGCGGCGATAGTTTGGGGCTGCTCTGGATTTGAAATATCTATCACGTGCAGGTTAAGCGTATCCCCAACAGCGCTGTAGGCATAGTCGCCCTGCCTGACCAGGTCGAACACCGCCGGCGGGGAGTGGTAAACGCCTTTTTCAAGCGGGCGGGCCGGGTTGGTCAGGTCTAACATATGGATGCCGCTGGCCGTCACCAGATAGGCTTGCCGGCCGGCAAGCTTTAGCTCTTGGACCGGTTCTGAGGTAGGGAAGAAGCCCAACTCGGTCGGCGCAAGCGGGTTGGTGACCTCCAGGATGCGCAGCCCGTAGCTGCCCGTACCCTTTTGTTTTTCATCAAAGGAGGGGCCTTCGGCAAAATAGAGGACGCTGCCGGTCAGCCCGATCCATTGGGTGGGCCGTTTGGAGGTATCATAACGGCTGACCAGGGTTGGTGTGATGGGGTTGGATAGGTCGAATATTTGTAGATCGCCGTGATCTATATTGGTAACATAGGCGTAGTTGTCGGCAAACACCATATGGGCCTCACCAATATAGGATGACTCAGTGGTTTTGCCAGACATATTGGTGATTTTTAGCCCACTTTGCGGGTCGTCAAGGTAGAGATATTCATCCAGGGCCACCGTCACTTTCTGGCCTGCACTCTCCCCACTGTAGCCGGTCCTCAAATCCAGGGGATAGCGATCCAGTTCCGTGAGGGCGGTGGGGGTAGAAATATCAAAGCGGTGCACGGCCTCCTGGCAGGAAGTGTGGCTGCCGGCCCGGCCGCAATACTGCTGTAGCACGTAAGCCGTCTGATCCACAATGGCGATGGCCCTGCCGCTGCCTGCCAACGGCACAAAGTTAACTTCGCTGGGGGCAGCTGGGTCTGAAATATCTACAAGATATAGATTATCCCCGGTCAAAACATAAGCGTAAGCCCCCACAACCGCCATATCTTCTATGATGACTGATTTACTCCCGCTGGCATGAGACAAGATAACATAACCCACTCGAACAGGCTGGTTTGGATTAGCGATGTCCAGCACGGCCAATTCCGGCCCAAAACCGGCATAGGCATAATTATCCTGAATAAAGAGGGCGTTGGTTTTTCCCCCCAGGTGGTTAGCCAGGGTGAGGTTTAAACTGGGTTTAGGCAGGGTGGGGGCTGGTTTTATTTCCAACACAAATACTTGACCGTTTCTGGTGCTGGCGTAGAGTTGTTGGCCGGAAACAATCAGGTGTTCAACCCCATCAAGAAACTCTATGCTTTCAATACCCGTCAGGGGAAAAAGGCCAATATCGAGCGGCAGGGCCGGGTTGGAAATATCGAGCCTCTGAATGCCGGTGGTCCAGCCGATGTACAGATCGTTGCCGGCGACGACCACTGCATCAATCGGTGTTTGCAACTTTTGGGTATGGCTGAGATTGAGGGATACAGGCGCTGCCGGGTTGGTGGCGTCAATCAGCGTCCAATCCCCTTTCACTATATCAATTCTGGCCCCACCGATAAAGACATATCGGTCTTTAACGACTAAACTGGAGGCGCTGGTAACTACCAAGTCAGAAAAGTGGTAATCGGTGGCCCCAAGCTGGCGGGGGGCGGTTGGATTTGAAATATCCACCACGTGTAACTGATCGCCTAACAGGTAGGCAAGGTCGCCTTCTACGGCCACGCCCCACACCCACTCGGAGGTGAGCTGGATAACGCCAATTTCCTGGGGAGCAGCAGGGGATGAGAGGTCCACAATGTGCAAGCTGCTCTCGGTAGTGCCGATATAGGCATAATTATCCCTGATGACCATATCCAGAATTAGCCCCGGCAGCGTGAAAACGCCAACTTCCTTGGGCCGGGTTGGGTCGGATACCTGTACAAGGTGCAAGTCGCCGCCGGTGAGCAGCACATAGGCATGCTCATTGGCTACGGTGACTTTGGCAATGGGATTGGGCGCAAGGTAACTGCCAACGATGACAGGCTGCCGCGGGTTAGAGAAATCTACCAGTTGAAGCTGCTGTTGACCTGAAACCCAATAAACGTAGCCGCCGGCCACAGCCATAACGCGCCAGCCTCCAGCCCCGTAGCGGCTAACCTCGCTGGGGTGGCCGGGATCGGTAATGTCCAGCACCTGGACTCCGCCGATCCCGGCCGCCAGGTACAGATAGTCATTGTCCACCGCCAAACTCCTGAGGCTGTTTGAAAGGATCAAGGTGGTCAGTGGGGTGGGCCGGGCCGGGGTAGAAATATCAACAATTTGGAGGTCGTGGCTATAACCAGGCAGAAAAAGATAGGCATAGCTGCCCTCGATCATAACCTGGGATACCTGGCCGGTGGTATCATAGAAATCTACCTCGGATAACCGGGTTGGTTGCGAGGCGTCAAGCACCTGTAAATATCTGTTTTCGTAAATTGAATAAAGGTAATTATTGGCGACGGCAATATCCCCAATCTTCTGGTTGGAGGGGTAAAACTTTACTTCAACCGGCCTGGTGGGGTCTGAAATGTTGAGGACGCGCAAGCCATACAAGCTGTTGCCCGGACTGCCCTCCGAGGATTCGACCAGGTAGATAGTATTGCCCATGACAGCAACTTGTTTGACTGAGCCGGGCGTGCGGTAGAAAAATGCCTGGTCCGGAGCAGCCAGAGGAATGATGTGCAGCCCCCCGCCGGCAGCATAGACCACCCCCTGCGCCAAGACCGAATCCTCTATCCCGGCCTCGACCTCACGGACGACGGTCGGCCGGCTTACTTGAGAGACATCCAGCACCCACCAATGGGCCGGGGAGCGCACAAAAGCGTAGGGGCCAGAGACATGCACGGCCAGGATTTGCTCTGAGAGCAGAGCGTAGCCTACCCGTTCAGGCCGGTCCGGCGTGGAAATATCCAGGATGGCCAGTTCAGCGCCAAAGCCGGCATAGGCCAAATCACCCTGCACGGCTAACCCCTGGGCCGGGCCGCCGTAATGGCCCACCCACTCAAAGGGTTGCGCGTCCGGGTCTGGCCCCGCCGCAACCACCGTAGGCACGACAACCATAGCCCAGGCCGCCAGGCCCAGGAACAAAACAAAGATAAGCACCCTGGCATAACGGCTAAAGTTTTTGAGTTTGCACAGCATTGGTTTACTCCTTTGCGCGTAAGCACGTTGTTGAACCTCAACGCCGATCTAGTCAAGCCTGAGAATCTCATCCGTCTGTGGTAATGCCTTATGAGGTTTGACCACAAAATCCGCTAATACATAGTCAATGAGTGAGTCCCCTCCCCCTCGGGGGATTGGTCTCATTAAACCTTATCCAACTATTATACCTCAAACCTATTGAGCCAGGGGAATTTTAGCCTGACCGGGTATTGGACCGCGCCCCGCCGACTTTTCCACCCCAGCCCCGCTGCTGCCCCATCCGACTCCCCTGCGGGCAGGCGGTGGCTGGACCGGTCACACGATGGGCTGGTTCGATGGCACGCAATGAAAGACATGTTTGTAAATATGAGACAGCCTCAACACCCTAACAGGCCAATCCCGCGCAAAGTAACAGAAAACCGTAAGGTAGCCGCTGGGGCAGTCAGTACGCCAGCGACGAGTATCAAGCCCTGTTGACCCAATATCAAATGTGTTGTAGTATGAGCCGCAAGGGTAACTGTTACAACAATGTCCCCACCGAAAGCTTTTTTGGCACGTTGAAACCAGAGTTGGTTCATCATTATTGCTACTATCAAACCAAAGCGTAGGCTAAAACGGATATTTTTGAGTACATTGAAGTTTTTTACAATTGCTTCAGGCGTCACTCGGCTTTGCATTATCAAAGCCCCGTCAATTTTGAAAAGCTAGCTTTAATCGATTAACTCCCTGTCCACTAAATCGGGGAAACGTCATGGATAAAATTATTTCTTTCTTGAACTCAATTGAAGCAGATTTTCTGGCCGACCTGGCCGCGCTGGTCAACCTTGACTGCGGCAGCGAAAACAAGGCCGGAGTTGACCAGGTCGGCGTGTGGATTCGTGCTCGCTGTTTAGCCTGGGGCTGGGAAGTACAGCACTTTCCGCTCGCCGACTACGGTGATTGCTGGCTGGCTCGGCTGCGCGGTCGAGGCGCAGGCCTGATCATGTTAATCGGCCATCTGGATACCGTTTATCCCGACGGCACCGCGGCTATTCGCCCCATGCGCTTTGAGGGTCAACATATTATGGGACCCGGCGTGTGTGATATGAAGGGCGGTTTGCTGGTCGGCATGTATGCCATGCGGGCGCTCCAAATCACCGGCTTTGCCGACTTTGCCGAACTGACCTTCTTTTTCAACAGCGAAGAAGAGCTGGGCTCGCCGGTTTCGCGGACGTTGTACACCCCGGTCGCCCAGTCGATGGATGCGGCGCTGGTGCTGGAAGCGGCCCGCATGAATGGCGATATTGTCAGCGCCCGCAAAGGAGCCGGAGTCTACACGGTTCGAGTCAAGGGTAAAGCGGCTCACGCCGGGGTGGAACCGGAGAAAGGTGCGAACGCGATTCTAGAAATGGCCCACCAGGTGATTGCCTTCCAAAAATTGAATGGCATTGCCCCCGGAGTTACGGTCAATACGGGGGTCATCAGCGGCGGGACGCAGCATAACGTAGTACCCGAAGAAGCCGAGTTGGAAGTTGACGTTCGGGCCGTTGACCTGAATGGGGTCGCAGCCATTCGGCACGCCGTGGCCGGCTTAAACCGGGAGACAACTGTACCGGGGACTCAGGTGCAAATCCAGGGTGGTTTTAGCTACTTCCCGATGGCCAAAAATCGGGCCACGACTTTCTTGGTTGAGTTGGCTCAGGGCGCGGCGCGGGAATTGGGCTTTGAAATCAAAGATGCCGTCACCGGCGGGGCATCGGATGCTAATATGATCTCCGCCCTGGGCGTGCCCGTGCTCGACGGCCTGGGACCGGTCGGCGGCCTGGATCACGGCCCGGATGAATACATCGAGCGGACCAGCCTTGTGCCACGCACGGCGCTGCTGGTTGGGCTTATCCAGCGCATCCTGGCCCAACGCGTGTCATTGTCAGAGTTACGTAATAACTGATAAGGCTTTTCCAAGAAAATAATTCGTCAGTATTCGTGATGCGTAACAATTTTGACCGTAAATCATTGCGCATTACGCATCAGTAAAAGATTGGGAATACAGTCTATCTTCGGCCCGACTGGGGATGTATCAGCGCTATAGCGCCTGCTATGAGTAATCCTACAACTATTGCCAGCGCCGCCCAATTCATCCCCCGCCGGGTGACGATTCCGGTGACCGGCAATCCGTCAGGGGGTATCGCGGCTATTGTTTCGGACGCGACCAGGGTACGGGTGATGGATGCGGTTGCGCCCCCACTGGCATTGGCTGGTGTCTCAATCCCCGTCGACTCCCAGAGTTCGTGGACCCTGGGGAGATCTCCGATAGAGATCGGTGTCTCATTGCTGGAGGTGTTTGCGGACTCGTTCCCCTGAGGGGTAACGCTGTTTTCAGTTGCAACCGTTGCGGGGTTGGTGCTGTCATTTTCGTTACCTGGGCTGGCAGCGGGGGTGATCCTGGCCATAGGAGTGCCCGCACCCGGCGCGGTCGTAGCCGATGGACTGGCTTCAGTGGTGTCGCGATTTTCAGAAGTGGACTCGACTTCAGTTCCTGCCTCACCTTCGTTTTCCGCAGTGCGGCCGGCTGTTTGGTTGCTTGGGAGGGGAGTCTCTTGGATCGGACCAGTAGCGGCAATCGTGGCCGTGATAGGGGGTGGATTTAACTCATCGGCGTTATCAGCAGGAGAGGGACTGCCAGGACGCGTCGACTCAGTCGAGACGACGGTGGTGACGACATT